>NZ_JBFUJB010000022.1:0-72530 GCF_056401575.1 Rhodococcus sp. P4_E4 | reverse complement strand
CACCATCCCTATGTTCATCGCTCAAGCCGCAAACGGAGCCCTCGAGGGCACCCAGCCAGGTGGACCCGGCGTCGGCCCTGGCGACGGAGTCATGGTTGCCGGGGACGTCCGCACACTCGCCACTCGTTATTGCGACGCAGGTTTGTCCATCCAGTACGACCAGTACGACACCATCAGTCACGTTCCCGGTGGCGCGCTTTGGCTCCCCGGCGCCATCACCTGGCTCAACGACCGTTTCAGCGGGAATCCGGCGCCGAACAACTGCTCGAACATCGCACCGGGCAATTCACTGGCGCCGGAAGAACACGCGGCGGGTTGAAGTATCCAACCGTCGGTTCAGATCCCGATGGCGAGATCGTCGATATCCGCGAGTGTGCCGCCGCTTTCGAGGATGCTCGTGTAGTTCCGAAGTCTGTTCTGATCTATTTCGGTAGTGCTGACCCCGCGCTTCCAGTACCCGAAGACAACTACATCGTCCTTCGCCAGGCCGACTGTCTTACGGAAATGCGCTCGGATGGAGCGCATTTCGTCTCGCTCACCGGCACCCCACACCGCATAGTCTCCTGGGTTCTCGAGCTCGAGGGCATACTCGGCAAGGCGATCCTCGACATGATGCAATTCGAGGCCGGGGATCACGGGCAGTTCCGCGAAAGCCTCGGCGTCACCGGTGGCGACCCAACCAACACCGGTCACACCCTCGGGCCACTGAAGCAGAATCGAATAGAGGGCAGGTATCGCGGTGTCGTCGGCAAACAGTGCGACGCGGCGACCAGTGATCTCGGGAACGAGGAAGTGCGGGCGAGGGCCGGTGAGCGAGAACGTGTCACCCACACGACGGTCGTCGGCCCACCGCATCATCGGGCTGGTGTGACCGTGCAGCACGACGTCGAAGGTCATCGAACCGCTCGACGCATCGAAGGTGCGCACCGTGTAGACACGAGAGACGTCGCCGTACTGCGGACCTAGCTGGATGCGGAATGCGACGTTGGGACGCAGCCAATTCGGGTCGTCCGCCGACGAAGTCAGCTGGACGGTGATGCGCAAGATGCTCTCGGTCGGACGTTCGACGCTTTCGACGACGGCAACCACGTCGTTGAGACCGCGGTCGTGATCTTCGCCGCGTGGCGCCTTTGCCGACGCAGAGGTTTCAGTTTCTTCAGGTCGAGATGCGGTAGTCATTGATATCTCCTGATCGATGGTTCAGTAGTGGACGGGTAGCTGACTGGCAGTTCTTCGATCACGCGGAACAACAAGTGGCCGTCCGGTTTCGGGATCTTCGAGGACCAGAGCCTCGAGGTCGAACACTTCACGCAGCAACTCAGGGGTGAAGACGTCCGAGGCACTGCCCTGCATGACGATTTTTCCGGACCGCATGGCAACTACGTGCGTGGCATATCGAGCCGCGAGGTTCAGGTCGTGCAGGACCGCGACCAACGTTCGACCGGACTGGTGCAGTTGGGAACACAAGTCGAGAACCTCGATCTGGTGGGCGATGTCGAGAAAGGTGGTCGGTTCGTCGAGCAACAACACCGGGGTTCGCTGCGCGAGTGTCATGGCGATCCATACCCGCTGCCGTTGTCCACCGCTCAGTTCGTCCACCAATTGATCTGCTGCATCGCGCATTCCGACCTCAGTGAGCGCTTCGGCGACAACACGCTCGTCTTCGGGTGACCATTGGCGCAGCATGCTCTGGTACGGGTATCGGCCGCGAGCCACGAGGTCTGCCACGGTGATCGCTCCGGGTGAGAGCGGAGACTGCGGCAGCAGAGCGATGCGCCGAGCCACTACCTTGGTGCGATAGGACCGAATGTCGTTACCGTCGAGCAGAACCCGACCCGATCGCGGCGCGAGCATTCTGCCGAGCGCACGCAACAACGTCGACTTGCCGCACCCGTTCGGTCCGACGACCACGGTGAAACCGCCGTCGGGGATCTCGAGACTCAACTCGTCCACGATGGTTCGATCGGCGTACCGGAGCTCGATCTTCTCGGCCTGTAGCCGCGATACCGGAGTAGCTGTAGTCATGAATCTCTTTCGTAGCGAGGTTTTCAGGCCTGACGGGCCAGCAGCCAGATCAGATAGGCACCGCCGAGCAGACTGGTGACAAGACCGACCGGAGTTCGGAGACCGACCTCGACCGCTTGGGCAATCAAGTCGGCGCCCGCCAACAGAACCGCGCCGAGCAGGAAGGAGGTCGCGACAAGAACACCGCTGCGCCGAGCCAACCGTCGTGCGATCTGGGGAGCTGCGAGCGCCACAAAGGCGATGGGACCGGTAGCTGCAGTCGCTGCTCCGGTGAGCGCGACCGCAAGCAGGATGCCGGCGAATCGGTATCGCTCCACGGAGATTCCGAGCGAAGATGCTGCGTCATCGCCCATTTCCATCATGGTGACGCGCCTGGACACCACGACGAGAGCAGGAACGAGAACACCGACGGCAATCGCAACGCTGATCGCGTGTGGCCAACCGCGCCCGGTCAGCGAACCGGCCGTCCACTGCTGCACCACGGTGGCGTCGTCGATATCCGCGCGTACCACCAGGAACGACATCACGGCGCTCAGCATCGCCCCAACTCCGATGCCGACCAGGACGAGTCGAAGACCGCCGCTGACTCCGTCTTTGCGTGCCAGCGCGTACACGAGCAATGCGGTCAGCATGCCGCCGAGAACAGCAGCGCCCGCGGTCTGCAGTACCCCGCCGCCGAAGAACACGATCTGGACCACCGCCGCCGTCGCAGCGCCGGTGGTGAAACCGATGATGTCCGGCGAGCCGAGAACATTGCGCGAAAGCGTCTGGAAAACCGCGCCGGCCACACCGAGGCTTCCACCCACCCCGATCGCCGTGATCAGCCGCGGAAGACGGCGATTCTGGACGGACCGAACCGCCGCTGGGGTGCCTTCGCCGTTCAGAGCGCGCCACACCTCACCCAAGGACAGGTCCAAGGTTCCGTACATCAGCGTGGCAAACGAGAGCGCCGCCAACGCCGCGCTGATTGAGATGGCTACGAACAGCACTCGCGGGACTATGCGCCACGACCACGACTCGATTCGAACCACCCAACCGCGAAAGAGCGGTGGGACCGGCTGCGCTGCAATCATGTTCACAGTGACGCCACCCGCCGTGAACGAACGAGCGCGACAAACAACGGTCCGCCGAGCACAGCCACCGCGATCCCCGTCTGCAGATCTCCCGGCGCGGTGACAACGCGACCGAGCACGTCGGCCAAGAGAAGAAACGCCGGCGCGACGACGAGCACGCACGGCAGAAGAAGACGCAGGTCCGGTCCGACCACGCCGCGCACGATGTGCGGCGCAGCCAGCCCCACGAATCCGAGTGGGCCTGCCGCCGCGGTGGCCGCCCCCGCGAGCAGGATGACTGCTACAGCGGATCCGGCCCGGGCGGGACCAGTGCGGGCGCCGAGCCCTTTGGCAACGTCCTCACCAAGAGCAATCGCATTGAGTGGACGAATCAGCAACAACGACAACACGATACCGATCGCGATGAAGGGAAGGACGGTGACGATCACGTCTCCGCCGCGCCCCTGCAACGAACCCACTGCCCAGAATCGGAACTGATTGAAGGCAGCCTCATTGCTGATGAGAACCATGCTGGTGAGCGCCGTGATCGCCGTTGCCACAGCGGCACCGGCGAGCGCCATGCGCGCTGGGGTCGCGGCGCTGCGATGCGCAGACCCCAACATGTACACACCCACCGAGGCAACGGCCGCGCCGGCGAGCGCGAACCACAGATAACCGCCGACCGAAGTCACCCCCAGATAGGCAATCGCAATCACAACTGCCGCTGACGCTCCGGCGTTCACACCCAGTAGCCCCGGATCGGCCAGAGGGTTGCGGGTGATCGACTGCATCAGCGCGCCGGCCAGTCCGAGTGCAGCCCCGACCACCAGCCCGAGAATTGTTCGGGGCAAGCGTGATCCGATCACCACGAGGTGTTCGTTGTTGCCGGCGTCGTAGGAAAGGATCGCGTCGAGCACGGTGGCGACGGGGATATTGCGAGAGCCGAGTACCAGCCCACCGACGGACGCCAGCACGATCACGACCACGGAGGCCACGACCAACAACCCCGCACGCGCGGCTGTCCCGGACCACAGCGGTGCTTCGGTCCGGGACTGTGAAGAAGCGCTCACGCCGTCATCCACCGAACGTGGACACCAGCGACTCGACTGTCTGCTTGGCACTGAAGTAGTCGAGGCGGAAAGCCGCCGTTCCCATCGCGTAGACCCGATCACCCTTGACAGCAGGTTGATTGGCGAGAAGCGGATCGGCAGCAAGTTGCTTCTCCACATCCTTGGGTCCCATCGAGACGGCAAACAGCGTCTGTGAGCCGTCAAGGGCGGCAGACATGTTCTCGGAGCTGACGATCGCGACGCCGGAGGCACCCCGCTTGTCCGGAGCGACAAACTGCTCAGCGGGCTCGGCATAGGTAAAGCCGAGCGAGGTCAACAGATTGCCCTGTGGGCTGTCGGCCCGGAACGTCCAGACACCGTCGGCACCCATGTAGACCAGCGCCGTCACCGGCTGCTCGGGAAGTTTGATCTTCCCGGCCTGCGTCGTCACCCAGCTGTCGTACTCGTCGACGGTCTTGTCGGCCTCGCTCTCGAGTCCGGTGACAGTCCCCAGCTGATCTGCGAGTTCCTCCCAGGAGCTGGCGCCGTAGTCGAGAAGAACGGTGGGTGCGATGTCGCTCAGCTGCGCGTAGGCGTCGAGCGTCGAGTCACCTCCGTTGGCGGACCCGATGATCAGATCGGGTTCGAACGTCTCGATCGCGTCGAGGTTCAGCTCGAGATTTCGGTAGAGAACCTCTACTCCACGATCAGCTGCCACCTCCGACCACTGGGAGAAGAACCCCTGTTCATCGGTCATTCCCGACGGCGTCGTTGCCGCGCTGGCGACGACCGGCGCACCGATTGCAAGCAGCGTGCCGGTCAACGACGGCGAGGTGGACACAATTCGGGTCGGCTTCGAGGTGATCTCGGTACTGCGGTCGCCGTGATCGACGGTGCGCGGCCATCCCTCGGCAGAACCTGAGGTTTTCTGGGTGCCCTCGGTTCCGGCATCGCTATCTGACGAGCTGGAGCAGCCGGCAAGAGCGAGGGCGACGACCACGGCGAGTATTGCCGCCGTCGGGCGAAGTGATCTGCGCATGATTATGGCTTTCTGAAGGTACGAGAGTGCGCCGCTGCGAACGCAGACGGCAGAGGTAAAGTTAGCCATACTTAAGTAGCAAGGGTTGTCCAGGAGCGCCAACGTGTTACCACTATCTGAGCCGAACGCGATCGGTTTGGCGCCGGTCCGTGCGAGCGCCACCGAGCCCAGCACCGCCCGCTCGCCGCTGTTGTTCTGGGTTCTTGCAGGCAGCGGACGCGTCCGAGTCGGATCGACGGTCCACGAGATACCAGCTGGCGAATCGCTGTGGATCCCGGCGGGTGCGCGATACGCAATGGAGACGGACTCGGATTCCGTCGCGTTTCCCATCCTGCTTCCGCCTTCGAACGGCGCCAGCGCCGGGCCGGCTACCGTGACGCGCCTGCGCGTTCCGCCCGGATGGGAAGACAGACTGATCCACGAGTTCGTTCACAACCTGGGCTATCTGCGCGGCGACGCTGCACACCCGTCGTCCTTGTTCGAGATGATCGCCCGGGCTGACGACGGGGCCACCTCGCTGCCGCGATTGCCGCAGTCACGGGAAGCGTTCGAGATCGCGCACGCCCTTTTGCGAACGCCTGGCACCGACGACACCGAGGGACAATTCGCGAAGCGTGCCGGGATCAGCATTCGAACGCTCCAGCGGTACTTCGTGGAAGAAACCGGCCTCACCTTCACGCGCTGGCGGCTTCGAGCCCGGATCGCCGCCTCGTTGGAGTACCTGAAGCAGGACCGCGAGATCGGTTGGATTGCAAACGAAGTCGGCTTCGAAACAGGAAGCGGATTCACTCGCGCGTTCCGGGCCCAGATGGGAGAGAGCCCGAGCGACTACCGTCGGCGGGCCCTCTCCGGTCCAACCGATCGCAGCGTGGACACCGACAACGATCAAGCATTGGTCCGCATGCTCGCAGAGCCCAGGCAGCCCGGAGAAACTGCGCCGCCGATACCGGCCAACGCGACCTGGCCGCGCGTCAACGGCGCCCACGTCGCAGTGTGGGTTTACCGAGGCCAAGCCCGGGTGGACGTCGCGGACCGCAGCTGGGAACTGCGCACCGGCGAGGCCATGATTCTGCCTGCAGGCGTCCTCAATACCGTCACGGTTCCGACGGGTTCACTGCTTCTGCCGCTCGGCTTCCGCTCCTCGAACGGATCGACCGTATCTGCCGACGCCCTCGAGACCGTGCAGTTCTCCCCCGATGACGAATTGGCATTGCTGCACACTTTCGTCGCCGCCTACACACCCTTGCGCCCGCGTGGCCACGACAGCGCCGCAGCATTCGACATCATCGCCACCGGCCCTCTCGCACAATCGGTTTCGAACGGGTCTGCCGCCGATTCGATTGCCACACGACTGGCAGCGACAATCTCCGCCCGACCGGCTGACCCTCGCACTCTGGACGAGTGGGCGCAAGAGTTCGGTACCGACGCTGCCAGGCTGCGCCGGGAGTTCCGTATCGAGACCGGCACTACGTATCCGCAATGGCGATCGCTTTCACGGATGACCCAGGCACGCACCCAACTCCAACTCGGGGTTGCACCCGGCACTGTGTCGAGGAACCTGGGTTACGCGCACCTGCCCGCATTCAGCCGAGCGTTTCGCACTGCGCACGGGATCTCACCGCAACGCTTCCAAGCTCAGTCCGTCGAACGCGCCCTCTGGTTACGTTCTGTGCCGCGCGCCGCCGAGCCGAGCGCTCGGGTTCTTCACACCCACTGAACGAGCTGCCACACGATGCCGTTGGGATCGACGAACTGGCAGTAGCGCTCGCCCCACGGTTCGGTCTCCGGCTCTGTGACGACGGAGGCACCTTCGGCAGCGATGCGGGCGAACTCGGCGTCGACGTCATCGACCACGAATGCGATGAGCATGCCTTGCCCGGCCGAACCTGCAACGAAGTCCGGCTTGAACGTACCGAGACCGGTGCGAAGGAAGACCACGTTGACCCCGGCATCCGGATGATTCAGAGAAACGAATCCATCGTCGGACATGGCCTCGGTGAAGCCGAAATGGGTTTTCGCGAAGTGGGCCGACGCGTCCGTGTCGGCAACGTTCAAGGACAGAGCAGTGCTGGTGATTTTCATCGTGGCCTCCATGATCATAAACCTTGTGCAGTGCATACAGTATGCACCGTATAAGGTATACCACTGTTGAGGTATTCCCGATTTCTGGAGACGGCTGATGGCACGCGAACTGATCGACCTACTGTGGCGCGATCACCCCCTCGCACCGAAGGGTGGAGCCCGCGGCCCTCGCGCGAAGGTCACCACCTCACAGGCGGTCGACGTCGCTCTTGCCCTCGCGGACGTGGAAGGGCTGGACGCGGTGACGGTGCGCCGATTGGCCGCCGAGCTCGGAATCTCGGGCATGGCGGTGTACACCCACGTCGGGTCCCGTGACGATCTCCTGGTGCTCATGGTCGACACCGTGCGCAGCAACAGTCCGCGCCTGTCGTACGGGAACATGACGTGGCGCAAGCGCGTGCGCCGGGTAGCCGAGGAGGAACTTGCCCTCTACTCGGAGCACTGGTGGCTCCTGGACATCACCGATCAGCGCTCCGCGTTGGGTCCGGGAACTATCGCGAAGTACGACCACGAACTACACGCGTTCGACGGCACCGGGCTGAGCGACATCGAGCGGGATTCCGCGCTGACGTTTGTCGCCGACTTCGCCCGGTCCTCGGCGCAAGCACGGCGCCCCGACCCCCGAGCGGCCGACATGGCCGAGGTGTGGTCGTCCTGGAACCAGCGTCTGGCTGCCTATCTCGGCGACAACTTCCCGCTGGCGCAGCGAGTCGGAGGAGCGGCCGGCGAAGCCAAGAACACCCCGTACAGCCCCGAGGCAGCGTGGAAATTCGGGCTGGACCGGGTCCTCGACGCCCTGGAAGGTCTTGTTCACATCGAATGACATTCCTGCAATTCGAAACCGCGAGAGCTGTTGCACGCCTATGAGAATCAATCGACCCGAGAGGTACGGGGTTCCAGTGAGCTTCTGATCGAGATTCCGCTGCGCGACGCAACCAGCTAGCCCCAACTTCAGCGGCATATATCCACGGAGAAGGGGTAGACGAGTAGATACCGGCGGCACATCGACTCAACTCCAGGCGTGGTGGACAATGTTTCTCAGCGACCAGTCAATTCGTCATCACACCCGCCGTTTCGGTGCAGCTCTGTCGCCTTCTCACAAGTGGCCTCCCCCGACCGAAACACAGCGCGTCGCACGCTGGAGTGAGAGGTCGGAGATGCTCGGCGCGCTGTCGGTACTCCTGTTCTGGGCTTTCGGCTTCGGCATCCTTCTGGGTGCGGGCGCGATTACAACAGGAATCTTTGCGCTCCGACGTCGCCCGAAGAAGTCTGGCGGGCATCTGCTCTCGAATGCCCGCCAGCTGCCGTGGGATGCAATAGTCGGCCTCTTCACCGGCGTCATCGGTCTTGCCCTGAGCGGTTGGTTCTTCGTCGTGGTCCTACCCAACATGTAGGCGTCTGCTAGCCAAGGCCGTTCGCGTCAGTGGCCAATGTTCGGAGTTCCCGTCGTAGGATCTTGCCCGTGGTGGTGAGCGGCAAGCTGTCGATGAAGGTGATCTGCCTGGGGTACTGGTAGAAAGCAAGGCGGCTTTTCACGTGGGTCTGCAACTCCTGGCGAAGCTCTTCCGAAGAGTTCGTTCCTTCGGACAGAACGACAAAAGCGTGAACGGCTTCCCCGCGCAACGGATCCGGAACACCGATGACGCCGGCCATGGCTACCTCGTCGTGCGAGAGCAGGCACTCTTCGATCTCGCCGGGGCCGATCCGGTACCCCGCGGACGAAATGACGTCATCGGCACGCCCCTGGTACCAGAAGTTCCCCGCTTCATCGGTCCGACCCAGATCACCGGTATGAATCCACCCGTCGTAGACCTTTTCATCAGTCTTCGACGGTTGGTTCCAATAGCCGAGGAACTGTCCGGGGTTGCCTGCCTTCACACAGATCTCGCCTACCTGCCCCACCGCTACCGGCTCGCCGAGCGGATCGAGGAGGGTGACGTCGAAGCCCGGAAAAGCGCGACCCATCGAGCCGCTCACGGGCGTCCACTTCGAACGCGAAGTGCCGATGGTCAGATTCATTTCCGTCTGCCCGTAGAACTCGTTGACAGCTACGCCGAGTGTGTTTGCAACCCACGCCTGCAATGCGTCACCGAGGGCTTCACCACCAGTTCCCAATGCTCGCAGCCGAATACCACGCGCAGCGGTGCCGTCGACGCCGATACTCCGCATCTGCTTGAGCGCAGTCGGAGGAATGAAGGCACCCGTTACTTTGTGACGGCTCAGAATCTCGACCGCACGCGCCGGTGTGAATTTGTCGGGCGTCGCAACAACGGGGCACCCCAACGCAAGGGCTGGAAACAGAACGTCGAACAGACCGCCGATCCAGGCCCAGTCTGCCGGCGTCCAGAAGACATCTCCCCGCTGCGGCGCATTGTCGAATGCCGTCCGCATACCGGGCATGTGCGCCAAGAGAATTCGATGCCCGTGGAGGGCGCCTTTCGGATTCCCCGTCGTTCCCGAGGTATAGATGATGATGGCGTGTGAATCGGGGCCCGTCGCCGCCAATTCCGCGCTTTCTGCGGCACTGTCGACGAGGCTGTGGAAATCGAGAAGTCGAACGGGGGTCGAATCGGAGGGCTGATCCGTCTTTCCGACAACGATGACGGCTTCGATGCCGGGGATCTCACCTATTCCGTCGGCAACTCGTTCGTAACAGTCCTTGTCGACCACAAGCACTTTCGCTCCCGAGTCACGCATTCGATGAACGACCGCATCCGACCCGAACTTGACCGATAGCGGAACGGTGACCATTCCGGATCGGAAGGCGCCCAGATGTGTCGCGAGAACCTCGATCCCCTGTGGGACCATCACACCGACGCGATCCCCTGAGACAAGGCCGAGATCCGCAAGCACGGTTGCGAACTTACGGCTTGTCGTGGCGACTTCACCGAAGGTGTACCGACTCCAGTGTCCACCGGTGTCTACGACGAGGGCTAGATCATCGGGATTCTGCACATCGACACAGGCGTGCGCGATGTTGAATTGCTCTGGCACAGTCCATTCGAAGTTTTCCGCTTCGAGATCCTGCCACCATGACATATGCGGCCGAGAACTCACCGAGCACCCACTTCGAGGTCGAGAGAATGGGTCTCGCCTACCAGGAAAGAGAATTCGCCGGAGAAAACAAGGTCTCCGTCTTGGTTGACGAGTGAGCCTTTCGACGTCACGATCGCGGTCTCACCGTCCGAGCGAGGGCGCACCGACAGCACTTCCGACACCGCATGCACCGAGTCGCCGAGGTAGGTCGGCCGGTGGAACCTGACGTGATCAAGTCCGTAAAAGCACTGGAGGTAACGGGGATCCAACTCCACCAGGCCGAGCAAGGTGGACAGCATGAGTGCGCCGTGGGCGATCTGGCGACCGAAGCGCGTCTGCTGCGCGTAGTCGGGGTCGAGGTGAAGAGGATGGCGATCCCAGGTGAGGTCGGCGAAACTTCGCACATAGTCTTCGGTGACGACCCGCGGGTCCGTTACCGCAATGTCTCCGACAGAGATCTCTTCGAAACTCTTTGTGATCATTGAAGTTTCCTCTACTAGTTGACAACCGTTGAGCGTTGATCGACCGGCGGTAGATAGGCCCCGTTGTCATCGATGTACATGTCGCGGCTTCCTTCGTCGAGGTCGGTGTCACGGACGAAGTAGACGCTGATCAGCGAAATCACCGACAGGGCAGCGATATACACAGCCACCGCGAACGATCCACCTGTCGCGCGGACCAACATGGCCGCGACCATCGGCGCGATTGCTCCACCCAAGAGCACACCGATCTGGAAAGCGATCGAGGCCGCGCTGTAGCGCACCCGGGCGTCGAACAATTCGGCGATGAACGTCGCCTGCGGCCCGTACGAGATGCTGAGCATGAAGGCGCCGACCGCCAATGCGCCGGTGGTGATCCAGAAGTTGCCGGTATCTATCGCGGCGAATGCAACGAAGACCCACAGACCCATGCCGGTGATGCCGACCATCAGGATCCGGCGTCGTCCGAATTTTTCGGACAGTTGACCGAAGATCGGAATGAAGATGACGGCAACGAGGGCGGAGACCATGACCGCGCCGAGCATGAGGTTTCCGGACAGCAGATCGAATTGATCGGCGTACGTCAGGCTGTAGGTGTTCAGGATGTAGAAGTAGGCGCCGGTGCTGATCATCGAACCTGCGGCAAGAATGATCTGGCGAGGATAGTTCTTGAACGCGTCGACCATCGGGATCTTGACCGCGGTGTTCTGCTGCTTCACGCGAGCGAATGCCGGAGTCTCTTCCAACGCCGTGCGAATGTACAGCCCCACTGCAACCAAAGCGATACTCAGCAGGAACGGAATTCGCCATCCCCACACCAGGAATTGGTCTCCGGTGAGCGCCTTGGTGCCGAACATGACGGCCGTCGCCAGCAGAAGGCCGGCGGGCACACCCACCTGCGGCATGCTGCCGTAGAAGCCGCGGCGATTCTTGGGTGCGTACTCCACAGCAGTCAAAACTGCACCGCCCCACTCGCCGCCGACGCCGAATCCTTGAATCAGCCTCAACACAACGAGAAGAATCGGGGCCCACACACCGATCTGGGAAGACGTCGGAAGGACGCCGACCAGGAATGTTGCAGCTCCCATCAAGAGAAGTGCAAGCACCAAGACCTTCTTGCGTCCGATGCGGTCACCGAAGTGGCCCATCACAACACCGCCGAGTGGCCGCGCCAGAAAGCCGACCGCAAAGGTAGCGAAGGAGAGAATCGTCGCCAGCGCGGGATCTGCGCCCGAAAAGAACAGCGGCGCAAAGACCAAAGCGGCGGAGGCGCCGTAGATCTGAAAGTCGTACCACTCGATCGTGGTGCCGACCAGAACTGATCCGGCTACACGCCGCAGGGCAGGCCTGTCGACAGTTGCGGGAGATGGAGGATTCGCGTCGTTCATGTCATTGCTCCTTGTATGGAGTGCCCTGTTAGCTCGCGCACCGAGGGGAGGCTCGACAAGAACACTATGCAGTGACCCAACGCACAGTCAAGCATTTTTCAATCGATCGATTGATGAATAGATATGTAATTTGCCAGTACACAGGCAGCTATCAATCAATTGATTGACGGTCAGTCGATTTCGGCGGCGATGCTAGCATGATTGGGCAACCAACCGAAATGAGGATCATGGACCTGGGGCGCGTTCAACGGGCGGCAGTCACGCTGTTCGCGACGAAAGGGTTCGCCGCTACCGGCATTCGTGAACTCGGAGCAGAAGCCGGCATCAACTCGGCAACGCTCTATCACTACGTCGGCAGCAAAGAGTCACTGTTGGCCTCGATCATTCGGTCGTGCCTCGACGAGCTGACACAGTCGGGAGAGCGGGCGATGCGCCGCAGCGCCGATCCCGTGGTCCAGCTCGCCGGCCTGGTGTCGTCGCACGTCGGCATTACCGCTGTCAACCAACTGACTGCCCGCGTCGCCGAGTACGAGATGCGCGGATTGACCGGAGACAACCGCATCGAGTTGCAGACGCTGCGCGACGAGTACGAGCTTCTTTTCGGACAGATCCTCGAACGCGGACAACGCGTGGGCGCCTTCGACATCGAAGATCTGGCATTGAGCCGACTCGCGATACTGGAGATGTGCACCGGGGTTGCGCACTGGTACCGGCCCGGTGGGCGTCTCGAGTTGGAAGATGTCCAGCGATTCTTCGTCAGCACCACATGCAAGCTTCTGTCGGTTCCGTCCGACGAACTGAACGGAGTGGACTTCATTCACGAAGTTCGAAAGCTGGACAGCGAACCCGAGACTCAGTCCTCCGAAATTTGGGGCACCCACGCACAGAGCGACTTCGTACGCCAGTCCGAACTGTAATCACACCAGAACTCCCGCGCTCTGATACGAACTGAACATGCAACTACCCGCGGACAGTCATGTTCACAGCGAGTGGTCGTGGGATACCGGCGGGCCACAGTCCGACGCTTCCGGGCGAATGCAACAGACTTGCGCACGTGCCGAAGCAATCGGATTGCCCGCCTTGGTGTTCACCGAGCATCTCGACTTCGATGCTCGGTGGCGCACAACCGCCGCAGATCTGATGCCCCATCAACATCACCTGCTGAGCACCGACGGCTACGTCCGCGCACCCATCCTCGACCGCGACGGCTATCTCGACAGCATCGAACGATGTCGACACCGTTTTCCTGAATTGCGGATTCTCACCGGAGTCGAGTTCGGACAACCGCACCTGCACGAAGCGCAGGCGTCGCACCTCCTTGATCTCGGTGTGATCGACCGGGTATTGGGGTCCTTGCACACGCTCGAAGTCGGCGACGATCGGAGTGAACCGAACACCCTGTTTCGAAAGTGGGGCGCCGACGAAGTGATGTGGGCTTACCTCGAAGAGATCCCGCGTATGGTGGCTGGCTCTCAGACCTTCGAGGTGTTCACCCATATCGACTACGCCGTGCGTGCATGGCCGACCGAAATCGCCGGACCTTTCGATCCCCGCCGATTCGAGGACGGATTCCGAAATGCGATGCGCGCTATCGCCGAAAGCGGTCGGGCGCTCGAGATGAACACCCGTCGACTGTGGTCCTGGATACCCCAGTGGTGGAGCGAAGAGGGAGGCAAAGCGGTGACATTCGGAAGCGATGCCCATGTGCCCGAGGCTCTGGCGGCGAACTTCCCGGAAGCGACAGCGATGCTCGAACACTACGGATTCCGTTCAGGTCGAAGGCCCGAAGATTACTGGACCCGCTGACCTTCTGTTCTCCTGGCCGACATTTCCGTGAGCAAAGGTTGTCGGAGGCGGATCTACCCGCAATAGTCGATGTATGGATCGGTACAAGATCACGATGCCCGACGGCTCCTCGACCGAGGAACCTTTCGACTCCGACAAGCAAGCAATCGCGTGCGCCGTGGATGCCAATCGAGGCGTCAGCAAGCACCTTGTAGTCGAGAAATACACGGCCGACGGCCGTCTGATTCCTACTGCTCAGGCTCCTGCGAAACACAAGGGACATCACAAGAATCGTTCGAACAGTTGAATTCTCGACTACACCACGCCTATCGAACTTGGCGTGCGACGACCGGACGCGTGACGCAGAAGTAGACCGATCGCATGCTCGACGGTCGCCCCCAGGACAGCTTCGGGGTCACCTGAGAAAACCTGCTTCTCTGTTTCAGCGGTCCCATGATCGACGACTCCGAACCACACAGTTCCCGGTGGGACGTTCTCCTGGGTATCCGGACCGGCTTCGCCGGTGACCGCCAGTGCCAACGTCGCGCCGAACAGTGTGGCAGTGCTGTGTGCCATGACCCGAGCAGCGTCCTCGCAGACGACTGGGCCGTCAGGAACATGAAGAACGGAATGCTTGACCGCTCGGGTATATGCGACGATCCCGCCACAAAACCAGGAACCGGTGTTCGGCGCCTTTCCTAGATGTGCGGCGATGTTCCCGGCGGTCAACGATTCCGCCGTCGCCACCGACAGACCGTGTTCCTCTACTGCTGCAGCCAACTGCCTGCACATATCGTCGAGATCCTTGTCCGACGCAAGCTCGGGTCGTGGATCGCCATTCATATGTTGCTCCTCCTGCTGTCCGATCGGTGACCTCGATAAGAAATTGGAAGTCTTGGAATGCCAATTCCAACCGTGCCCTACAGCTCACTGCCACCTTGTGAACTGCACCCTTCGAAAGTGCGTCGGGCGCACTCGTCGATCACATCGGCCACCCGTGACCGGCGTGCGAGTTGCCGGCGCTGCACGATCGCCCCGTTTCCGTTGCTGAAGACCTTGTCCAAGGAAGCCGTGACCTGCTCGAACTCTCCGAATGCGGTCAGAGCAGGTTCGACATGATCCACCAATCGCCGAACCGCCTGGTGTGCAGTCAGCAAACGCACGGATTCCACGTCCAGCGACCTGCCGTCGAGTCCGTCGCGTGCTGCACGCCAGCAAGCCGCGCGGAGTAGCTCCTGATCGACGGCAGGCGCAACCTCACCTTTGGTGATCGCAGCGGATGCGGTGCCGACGAGTGCCTGCACCAGTGTGGCCAGAGTCATCGTCTCCTCCACGGTGGCGGGCACGTCGCTGATCCGAATCTCCACGGTGGGAAGGTGATCCGACATGCGCACGTCCCAATAGACCATGTGCGGATCGAGAATGACCCCCGTCTCCAGCATCGCTGCAACGGCATCTTCGTAGTGCCCCACGGACTCGAAGAAGGGTGGCGGACCCGAACTGGGCCATCTGCCGAACAGAACGTAACGCCAACTCGCATAACCGGTATCGCGTCCCTCGCTGATCGGGGAGTTCGCCGTCAATGCCAACAAAGTTGGTAACCATGAACGCAGATGATTGATGATCTGGACCGATCGTTCTCGATCTTCGACACCCACGTGAATGTGGCAACCGCACATCACACCTTCGGTGATTGCACCGAATTGACCGGCCATCCGTTGGTACCGCGACTTCTGCGTGATCTCGTCGACCGGTGGATCGTAGAAAGGCGTTCCGACAGCGATGAGTTGACATCCCACGCGGGCAGCGGCATCGGCGGTGAGGGCACGAGACTCACAGAGTTGGTCACGAAGGTCACGAATGTGGCTGCCGATCGAAGTGGAAGTCTCCACCTGACAACGTGTGAGTTCGAGTTGCAACGAGATACCGAGTTCTCGCCCGGCAGCAGCAACCTCGGAGTTGCGCAGACTGGGACGCCCAGTCTGCGGATCGCAGAGCAAAAACTCCTCCTCGACACCGAGAGTCGGTGTACCTACCGAGAATAGGTCAGGAGTCGACTTCCCATTCATAGGCCTTCCTCGCACCGGTTTTCCTCCACACCCGATACTTCGAGCGTACGGCTTTCTCTGCACTTCGGCACTACTCCATCTGTTTCATTCACCCATCGATCGGGTAGTTGCCCTGTGAACCGACGACGAGCGAAGAATCGCAAGTCTTCATGAGCGAAGGATGGAGTGCGCCGTGACCAACATGAGCGGGAGTTCACCGGTAGATGACGAACACACCAATCGATCGCACGTCGGGGAGGCAATCAGCGACGGGCGCAACTATCCCGGATACCTGCTGATCGGGCTGGGTCTGGCAACACTCGGATTGACCTTGGTGGCAGCAGGTTACGGATTTCGCGGATGGGCAGTCATCGCCGGCGCGGTGTGCGTCGTGTCCTTCGTCGTCGGAACACTGGCCATCTTGATGGAACACCGTCGGGTCAAGCGACTGGAAGGTCAGGAACTCTTCGATCAAGAAGGGCACTGAACCGAACGCTCGAGTTTTATTCTGCACAAGCAGAATACAACTCGAGCAGAATCCGGCTCAGTGATCGCGGAGTTTCTCGATCAGCTCACCCTTGTTCAGTTTCGAGTACCCGTGCAGATCGAGTTCCTTGGCGCGTTTCTTCAGATCGTCGACCGTCCACTCCTCGTACGGCGAAGATTGTCCGCCGGACTTGGCGACAGTCGACCGCCCTCGATTGGCGGCCGCATTGGAGATTCGAGCCGCCTTCTCCTTGGAATCACCCTTCTCACGTAGCTCTTCGTAGAGTTCTTGATCCTTGAGTTGAGGTTGTGAGTCCTTGCGAGCCACTGTTTCGTCCCTTCACTCGTGTCTTCACTCCGACGGTGTAGGCGGCACCTCGAAACGCCCCCACACGCGGTGTGTCTTCAGAAGCTGAGCGAGTGAGGCGAGGGCTCCTTCCGCGTCAGCATCGACGACGACTCCCAATGCAGACTCGTCGATACCGGCGGCAGCCAGCGCACTCATGCTCTCACCCCAACCACCAATTGCCTTGCTGTGACGATACATTTCGTTCAGCAGTGTCTCCACCCGTGGATCCAACTTGCCCTCGCCGATCCGAGAAACGTCGCCGCTCAACAGGATTGCATCGAATTCGATCGAACGAGCCGTGAGGTACGTTCGCTGCACCGTCACCGCGTCGTCACCGTCCCCGATGGTTCCGCCGTGCGGGCCGAGGATCAGCGGCACCATGCCGGCGTCGAAGATCTTGTCTCGAATGGCGACCACGGTGTCGAGATCGGAGTTCTCGTCGACCAGTAGCGCGATGATCCTTCCGTCGACGGGCCATTCCGCGCCAACCTGGGACAGTGCAGGGCTGAGCTCCGGATCACTCAACGGCTCCGTCGGTTCGGGAACCGGAAGGCCGAGCCCCCCTGCGACAATCGACACGAGACCCGCGTCGATGTTCGCCAAGATTCCCAGATTCCGGGTCTTGATGTTCTCCTCGTAGCACTTGCCCAATTCGAAGGTATACGCCTGCGCAACGTGCTCCTGTTCGACTGGGGAGAGACTGCGGTAGAAGAGTCGAGCTTGCGAGAAGTGATCGTCGAACGATGCCGGCGCCTGCCTCCCCTTTCGCCCTGAAACTTCCTCAGGCACCTCGATATAGGCCGCGCTGTCCGCCGAGGCCATGAACGGGCACCCACCGTCCAACGAATTGGGATGGTACGGAGCGACTCCGGTATGCACGCCGTCCTGATGGAAGCCGTCGCGAAGCATGTCGTTGACAGGCGCGTGAGGACGGTTGATCGGAATCTGGTCGAAGTTGGGGCCACCGAGTCGCGTGATCTGGGTGTCGAGGTACGAGAACAAACGCGCCTGCAGGAGACGATCGTTGGTGATGTCGACGCCCGGAACCAAGTGGCCCGGGTGGAATGCGACCTGCTCGGTCTCGGCGAAAAAGTTCGTCGGATTGGCGTCGAGTGTCATCGTTCCGATGACCTGAACCGGCGCGAGTTCTTCGGGCACGATCTTGGTGGGATCCAATAGATCTATGCCTTCGAACATTTCGTCTTCGGTATCAGGGAACACCTGCACGCCCAGATCCCAGGACGGATATGCGCCCGCCTCGATGGCGTCGGCAAGATCGCGTCGATGGAAATCCGGATCCACACCGCCGGCGATCTGCGCTTCCTCCCACACGAGTGAATGCACTCCGGCGGCCGGCTTCCAGTGGAATTTCACCAGATTCGTCTCGCCGTCGGCATTCACGAGCCTGAACGTGTGAATGCCGAAGCCCTCCATCATGCGATAGGAGCGCGGGATGCCTCGATCGGACATGTTCCACAATGTGTGCGCGGTGGCTTCGGTGTGCAGCGACACGAAATCCCAGAACGTGTCGTGCGCGCTCTGCGCCTGCGGAATCTCCCGGTCCGGGTGGGGTTTCGCGGCATGGATGATGTCCGGGAACTTGATTCCGTCCTGGATGAAGAACACCGGGATGTTGTTGCCCACCAAATCGAATACACCTTCGTCGGTGTAGAACTTGGTGGCGAAGCCGCGTGTGTCTCGGACGGTATCCGCCGAACCGCGTGAACCCAGAACTGTCGAGAAGCGTACGAATACCGGGGTTCTGGCACCTGAAGCGAACAACGAGGCTTTACAGATGTTTTCGGCTGCGCCATTCGCCAGGAACGTGCCGTGCGCGGCCGCCCCGCGGGCGTGGACGACACGCTCCGGAATTCGCTCGTGATCGAAGTGTGTGATCTTCTCGCGCAGATGGTGATCCTGCAGAAGAGTCGGGCCCCGCTCGCCTGCGGTCAGTGAGTGGTCGGTCTCGTAAAGCCGTGTACCGGTGGCGGTGGTGAGGTACTCCCCCCGCTGGCCACGTCCATTTCCCTTCACCTTCTCTTCGGCACCCGCGACGGTACGCACCTCCGGCTGCCGCTGGTCGTCCTTGGGCGGCAACGGCTGTCGAGGCTTGACCGGTTCTTTCAGGTCCGGCGCTTTCGGGGCCGGTGCACCTGGGACGGACTGAGATGAAGGCATCGAACAGCTCCTCTTGATCGTCATGCTGGGCGCACGAATCTTGTTACGCCCTAAGTAAGTAGAGATTTCAAACTGAACGCGGAGCCACGACTCACCCTCGGGCTGGGATCAATCCCAGGCCGAGGGTGACGAGTGCGTCAGGGCTATTGCTCGGACTTCTGTCGCGCTTCGTCTGCGGCCGCTTCGGCGCGAGCCTTCTCGGCTTCCGCCTCTTTCTTCGCGACTTCTCGCTGGCTTTCGGCCTTGTCCTGCTGGGCGCGGCCCTCTCGGGTCAAACTGTCGTTTCCGGAAACCGCACCAACGGCTTCCTTGGCCTTACCCTTGACGTCCTCTACTACGCCTTTGATTCCCTCGCTGGGACCGCTCTTGTCATCTGGCACGTTGACCCTCCAATACGTTTCGGATTCTCGCTCAGGGTTCCCACACAGGCAGGACTCCCACACAGAAGGCCCTACCCCGTCGAAATTCGCATAAACATCCGTGCACCGACCAGGCGCAGACCATGACTCGTCGTAGCCGAACGACGAGGTCGTTCCGCGAGTAACGATCAACCGTTCTCAGAAACTGTTTACCGGGCACAGGAATTGGCGGGACTCGTTCCAGAAGGGGAAGAGATCGGTGGTGGTTGCCGCAGGATGGTCGATCTCGGCGAGAGTGTAGAAATCGAGAATCGTCCGACCAGCTGCGGCGCTGACCTCGCATGCTTGCAGGCTCAGCTTTGCCTCCGCCACGAAACCGATGCTGCGGGCGAAGGGACCGAGAGTTCCCGCATTGACGAAACTGTCGAGGTCTTGTCCCCACTGGTTGTAGTCCGACTGCAAAGCGAAGCTGCACGTTTCGCCGAACAACTCGCTGCAGGTGGTCGGCTTTCCGCCGATCGTGTGCACCGTATCGGCAAGCTCGTGTGAGGTGCTTTCGCGCGGAGATCCGGAAAGGAAAAGCAAGATGGCAACGGCCAAGGCAACCACCAGAAGGATGCTTGCGGCCGTTGCCAGTATCGCCTTCACAATCCCTCGATCCACGTAAGTTCATGAGGGCAACCGATTTTGGAACACCGGCCACTAGATTTGTACCCGTGGCGTTCAGGGTCCAAACATCGACCAGGCTGGGAGCCGTACGTCAGTCTGAGGGATCTGTTACAGGAACTGTGAGGGAGGATCAACACTCCCTTCCACTATCAATATATATCCCACTGGGGGCCTTGCGGCAAGGCCCGGGTAGTGCCGCAGAATGGCTCTTCCGATCCCGCACGACCGACTACGGGATCGGAACAGCCAGCGGAAGTGAGGGCACGTGCCAACCCAGGGATACGAAGAAGAACTGCGTTCCGAGCGGAACTATGTGGAGGGGCTCTACGCACGCCTCGATGCGGAGCGCGCCCGAGTCAAAGGCAGGTACAACACCGCTCTGCGCGGAAATGGCGAAGCACTCATGGAACGCGACGCCGAGGTGCGCGCACTTGCCAAAGAGGTGAAAAGGCTGGACGTAGCCGACAACGGACTGTGCTTCGGCCGGTTGGACTCGCATTCGGGCGAGACCTCCTACATCGGCCGGATCGGCCTTCTCGATGCGGACAACGACTACGAACCGGTGCTGCTCGATTGGCGGGCGCCGGCGTCTCGCGCGTTCTACGTTGCCACCGCTGCCAACCCGGAGAACATGCGTCGACGCCGTCAGTTCCGCACCCGGAGTCGACGCGTGGTCGATTTCACCGACGAGGTACTCGGGCGCCCCGACGGCGTAGAACACGACACGCACAGCGATTCCGCCCTGCTCGCGGCAGTCAACGCACCCCGCGGTGAGGGAATGCGGGACATCGTGGCAACCATCCAGGCCGAACAGGACGACATCGTCCGACTCGAACACCCCGGGGTGCTGGTGATCGAAGGTGGCCCAGGTACCGGGAAAACCGTCGTCGCCTTGCACCGCGTCGCCTACCTGCTCTACACCCAGCGAGAGCGGATGGAACGTCACGGCGTTCTCGTGGTCGGGCCGAACCCGGCGTTCCTGAACCACATCGGCCGCGTACTGCCCTCGCTGGGAGAGTCCGACGTGGTGTTCATGACCACCGGTGATCTCGTTCCCGGTCTACGCGTCACCTCCGAGGACACTCCGGAGGCCGCTGGGCTCAAAGGTTCGCTGAAGATCCTGGACGTTCTCGGCGCAGCGATTGCCGATCACCAGCAATTGCCCGAGAACCCACTGTTGATCGAATTGGCGGACGTCACGGTGCGGATCGACGCCGAAACCGCGGAGTGGGCCCGAGAAGAAGCCCGTTCGAGCGGACTCCCCCACAACGACGCACGCACTGTGTTCACCGAAATCCTCACCTGGGCGCTGACCGAACGGGCGATAGCGCGGATCGGCAAGGGGTGGTTGACACGCAGTGACCGTGAAGCCTGGGAGCAAGTGCGGACGGACCTGACCGCAGAGCTGGTGGAAAACAGCGCATTTACCGCGGCGCTCGACACGCTCTGGCCGATCCTGACTCCGAAAGAGCTACTGACACAGCTGTTTACTTCTCCAGCGCGACTACGCGCGGCAGGCGCGGACGAGAATCTGCTTCGCCAGGACGGTGACGCCTGGACTGTCTCGGACGTTCCGTTACTCGACGAGTTGGTGGACATGCTCGGCCGGGACAAGCCCGTCGACCAGAGTGCCGAACGTGAACGCCGCGACGAAGCCGCGTATGCAGCGGGCGTGCTGGACATGATGATCAGCCGCGAGGATCTGATGGACGACGAGGATCACCTTCTCGCCCAGGACATGCTGTACGCCGAGGACCTGGCGGATCGTTTCGTCGAACGCGATACCCGGGAACTCGCCGAACGCGCTGCTGCTGACCGACACTGGACGTACCGGCATATAGTGGTCGACGAGGCCCAAGAGCTGTCCGAGATGGACTGGCGAGTCCTGATGCGCCGTTGCCCAGACCGGTCTTTCACGGTGGTAGGCGATCTCGCGCAACGACGTTCACCCGCAGGTGCCCGCTCGTGGGCGACGATGATGGAGCCGTACGTCCCCGGCCGCTGGATCTACCGATCCCTGTCGGTGAACTACCGCACCCCTGCCGAGATCATGAGCGTCGCCGCCGCCCTGCTCGCCGAGTTCGCGCCGGACGTGCAGCCACCCGAGTCCGTCCGCGCCTGCGGGATCGCGCCGTGGTCCAGACAAATATTCGCCGACGAACTAGCCTCCGCCATCGACGAATTCAATCAGGACGAGGCCGGGCGCGAGGGTACGAGCATCGTCATCGGACCTGCGGACGTGCCGGGCGCTGTGCCTGTTTCGGAAACGAAGGGTCTGGAGTTCGATGCCGTGCTCGTCTTGGAACCGGAGCGAATCATCGCCGACGGCCCACGCGGCGCGTCGGAACTCTATGTCGCCCTCACCCGCGCAACCCAACGTCTCGGCGTCTTGCACGAGGGGCCGTTGCCGCAGGCCTTGACCGGGCTCGTCCGGGCCGGGACGGCCGGATCACCGCAGTCGTTCGCGGCGAGCGATGGTGCTGTGTAGGCCTTCGGCAGCGGCGCGAACGTAAGGCACTTGGCTCTCGGGAACGAAGCGACTGGTGGGACCGGTGACACTGATGGCGGCGACGGGTTTGTCGTTGGTCCCGAATACCGGCGCCGCAACGCACGCGAGACCCGGCGCTGATTCCTCGCGCTCGAACGCAATACCGGTCTCGACCACTCGGTTCAGTTGGGTATTGAGAATGCCGGGCGCAACGATCGTGTGCGGGGTGCGTCTGGTCATCGGTTCCGACAGCACCTCGCGACGAAATTCGTTGTCGGAGAATGCCAGGAGCGCCTTGCCGATTGCGGTGCAATACAGCGGTATCCGGCCACCGGTCCGGGACGGCGAGTTGGCTTGCCGGTGTCCGCCGATTTTCGCGACGTATACGACGTCGTGGCCGTCGCGGACCCCCAGGTGGACTGTCTCGTGGGTCCGCTCGTACAAGTCTTGGAGGAACGGCATCGCCATTTCCAGGAGGCTGCGTTCGAGGGAGGCGAGCATGCCGAGTTCGAAGAGGCCGCCGCTGAGCCGGTAGCCACCGTCGATACGGTCCAGTAGCCGGTTCGCGACCAGTTCGTTGGCCAGGCGGTGCACCGTTGCCTTGTGCAGTCCGGTCCGTTGGACCAGGGTGGCGAGAGGCAACACGTGATCGTCAGCCCGGAAGGCACGCAGGATCGTCACCGCCTTGCCGAGCACGGTGTCGAGGTTTGCGCCGCCAGTCACCTGCCCAGCGTATCGCTGAGTGAGACAGTTCCCTGGCGCAATCTCGGCGCCACGGCGAAAGTAATGGCCATGAGCCAGCCCACGAATACCAGTACAGCGAGCGAGACGGACATCTCAGCTGCTGCTGACCGCCTCGCAGCCGCCATCGCGAGCGGTACTCCCTGCGCACCGGTGCGCGATCTGATCGGCGCCGACGATCTCGTCGCTGCCTACGCTGTCCAGCGCCGCGTCGATGAAATCCGTCGGCAGGCGGGTGCCGTCGTCGTAGGCCGCAAGATCGGCCTGACCTCGGTGGCAGTCCAGCAACAGCTGGGCGTCGACCAGCCCGACCTCGGCGTTCTGTACGCCGACATGGAGTTCCCTGCCGGCGGCACCATCCCCATGAGTCGTTTGATCCAGCCCAAGGTCGAAGCGGAAGTGGCCTTCGTACTCGGTGCCGACCTCGTGGACGGACCGCTGGACAGTGCGCAGGTGCGCGGCGCGATCGACTACGCCGTCGCAGCGATCGAGATCTGCGACAGCCGCATCGCGTCGTGGGACATCAAATTCGGTGACACCGTCGCCGACAATGCGTCCTCGGGCGTGTACGTCCTGGGAACCGAACGCCGCACCCTCGACGAGGTGGAACCCGCCGGCGTCGTCATGTCGATGTCCGTCGACGGCACCGAGGTGTCCACCGGCGTCGGAACCGCTTGCCTGGGCGATCCGATCGAAGCAGTCGTCTGGCTCGCCCGCACGGCACGCGAGTTGGGGCAGCCGCTGACGGCAGGCCAGGTGATCCTGTCCGGCGCACTCGGCCCCATGGCACCGGTCACCGCAGGCAACGAAGTCACCGTGACCGTCTCCGGGTTCGGTTCCGTCACCACCAGTTTTTCCAGCGAAGAGGACAACGCATGAGCAAGGTCAAGGTCGCGATCATCGGATCGGGCAACATCGGCACGGATCTGATGATCAAGGTGCTGCGCAACTCCGACTACCTGGAGATGGGCGCGATGGTCGGCATCGACCCGGCGTCGGACGGCCTCGCCCGCGCAGCGCGTCTGAACGTGCCGATCACGGCTGAAGGTGTCGAGGGTTTGATCGGTCTGCCGAACTTCGACGAGATCGAGATCGTCTTCGACGCCACCTCGGCAAAGGCTCACGTCGCCAACAACGCGCGGCTGGCTCCCCTCGGCAAGCGCATGATCGACCTGACGCCTGCCGCCATCGGCCCGTACGTCGTGCCGGCCGTCAACGCAGACGAGCACCTGGACGCACCCAACGTCAACATGGTGACGTGTGGTGGCCAGGCCACGATCCCGATGGTTGCGGCTGTTTCTCGAGTCGTCCCGGTGGCGTATGCGGAGATCGTCGCGTCCATCGCCTCCAAGTCCGCCGGTCCCGGAACGCGCGCCAACATCGACGAGTTCACCGAGACCACATCCGAGGCGATCGTGGCAGTCGGCGGCGCCCGCCGCGGCAAGGCCATCATCATCCTCAACCCCGCCGAGCCGCCGCTCATCATGCGCGACACGGTGTTCTGCCTCGTCGACGCCCCGGACCCGGCTGTTCACGAGGAGATCCGTCAGTCCATCGAGAAGATGGTCGGCGACGTCTCCGCCTATGTTCCGGGCTACCGCCTCAAGCAGGAAGTCCAGATCACCGAGATCCCGGCCGACCAGCCCGTCGAGACGTTGCTCGTCGACGGCAATCGCCCCACCCATCAGGTGTCGGTGTTCCTCGAGGTCGAGGGTGCTGCACACTACCTGCCTGCGTACGCCGGCAATCTCGACATCATGACGTCCGCCGGAATGCAGATCGCGGAGCGCATCGCCCAGCAGAAGGAAGCAACCAAGTGAGCAACCGCAAGATCTTCGTCCAGGACGTCACCCTTCGCGACGGCATGCACGCTGTCCGCCACCGTATTTCGCCCACCGACGTCAAGCGGATCGTCACAGCTCTCGATGCTGCCGGCGTCGACGCGATCGAAGTTGCACACGGTGACGGCCTCGCCGGCGGCTCGCTCAACTACGGCCCCGGCTCGAACACCGACTGGGAATGGATCGAAGCAGCGGCCGAGGTACTCGAGCACGCTCGTCTCACCACGCTGCTGCTTCCGGGTGTCGGCACGATCAGTGAACTCAAGCACGCTTACGACCTCGGTGTTCGCTCGGTTCGCGTTGCCACGCACTGCACCGAGGCCGACGTCTCCGCGCAGCACATCGAAACCGCCCGCGAGATCGGCATGGACGTCTCGGGCTTCCTGATGATGAGCCACATGGCGCCTGCCGAAGAACTGGCGAAGCAGGCCAAGCTGATGGAGTCGTACGGCGCGCACTGCGTCTACGTCACCGACTCGGGTGGACGTCTGGTGATGAACGACGTCGCGGATCGTGTTCGCGCATACCGCGACATCCTCGACGACGGCACCGAAATCGGTATCCACGCCCATGAGAACCTCTCGCTCTCGGTTGCCAACTCCGTTGTCGCAGTGCAGAACGGCGTCACCCGCGTCGATGCTTCGCTTGCCGGTCACGGTGCCGGCGCCGGCAACTGCCCCCTCGAAGCCTTCATTGCCGTCGCGAACATCGAGGAGTGGGAGCACGGCTGCGACCTGTTCGCCTTGCAGGACGCCGCCGACGACATCGTCCGGCCGCTGCAGGATCGGCCGGTTCGCGTCGATCGAGAGACCCTCACGCTCGGCTATGCAGGCGTGTACTCGAGCTTCCTGCGCCACGCCGAGGCCGCTTCGGAGCGCTACGGAATCGACGTTCGCACACTGCTTCTCGAAGCCGGCCGCCGCCGTCTGGTGGGTGGCCAGGAAGACATGATCGTCGACATCGCACTCACCCTCGCAGCGCAGGCGACAAAAGAAGCTGTCTGACGCGCTGCCGAGTTCGCTGATACCCGAGTCCCGCTCCCGTCTCCGGACGGGGGCGGGACTTGCCACTTCGGCCGAGAGAGCCCACCGACACGGCACTCGAAAAGCTGGCAAAGTTCGTCGCACGACATCTCTGACGCTCAGAGTAGAAACTTCTCCGCTACAGACGAATTCAGGAAACCAGCTTCATCGATGCAAGACCTGCAGGGTGATACCTTCGATAGGCTGAGCTCGTGGAACCTACCGAATACCGTGACGAATTGAGATCTGTCCTCGATACCGCGTCGGGGGTAGTGAGCGATCGACTGGCTGCGATCCACAACGCGGCAACCCCGCGCACCGAAGGGATCGTCATCGACGTCTCGCTCGACCAAGACGGCGAGGGAACATTCGGCGTCTGGGCACGGTTCGAGGGTCCCGACGCATTCAGTCTGAATCAGCAGATCGGTGACGAGAGAGAGCTATTCGGCGTGATCTGGGGCGAGGAGGGCTGGGAACCGCCGGTTCCGCATCGACCGCGAAAGTGGTCACGTGTGGAACTCGAGAAAGTGGTCATCGGTGTCGTGGCCAAATGGATCGGCGGGCTCATTCCCTCGACCGCCACCGAACTACCCTGGGAAGTAACGACTCCCGACGGAACTGTCGACGCTGTACTCGTGGGCCCAGAGATCAGCCGTGGACATTCGCCTCGGTGAAAGCGCGGAAGCATCGGCGAACACGTTGCAGCGTCAGCGTCCGGTCGAACCGTCGATCAATTCGCGGAGGATGTCAGCGTGCCCGGCATGGCGTCCGGTCTCTTCGATCATGTGCACGAGCGCCCAGCGGACACTGGGAGCGGGTCGTTTCGCCCCCGGTCGCGGGATGGGCGCGGCAAGATCTGTGCATCCGTCGAGAACTGCGTTGGCGCGCTCGACCGTCTCGCGATAGCGACTGACGACACCGTCCACGCTGTCTTCCGATGACGATTGAAACGTCGCTTTCCAATCCGTCACGTTTTCTGCAAGGAACATCGATCGTTCGACAAAGGTCAGATGATTGGCCAGCCCGAGCAAGGTTGTTCCCGACGGAACAATTGTGGTGCGCACCTGAGGTTCCGGAGCACCCTCGACCTTGGCGGCAATCGAATCACGGAGGTAGTCGAGAAACGCTCGTAGTGTGGCTGCCTCGCTATTCCCTGTCCGGGGTGGTGGGGCATCTCGGCGGCTGCGACGCGACGTTGCCATGGCGGTTTTCCTTCCTCGGCGAAGAACGATGAAGAGGCTTCATTCCTGGATGGGCAGAACCGATCCTTCCGAACTCACTCCGATCCCGCATCAAATTTTGCCGTTACAGCAAAGACAACTTGGTTGCCGGTGTCAGCGTGCCGAGTTCAGGTCGCGCACAAGTTGGGGTCTCCGCCACTTGCCGACCTCGAAAGGCCACCGCCGCAGCGGATAGGCGAGACGAGCCACGAAGTAATTGACGTACTCGACGACGCCGAAAGCCCACACCGCCACGACGCCCACCGCCGCGCCGGAGTGATCTGGTAACCAGATGACAACGCCGAGGAGAGCTATCGCCAACAAGAGAACATCGAGGACCCGAAACACGCGGTAAAGCGCTGCGAGGCGGGCCGGCATCGGCTCCAACTCGACCCAGCCCCGCGCAAGCAGCCAATAGACACCTACTTGCACGAGGATCACAAGAAGTGGGGCCAGCGCCGACCACAACGCCGCGGAGTCTCGCGAACCTTCGAGCCGGGGCATCACGACACCGACCGCCACAGCGGCAAATACAGCCGCGGCAGCCAGTTCGCCGAGGCTGAGGCTCAGGTACCTGCGTCTCAAACTCTGTCGCCGTTGATCCACCACGTAAGAACCCTATCCGTTGATCACCATCGCTTGCCACGTGGTGGTCGGACCGATTCTGCAGCGCGCGTGGGGAATACACTTCATCTCGACTTCGATCTCGAGCACCATAAGGCAGGTGGATCATCCTGGGACGTTCTCGCGGATCCGGTGGGAAACCTTTTCTGCGTGGGTGATCCGCACTAGGCCGGTCTGAAAGTCAGTCCGAGATCGAGTCTCACAGTCCATCCGACAAAGCGTGAAAATGCGTCACCCGAATAGCTGCACATGCATTCGTTGGCTTACAGTCGGGGTGTCCCGGCGGCACCCCAGACTGGAATGTCCGCTGCGTCAACATCTGCCGATTGGGGGCTGGACGGATGGAATCGCCTGACTTACTGGGTCTGACGGTCTCACTGACGTCGTCGACGCTTATCCTCGCGTTCGTTGCTGGGCTCATGCCGCGACTCGTCGGTGATGAACCGAATCCCGTTGTCGGCATACGGACGAAGGCGACGATCGCGAGTCCAGAGGCGTGGCAGTTGGCACATCAGAGTGCGCAGCCGCTTCTGCGCCGGACGATGTGGACTGCCGTAGCGGGACTGTGCATGCAGGTCGCCATCGGCGTCGTGACAGGTTTCGGATCTGTGGTGTCGGCTGTCACCTCAACAGTCGTGTTTCTTGCGGTGCTCCTTGTCCTGCTCTTTGCAGGAGTGAAGGGCAACGCCGCGGCGAAGTCGTTGCAGCGTTGACCGCCTGACCCCGCCGCTGTCAGACGCGCCTTGGATCTCGGCTTTCAGTCCCCGATACGCGGTCGTTCGCGCCGACGTGGTCCTCGATCGCGCATCTCGAGAATCGCTGCTGCCGTGGACGCGACCGTCTTGTCGTCGTCGTGGGTGATCCGGGCGAGCGCTTCGCGTGCTGCAGCGCCGGGAAACTCGGCGAGTGCCTGCGTAATTCGCAACCTCGTCGGGGCGTCGTCAGTGCCGTCCAGTCTTGCCTGCACGGCATCGACGACCTCACCGCTTGTAGGTGAGTGCTCCGCGAGAAGACCGAGCACCTCGCCTGCCTCGACGTCGCGGCGCCCGTCGGCGACCATTTCGAGGAGAGCGGGCATCGAGACAGCCTCTCCGCGAGATCCGAGGGCGAGAGCGGCGTCGGCGCGGACTATCGCGTCCGAATCATCGAGAGCTCGCTTCAGAGACCGAGTTGCTTCCTCGGTGTTGATCCCGGATATGGCCGACATCGCGCGGCGTCGAACCTCGACGTCCTCCGATTCGAGCCCCTTCGTCAGACCTGCAAGGCCCGCACCTTCGGTCCTCGCCAACGCCCACTGCAACGCTCCCGCCACGTTGGCATCCCTCTCCGACAGGATGGCCTCGACGAGTGCGTCGACGGGCAATGCCGCATTCGCGTCCTGCGACAGAATCGCTTGCTGACGGTGGGCGGCGAACTCGGATTCGAGTGCACGCAACAGCGAGACCAGGCGCAGGACGTCGTCCCACTCCGAAGGGGCGGTGGCGTCGACCCTTTCGAGTTTGGTCAGCAATTCCTCCTCCGCCGCGATCCGTTGCCGAGTGTGTTGCATGAGTTCACCCACCAAATCGGCCGGTGCGAAGTCTGATTCGTCGAGTGCACGCTTGGCCTCGTTCAACGAGAGCCCCAATGTCCTCAGGCTCTCGACGTGGAAGAGGCGACGGATGTCGTCAGCGGAGTACTCGCGGTAGCCACCGGACGTGCGGCCCGTCGGCTTCACCAGCCCCAAAGTGTCGTAGTGACGCAGCATCCGTGTGCTGACACCACAACGCCGCGAGACCTCGCCGATCAACATCCGTCTCCCCTTCCTACGCGTCCGGTCCGATTGCCGCGACGCGCTTCGCCAACTCGTGTGAGAGAGCGAATCCACCGTCGGGATCGTGCCAGAGTTGCTTTGTAGCATCAGCATGCGCTCGGACACGCGGATTCGGGCTCGTACCGGCCGCGTCGAGCACCGGGAGCACAGCCTCGCCGAGCCCGGTCAGGGCGCGGCTCAGACTGAGCTGCATCTGCAGTTCACCCCGACCGAGTTCTGTGGCCAGATCGGCCGCGAGTGCGCCCTCGTCTCCCGCCGGCACGAGAGCCACAGCCGCGCGCCACGCACTGCGCGCAACCTCGTCGTCCTGGTCGTGGACGAGCGCGGAGACCTCGGGCCACGCGATCGGATCGCCGATCTTGGACAAAGTGTGGAGCGCCTGACTGCGGGCTTGCGAGCCATCAGACCCGAGCTCACGGATCAGCCTCGGCACCGTGATTTCGGCCGGCAAGCGGCACAACGCCCAGGTCAGCATGTCGCGGACGAAGAAGTCCGGCTCGACGGCGCACCGATCGATCATGGCATCCGTCAACTGAGGATCCGGGTGTGTGCCGACCGCAAGCGCGGCGCGCAGTCGAACCGAGGGATCTGCTGCGGCCAAGGCGTCGACGAGGTGAGCATGCTGCCCACCGTGGTTGGTTGTGTTCACGACAACCACCTCCTTCACCGACCAGTGGAACCCTTGTCACTGTGTCAAGGTCAAGCGTCACTACCTCCGACACGTGAAATGTCGCCTCGGATCACACGCCGGTTGTCGATCCTGGCCGAAAGATCATCAGCACGACGACAACGACCCAGAGCAGATTGAAGACTCCCGTCGCGGTGCCCAGTCGACGGGTGAGCCGCGTTGCGACGTCCACAACGGACCCGGTTCCTTCGATCGCCGCCATTGTCAGCCGTTGGGCGGGAAGCACGACCGCGGTGAGTATCACGGCGGCAACGACGGTGAGTGCGATCGAGGTGAGGATCCACAGGTCACCGAGCACTCCGAGATTGACGGCGGTGGCGATACCGAGCATCGGAACGACAATGCCGATCGTGGCATACACCCGAACGATGCGATGCAGCATGCCCGTCATCGCAACACTGGCGCTGTCCGGATCGGCGAGCGCGGCGCGGCTCGCCACCGGGAACATACTCGCTGCCACAGCGACGGGGCCGATGGCAAGAATCGCCGCAATCACATGGAGGGACAGCAGGATTCCGGTCATGGGATTTCTCGCGTTTCGGTACGCACAAGCGTATTCACGCGGCGTCCGGGGCGAAGGTGACTACAGGCTCGGCGCCCTTGGCCGACCACACCGTTCCACGACGCTCGTAGTCGAAGAGCGCTTCGACCTCGAGACTTATCCGGGGCCCGAGGCATCGTTCCAGCAGATACAGGCCCAGGTCGAGACCGGATGTCACCCCACCGGCGGTGATCAGGTCACCGTCGTCGACGATTCGCGCCTGGATCGGAATTACACCGCCGGCCGCCAATGCGTCCACGGCAAGATGGTGCGTCACGGCGCGACGCCCTTCGAGAAGCCCCGCCATCGCCAGCGCCAATGATCCTCCACAGACGGTCGCAACGAGAACACCAGGATCGTCGAGTGCACGGCGCATCATGACAGGCAGTTCGGTTTCCGTTGTGGCCGCGAGCCTTTCCGGCAAGCTGGAACCCGGCTGGTCCGCATTGGGTTCGAAGAGACCCGATGCTCCGGGAACGATGATCAGATCCGCGTGTTCGACATCGAGGGTTGCAGTGGCGGTCATAGCGAGTTCACCACTGCCGCTCATGACGGTCCGAGGCCCCTCCGCGCTGACGAGTTCGACGCTCAACGCCCCACCGCTGGCGAGACCCCCGGCGTAAAGCACCTCGTACGGGCCCACGACATCCATGGGATCGAATCCGTCGAACAACACGATCTGCGCGTGCACTGCAACCTCCGATTTTGTGCGACGCGCTCCTGTGCACGTCGCTGTTCCCACGACAGTAGGAGGAAGTTGACCTCTATGGCGACGGCTGAAAGCCAACCTTCGACGGATTTCAGCCAACCTCACACATTCTGTGAAATACCAGTTGAGAGGATATTTCAAGACACGAGATCACCGAATCTCGCGCCACATACGCTACGTTTCAGACATGCATGACGTTGCAGTTCTCGCGTTGCCCGGGGTGGTGCCGATGGACCTGGCGGCACCCCTCGAAGTCTTCGGACGATGCAGGCTCCCCTCAGGTGCACCGGCGTACCGGACCTCCGTGTGCGCGCTCACCGAGGAGGTGGAGACCGGAACGTTCACGATGCGAGTACCGCACGGACTGTCACGTCTCGCCCAGGCAAGCACGATCATCATCCCGGGCACCGCCGAACTCGACGTGCCGATCGACCCCGAGATCATCGACGCCCTCAGAACTGCCGCGGATCGCGGCACGCGCATCGCCTCACTGTGCGTCGGTGCATTCACACTCGCCGACACAGGCTTGCTCGACGGACTTCGCGCGACGACGCACTGGGCGGCTGCGTCGGAGTTGGCGCGTCGGCACCCGGCCATCGACGTCGATGCCGCCGTTCTCTACGTAGACAACGGGCACGTCCTGACTTCCGCCGGCGCCGCGGCCGCACTCGACCTGTGTCTGTACATGGTCCGTCAGGACTACGGGTCCGCGGTCGCCGCCGACACGGCGCGGCTGAGCGTGATGCCGCTCGAACGTGCCGGAGGGCAAGCACAATTCATCGTCCACGAACCTCCCGTACCCAGCGGGACAACCCTTCGGCCGCTACTGAACTGGATGGAAGAGAACCTCGGGGAGCAACTCGACATCACGACAATCGCAGCCAAGGCAACGATGAGCACTCGCACGCTCAACCGCCGCTTCCAGGAACAAATCGGTACGACGCCGTTGCAGTGGCTCCATCACGCGCGGCTCCGTCAAGCGCAATTTCTGCTCGAGACCACCGACCACTCCATCGAACGTGTTGCGGGACAAGTCGGATTCAATGCCGTCACCACGTTCCGCGAACGCTTCCGAGACTTGGTCGGCACCAGTCCACAGCGATACCGGACGCAGTTTCGAACGTCGCGCTAGCTGACCTACTTCTCGCTCTGTCGACGCACCATCTCCGAGATCCAGATCGGCGCAAACGGCGAGGTGCAGTTCGGGGGAGTCGGGTAGTCCTCGAGCACCCGCAGACGTTCACCGATGTCGATTGCGCGGGCCCGGTACTCGGCATGTTCGATCCCGATCTGGGCCAGGCAGTGGTTCATCGCCCATTGCAGGCGATCAGGGGCATCCTTCATCTCCGCCTCGATGACGTCGAGCAATCCTGAAAGATCAAGGCCCTCGGGCTTCTTCGCTACGCGCTCGGTAGTCAGGGCCCAACCGGCGCTCGCAACCACGGGATCGGAGTCGGCGGTCCAGGCCACCCGCAAATCCTCCGCGTGCGGGTTCTTCTTCACCACGTAGTTGACGAGCCAGTCATGCACCTTGGGAGTACGAGCCTCACGCAACATGACGTCCAACTCGTCACGCCCGAACGCCTTCGGGCGACAGATCAAGAGGGCAAGCAGCCTCGCTGCAGTATCGCCCGTCGCCCAAAGTTGTTGTGCAAGTTCCTGCTGAGTCTTCAGTCGCTTCGCGACTGCCCGCAGTTTTGTCAGGTTCACACCGTGATCGTCACCGTGCTTCTCGTTCACTGCGCGCACCTTCGGATCCTCGAGCGCAGCCAACTCGTCCATCACCGCGGCAACCGTCGATTCAGCCACGCCGTCCTCCAGTCACTACTTCTGCGATTCACCTACTGCAAGTCACCTACTGCAAGTCACCTACAAGGAAAGCACGGGACGGCACGCGCCGAAGCATCCACGTCCGACCCGTGTTTGAAACTTCGACCAATGGGTACATGTCTGCTCCTGAGGTGGCGGCACGTCACCATGAAGACAGGACGAACCTTGCATATGCGACGCGCCGCGGGTGCCGAGAACGTGGACGAAACCGCAGGCGGAGATGAAGGCGGCAGTAAGAATGTTCTCACTCGGGCTATAACCGGCCCACTCCTTTTCGTGTTCATCCTCGGAGACGTCCTGGGCGCCGGTATCTACGCATTGGTGGGCGTCATCGCCGGTGAAGTTGGTGGAGCCGTCTGGGTACCACTGCTCGTAGCGCTCGTCATGGCATTGCTGACAGCAACGTCGTATGCCGAACTGGTCACCAAATATCCGCGGGCGGGCGGTGCAGCAGTATTCGCCCAACGGGCGTATCGGAAACCTCTGATCTCATTCCTCGTCGGCTTCTCGATGCTGGCGGCCGGTGTCACGAGTGCAGCAGGACTCGCCCTCGCATTCTCGGGTGACTATCTCAAAGCCTTCATTGACGTCCCGACCGTTCCAGCCGCGCTCGTCTTCCTCCTCCTGGTGGGGCTTCTCAATGCCAGAGGCATCAAGGAGTCGATGCGCGCAAATGTCGTCATGACAGTCGTGGAGGTCACCGGCCTCGTCATGGTTGTCGTCCTCGCCTGCGTAGTTCTCGGGCACGGCGACGGAACCTTGAGCAGTGTCGTGGAGTTCGACGACAGTCGATCGCCTGCACTCGCCGTGTTGGCAGCGGCGCTCCTCGCGTACTACTCGTTCGTCGGCTTCGAAACCTCGGCGAACGTCGCCGAAGAAGTGAAGAACGTGAGCAAGGTCTACCCACGCGCACTGTTCGGAGCCCTGTTGACGGCGGGCGCCGCCTATGTCCTTGTCGGCCTGGCTGTCTCGGTGGTGCTGCCCGCCGACGAGCTCGCCGCGTCCTCCGGCCCCTTACTGGCAGTGGTGTCAGCCGCCGACGTCGGTGTTCCGCCTCGCCTGTTCAGCCTGATCGCTCTGGTAGCCGTCGCCAACGGCGCACTGCTGACAATGATCATGGCAAGCAGGCTGACGTACGGAATGGCGTCGGAAGGGTTGCTCCCCAGCGCATTCGCGCGCGTGCTGCCGCGGCGCCGGACCCCCTGGGTGGCGATCATCGCAACCACAGCCGTTGCCATGGCTCTCTGCGTCACCGGATCGTTGTCAGCCCTGGCAGAGACGGTGGTACTCCTGCTGCTTTTCGTATTCATCAGCACCAACATCGCGGTCCTGGTTCTGCGTCGTGACGCAGTGCAACACAGCCATTTCCGGACACCGATCATCTTTCCGATCCTCGCCCTCGGTACGTGCGTTGCGTTGCTCACCCAGCAGAGCGCCGCAACGTGGTTGCGCGCATCATTACTCTTGGCGGTCGGAGTAGTGCTGTACGCCCTCTCCCGCCGTCGATCCACGAAGTAAGGTGCGATGTTCGAAAGGGGGTGTGATGACCGACAGTTCTGACACACCAGATGTAATTCAGCGTCGAGAGCAAAAAATCAACAGGCGAACCCTGACGTACGGCCTGTCCGTCGTTCTGGCTACCGCGGCACTGGTTGTCGCGATCGTCTGGTTGGGCTCCCGGCGGGGCGAATGCTTCGGTACCGACACCTTGCTGTGCTCACAGAAAGATCGCCGACTGGCCGTCTTCGTCCCGAGCCTCATGCTGCTACTCGGCTCCGTAGGCGCGTTCTTGCGAGCCTCCCTGCGATTGCACCGTCTGCGGCGCCTCTACATCCGGCCGTACATGGCGTGGCTCCTGACGGGGCTCACCCTGGTGTACCTGGCGGGAGCCTTCATCTTCATCGAGGGAAATATTCTCTGAATACATCTGTTCGGCAATCGGATTCACAGACCGAAGCGGTAGCTGTCGTTCAGAATCGTGTGTCGTCGATGGCAGTAAGGACCACTTCTCGAACCGATGACGAAGACGACAGATTCGAGATGGAGCGCACGGTATCCACGACGTCGTGCACGGGAACCAGAGACCCATCTCCGCGAGCGGCAGCGATGTCTCGGGGCACATCGAGTCCATCTTCCGTGTTGAGATATCCGAGGTGAAGGACCGTCACTGCGAGTCGGTCCTTCCGGTAGCCCTCTCTCAAGGCGTCGGCAATGCCGTTGATCGCGGACTTCGATGCGCCGAACGCAACTTCCGGCCTACCGCTTCGCGGGAGCCCCGAGGTAGAACCGGTCAAGAAAATCCGAGGTCGAGGACGCCCGATCATCCGCGGGATCAGGCGCTTCGACAAAAGGATCGTGCCGGTGATGTTGGCGTTGATCATTTCCAGCATTTCGACGTCGGATTGATCTGTGAACACATAATCGGAAGTGAAGGCGTCCCCTTCCCAAATTCCGACGTTGCAAATCAGGGTGTCTACACCTCCGACAAGCTCCTGGTCGATCGAGTTCGCTGCCGCAACAGGGTCGGTCAGGTCTGCTTCGATCCACTCGGAGACGTCGAACCCGTCAGGGCGCCGACGAGAAATACCGACAACGTCGTGACCATCGCTCCTCAAGCCCTCGATCAATGCACGACCAAGTCCCCGGCTCGCGCCGACAACAACTACCCTCGCCACAATTGCACCCTTCTGCCCGCTCTGTTCACATCCAATGGATGACACGACACATTCATGCACGCCGAAATACGTTGCCCTCGAGCGTGACAACGGCACCTGCCGCAACGAGCCGCTGAAGGTGCAGCTGCGCAGTTCGTCGTTCGACTGCATCGACGTACGGCGCGGTGACGTGCGGACGGTAGACGAGGCGATGCGCGACGATGTCTTCCAACTGCCTTGGTTCACCGAGAAATTGGACGAGTCTTTCTTCGCGGCTGAGCAGTTTGTCGCGGTAGGCGGTCAGCCGGCGACGGAACTCGTCGCTGCCTTCGACGACGCCCTTTTGATGGAAGGTGCCGTACCACCGAGCGTCGATGCCCGCGGCGCGGTCGATGGAGGCGAGGAAGTCGTCGACGCTACTGCCCAGGTCGCCGTACATCGGGCCGAAGGAGGTGAGATCGATGTCGGCGACATAGAAGAAGCCGTCGGGCTCGATGAGGAGGCCACAATGTCCGGGAGTGTGACCAGGTAGGTGAATGACCGTCGCCGTGCGGTCTCCGAGGTCGAAGACGTGGCCGTCGGCGATCCCGGAAACGTCATCGTGCGTCGGGGGAATGCCGTACTGCGCTGCTATTGAATGTTCGACCTCAGCTCGCTCCTCGGGGCGGAGGCCGTAATTTGTGAGCATCGTGTCAAGGGAGGCGACCGACGGTGCGTCGAGGTTGTGCGCATACGTTGGTGCTTGAAAATGCCGGAGACCGGCAACGTGGTCCTCGTGGCCGTGACTGATGAAGACGAGGTCTGCGCCAACGGGATCTCGGTCGAGGGAGAGGGACGGGTCGATCACCAGCGTGCGTTCGGATCCGTGCACGACCACGGTGTTTCCGAAGGGGACGGTCCCACCGTTCTCTGGTACCAGCACTGAGACTTTGCCAAATTCTCTGGGTGTGAACATCTCTCGCTTCTCCCTGCGGCCATCGGGTAGTGAAGTTGCAGATCTCGAAGCAATCGAAGGTATCGCTGACAGAGACCTCAGCCAGTATGCATGGCCGGGTCAGCGGGCCGTACGCGGATCATCCTGGACTACCCGGTGAGCTCTTCACGAGCAGCGACAAGGGCTTCCTCGGAGAGGGACGATCCCTTGGTGGCTCGCGAGAGGACCAGAGCGCCGATCATGGTCGAGAGACGCACGAGCCCGTCATGCTCCTCATCCGCGAGCGCCTTGGCAAAATCACCGACCCCCTCGACATACACCCGACGGGCCTCACTGTCTGCCGGCTCGCGTGCCATGTCGGCGGCGAGTGCAGCAGCGGGACATCCGTCTGCCGGATTGTCGCGATGCTCCACGGAGAGGTAGTTGTCGATCAGGGCTTGTCGAGCCTCGTCACGCTGCCCAGCGTGCCTTTCGAGACCTGCTGCGTGCAGCTGCGCCAGTTCAGCGAAGGCATGGGTGGTCGCTTCGTCGATGAGCGCGTCCTTGGACGCGAACTGCTTGTAGAAACCACCGTGGGTCAGCCCCGACGCCTTCATCAAGTCGGCGACGCTGAGGTGAGTGCCCTTCTCTCGGAACAGACGAGCTGCGGTTTCCACGACGCGCCGACGGTTCTCTTCCGCTTGTTGCTGCGATACGCGGCCCATCACAACGCCTTCCAGTTTGGATTTCACTTGACATCTATCCTAGCCCACACTTAGATTTGATTCATAATCTAAATGTCACCGACAGTCACAACCCTGGGAGAATCATGGACCTGAACAAGACGGTTGCGGTCGTCACCGGAGCCAATCGCGGACTCGGCCGCCATCTGGCAGCAGGGCTCGTCGAGCGCGGCGCAAAGGTGTACGCGGCTGCCCGCAATCCGGAAACTGTCGATCTGCCCGGCGTCATCCCCCTGAGGTTGGACGTGACGGACGCCGAATCGATCACGGCCGCAGCGCAAATCGCATCGGATGTGACCTTGGTGATCAACAACGCCGGAATCTCTACCTCGGCACCCTTGATCGGAGGCGACATCGATGACGTTCGCCGCGAGATGGACGTCAATTTCTACGGCCCGCTTGCCGTGACCCGGGCGTTTACTCCGGTCGTCGAAAACAACGGAGGCGGAACAGTACTCAACGTTCTTTCGGTGCTGTCCTGGTTCCATCCGGCTGCGCTCGGGTCTTACGCGTCATCGAAGGCAGCGGCGTGGGCGATGACCGACGCCGTTCGAGAAGAACTGGCGCCGCGGGGAATCGCCGTCTCGGCACTGCACGTTGCATACATGGATACCGACATGGCTGCGGGCGTACCGGCCGAACAGAAGATCGCTCCGGCCGATGTCGCCGCGCAGGCCCTGGACGGCATCGAACGTGGGCTGGCTGAGATCCTCGCCGACGACACCACCCGGTATGTCAAGGGGAGTCTGTCGTCGTCGAACTCCGAGTAACCAAGGGACTGTTGACGAGTGACACTCATCCCACCGTTTTGAGACTCGCCAATCTGCCCAGGATCGGTGCCCGCCAAGCCGCGAGGTCTTCCGGACCGTTTTCTTCCCACAACTCGTACAACTCCGACGTGTCGCTGTCTGCGACGGCACGCTCGAGTGCGGTGAGGACCCATGCCTTCTGCTCCGGACTCAAGGTTCCGGCGTACCCGGCGGCATCAATCTCGGCCAGCTGCACAGGCGCCGGAGCAACCCCGTGCGCAACCGCAAGGATCTCGGCTACGGCAATAGCTGTTTGAGCATCATCGGCATCGAGGTAGCCGTCGTCGGGGTGGCGTGCGTAATCGTCGATATCGTAGTCACCCGCCTGTACCGCGCTGAGCAGGTCGCCCGCTACGTCGTTGTCGAAAGGTCCTGAACCCCAAGTCCCCATGCTGTCTCTCCGATCCGTACCCGCGTCATCTGTCGTAACGATATTAGTGAATCACCGGCTTCGGCGAGGATCCTCGGGCTGGAAGTACTGCGTTCGCCGGAAATCGACATCAGCGCAACGGCACGCGAATGATGCGGTCATCACCGGGTTTGGGGTCGCCGCGTCCGTCGGTGTTGTTCGTCAGTATCCACAGCGACCCGTCCGGTGCGACCACAACATCACGGAGGCGCCCGTATTCGTCGACGAATTGCTCGTCGGCGGTCGCGGGATCGGTCAAGGGCACCGTGCGGAGTCGCTCACCACGAAGATTGGCGATGTAGATCGTGCCGTCGTGGATGGCGATTCCGCTGGGGCTGGCATCGTCAGGTGACCATTGTTGGAGCGGGTCGATGAATCCGTCTTCACCCGCAATCCCTTCGACCTCGGGCCACCCGTAGTTTCCGCCTGCTTCGATCTTGTTGAGCTCGTCCCAGGTGTCCTGCCCGAACTCGCTGGCGTACATCGTGCCGTCCCCTGCCCAGGCAATGCCCTGGGAGTTGCGGTGGCCGTAGCTGTAGACAAACGAGTTCGGAAATGGATTATCTAGCGGCACATCGCCATCCGGAGTCATTCGAAGGATTTTCCCGGACATCGAGTCGAGGTCCTGAGCCCTGTCTCGACTACCGGCATCACCGACGGTCACGTACAGCATCCCGTCCGGGCCGAACGCGATGCGACCACCGTTGTGGTAGTTGGCCGAAGCGAGCCCGTCGAGAATCGTCTCGGCCGGCCCGAGCGCGAATTCCCCCGGAGCACCGATGATGTCGAAGCGTTCGATCCGGTTCTCCCCGTTCGCGGTGAAGTACGCGTACAGGCGGTTTTCACGTACTGCGATCCCTAGTAAACCGCCCTCACCTCTGGGGCTGACGCCGTCGACGACTCCCACCTCGCGGCTGTTTCCGCCGGCGTCGAGTTCGAGGATTCGCGCGCTGTCGCGCTCACTGACAAGTGGTGTGTCGCCGTGGAATGCGATCGACCAGGGCGCGTCCAAGCCGTCGGCGACGGTCTCGGGTTCACCGAAGGCCGCGGCGGGCGCCGATCGTGTTGTCGTGCTTGCCTGCGGACGGGGCCCTTCAGGATCCTCGCTACCGCAGGCCGTCAGGAAGGCCGAGACGAGCACGGCGGCGCCCAGTCCTCGGATCTGTCGTCGTGTCATGGGCGCGTCTCCCGGGTTCAGGCAGTCTTTGCGCCGACGGTAGCGCGCAATCGGCCACACCGGGAGTCCCTTCGAGTACCCCCAACGACCGGGACTCCCTCGCAGGCGACGGGCGTGATGCCCTGGACGGGTGCGCCACGACATGCGCGTCGTCAACAGAAAGAGAACTGACCACCTCATGATTTCCGCCCCGACCGTCGAAGAAACCGGCCGCCTGCCGCTCGTGATCTACGTGCTGGCCGTCGGAGTTTTCTTGATGGGCACAACCGAATTCGTCGTCGCCGGCATTCTTCCCGAAATCGCGGGTGACCTCGGTACGTCGATCGCGAACGTCGGCCTGATGATCACCGTCTTCGCGATCGGAATGATCGTCGGCACGCCGGCGATGGCGATCTTGACACTCAGGGTTCCCCGACGCGTGACCTTGAGCTCGGCGCTGGTTGTTTTCGCGATCGGACACGTCATCGTCGCGCTCTCGTCCAACTTCGGACTCATTCTCGGCGCCCGCTTCCTCACAGCCGTGGCGACGGGCGCATTCTGGGCAGTCGCCGCAGTGGTCGGAGCAAAAGCGGCCGGCCCGGCGTCTTCCTCGCGCGCGCTCGGCATCGTCTTGGGCGGAGGCATGCTCGCGAACGTCATCGGTGTTCCGCTCGGCGCTCTGGCCGGTCAGAGCATCGGGTGGCGTGGTCCTTTCTGGGCCCTCGCCGCCCTCGCGCTCGTCGCCGCGGCCGTCGTCCACCGATTGGTACCCGCCGACACCGACTCCGGTGCGGTGCCGTCCTGGCGAGCGGAGATCGCGAGCCTACGGGACGAACGCATCTGGCTCGTTCTGTCCGGTTGCGCCGTCGTGTGCGGGTCGTCGCTGGCGGCGTACAGCTTCATCTCTCCGCTGTTGACCGAGAACACGGGACTTGCTGCGTCGGCAGTGCCGCTAGTGCTTGTCGGCTACGGACTCGGTGCGTTCGTCGGCTCCAATCTCGGCGGTCGACTCGGTGCGAAGCATCAGTACGGGGTCTTGTTCGTCTCGGCAGCGATGACGTTTCTCGTACTCGGGGCGCTCTGCCTCTTCTCGCACAACGTGATCGTGACGGTGATTCTCGTAGTCATGCTGGGACTATTCGGCATGTCGACCAATCCCATCCTGATCGGGATGGCTGTGCGTTATGCCGATCAGGCACCGACGATGGCTTCTGCTCTCAGCACCTCGTCGTTCAATCTGGGCACGGCGGTCGGCTCCTGGATCGCCGGGTTCGCGTTCGCCTCGAGTCTCGGTGCCACTGGGCCGGTGTTGGTAGGCACCGGCGTTGCCGCTCTCTACTTTCTGCCGCTGATGATCCTGTTGCGCAAGGAACGCACGAAGCGCACCGCCGCCGAAGTCGTCAACTGACGACCCGATCAACCGTCGCGCAGTTCGTCAGCCGTCCGTCAGCGACCGCTCCGACACGTGAGGCGCAGAGTCCGCATTCTCACTGGCTGCCAACGAGGCGAGTAACTGCATCCGTTCCGCGGACGGCGATCCCGGCTCTGCGGTGTAGATCGTGAGCGTCAACCCCGGCTCGGCGGCCATCTCCAAACCTTCGAAGGCAAGCGTCAGCTCCCCCACGGCGGAGTGGTGAAAAGTCTTGAATCCGGTGCCGTGATGGCGGACGTCGTGCGCGCCCCACCGACGCCGGAATTCCTCACTCCGAGTGCTGAGTTCACCGATCAGATCGTGCAATTCCTTGTTGTGAGGATCTCGCCCAGCCTCGGTTCGCAGAATCGAGACGGTCACCTCGGCAAACGCGTTCCAGTCCGGATAAAACTCGAAAGCCCTTTCGTCGAGGAACGTGAAGCGCGCGATGTTCGGGGGCTGCCCCGGCATGTCGTAGAGGTCCTTGTAGAACGCACGCGCGAGTGGGTTGACCGCAAGAAGATCCATGCGACCGTTCCGCACAAAAGCGGGTCCTGCAGTGACTGCATCGAGCGCCCACTGCAGGCTCTGATGGGGCTTCCAGCCCTTCGCATTTCGCCGACGCGGGGGCCTGGCTACCGGGCTTGCCGCGTGCGCGAGATCAAATAGGTGGGCGCGCTCGGCGTCGTCGAGTCGTAGTGCCTTCGCGATACTGTCGAGTACTCCCGGCGATGCGCCGCTGATCGCTCCGCGCTCGAGCCTGGTGTAGTACTCGACGCTCACTCCGGCAAGGGTTGCCACTTCACTTCGACGTAGACCGTCCACGCGGCGGTTCGATCCGGCCGGCAGTCCAACTTGTTCGGGCGTGACTCGGGCGCGCCGCGAGGTCAGGAATTCGCGTACTTGCGCTCGATCGTCCATGCCATCGAGCGTAAGTCAGTGACCGGTAGCGAGGGAGTCCCTCGCAGTACCACTATCGCGCGGGACTCCCGCACGCCGCCGAATCGTGATCAGGTTGAAGTGACACGAAGAAACCGATGGTGAGGAGCCACGTCATGCGCGCTGTCGTCATGCATGCCCCCGGCGATGTCCGGGTCGAAGAGATCGATGCGCCGGTGATCGTCGAACCGACCGACGCGATCATTCGCGTTACAGCCACCTGCGTCTGCGGTTCCGACCTCTGGCCTTATCGCGGCATCGAAGAGCTGAATGGCCCGACGCCGATGGGACACGAATACGTGGGCGTCGTCGAACAGGTCGGCCCCGAGGTCAAAGACATCGAAGTTGGGGACTTCGTCGTGGGCTCGTTCGTCGCGTCGGACAACACCTGCGAAATCTGCGAGGCCGGCTTTCAGTCTCGCTGTATCCACCAGGTCATGATGGGCTCGGTCGGCACCCAATCCGAATACGCTCGCATCCCGCTCGCGGACGGCACCCTCGTCCCTGTCCGCGGAGAGCCGACCGAGCGGCAGGCTCGCAGCCTCCTTGCAGCCTCCGACGTGCTCGGCACCGGTTGGTTCGCCGCCGTAGCTGCGGAAGCCGGACCTGGCAAAACAGTCGCCGTCGTCGGCGACGGCGCAGTCGGACTCCTGGCGATCCTCGCTGCCAGACAACTCGGCGCCGAGCGGATCATCGCCATGTCACGTCACGCCGACCGGCAGGCACTCGCCACGCAATTCGGCGCCACCGACATCGTCGAAGAGCGGGGCGACGCGGGCATCGCGAAAATCAAGGAACTCACCGGCGGCTACGGCGCCCACTCGACCGTCGAAGCCGTAGGCACCCAAGAATCGATGATGCAGGCTATCGGAGCTACCCGCCCCGGCGGACATGTCGGCTACGTCGGGGTATCCCACGGCGTCGAGCTCGACGGCATGAACCTGTTCTTCGCGACGGTGAGCCTGCTCGGCGGTCCCGCGCCGGTCAGGCGATTCCTACCCGAACTGATCGAGCTCATCATGACCGACCAGATCGACCCAGGCATCGTCTTCGACCTCACTCTCCCGTTGGAGGACGCCGCCGCCGGCTACCAGGCGATGGACGAGCGGCGCGCCACCAAAGTGCTACTCACCCTCTGACCGATACCAAAGGCTCACGAGACAGAACTGGGTTCTCCACGCCGATCGAGGAACGTCTCGGCTACCAACGAGAGGCGCTCTTGGTTTACCGAGCAGCATGTTCACTGATCACAGCGAATGCGTTTGATGCCGAAGGTGAGGATGGGCACTTCGATTGGTGCGCAGCTGCTTTGACCCAGGAGGATGCTACGCGACTGATATGCACCCCACCAGCGGAAACCGATTGTACGAGTGAATGTTTCAATGAGAGCGGCTCGGCGCTACTTTGTAGCAACGAAACTCGTCTCTACCTACGGTTGCGTACTGAATTCCTTGTGGGGCAGGCTTTCTTGTGTACTGCTGACGAGCCGTATCTGCTGACGAATCGTATTGCTGACGAACCAAGGTCGGAGAACAATGGGTCACTACAAAAGCAACGTGCGTGATATCGAGTTCAATCTGTTCGAGGTGCTCGGGATCGGCGAGCTGTTGGATGCCGGCGCATACGGGGACCTCGACACCGACACTGTGCGCAACATTCTTGCGGAAGTAGCGAGACTGGCAGAAGGCCCGGTCGCCGCGTCCTTCGCCGACGCGGATCGGAACCCTGTCGAATTCGACGCACCCAATCACGCAGTTGTGGTCCCGGAACCTCTACGCAAGACGGTCGAGGCGGTGAACGAGGCCGGTTGGTCGCGACTCGGCCTACCAGAAGGCATGGGTGGTGTTCCTGCTCCGGCGCCGTTGGTCTGGGCGATCGGCGAAATGTTGGTCGCGGCAAACGGATCCGCAAGCTTTTTCAACATGGGTCCACTCATGGCGAGCGTGCTCTACACCATCGGAAACGAACAGCAAAAACACTGGGCCAAAGAAGGATTCGAACGCGGATGGGCCGGAACGATGGTGCTCACCGAACCAGACGCCGGATCAGATGTAGGCGCAGGCCGAACAAAGGCAATCGCGCAGGACGACGGCACGTGGCACATCGAGGGCGTCAAGCGATTCATCTCCGGCGGTGACGTCGGAGACACGGCCGAGAACCTCTTCCACTTGGTGCTTGCCCGGCCCGAGGGAGCCGGTCCAGGAACCAAAGGTTTGAGCCTGTTCTACGTTCCGAAGTCCCATTTCAACTCGGACACACTTGAACTGGGAGAGCGCAACGGTGTGTACGTCACCGGCGTCGAGCACAAGATGGGCCTCAAGTCTTCCCCAACTTGCGAGCTCACCTTCGGAGCGACGGACGTTCCTGCCGTCGGCTGGCTCGTGGGTGATGTCCACAACGGTATCGCCCAGATGTTCCAGGTCATCGAGAATGCTCGAATGATGGTGGGCACCAAGGCGACCGGAACACTGTCCACCGGCTATCTCAACGCCCTCGAGTACGCAAAAGAACGAATTCAAGGCGCAGACCTCACCGAGCTGACAAACAAGACCGCGCCCCGTGTGGCCATTACGCACCACCCCGACGTCCGACGCAGCCTGGCGATGCAGAAGGCCTACGCCGAAGGCCTCCGAGCGGTCTACCTCTACACCGCTGCACACCAGAATGCCGATGTCGCCGAGTTGGTTTCGGGTGCGGATGCCGAATTGGCGGCGCGGGTCAACGATCTGCTGCTGCCGATCGTCAAGGGCGTCGGCTCCGAGAAGGCCTACGAACTGCTCACCGAGAGCCTGCAGACCCTGGGCGGCTCCGGTTATCTTCAGGACTACCCCATCGAGCAGTACATCCGCGATGCCAAGATCGACACCCTGTACGAGGGCACCACGGCGATCCAGGCGCAGGACTTCTTCTTTCGAAAGATCGCACGCGACCGCGGCGTTGCACTCGCTCACGTAGCCGGTCGCATACGAGAGTTCATCGACAGTGAGGCCGGGAACGGTCGACTCAAGGCCGAGCGAGTCCTACTCGAGACCGCCTTGACCGACGTGCAGGAGATGGCCGGGACGCTCACCGGGTATCTGATGGCTTCCCAGGACCAACCCTCCGAGTTGTACAAGATAGGCCTCGGCTCGGTGCGCTTTCTGTACGCGGTAGGCGACCTGCTCATCGGATGGCGCCTGTTGGTGCAAGCGGAAGTCGCGTTGGCAGCCTTGGACCGTGACGCGTCGGCAAAGGACCGGTCGTTCTATCGGGGCAAGGTGGTCATCGCGTCGTATTTCGCCAAGAACATCCTGCCTATCCTGGCGTCGACGAAAGAAATCCTGGGATCCCTCGACAACGAGATCATGGAACTCGAGGAAGACGCATTCTGACAACGTGCCATAGTGAAAGCATGTATCTGCCCGACTTCGACTACGTGGGAGTCTGGAGCTTTCCGATCATGGGGCCGGATGCACCAGACGACGCTCCCGCCAACGTCGTCGAGGCGTGCCAGGCTGTCGGCAGGGATCTGCAATGCCGCTGGCACGGCCCTGATACGTACATGCAGAACTGCGTGTGGACGGTGTCGATGCTCGATGACGGTCAGTGCCACCTCGCGCTCGACGCTGGACCACGGCCAAAGGGCAAGAGTGCAGGAACCAGTCCCCTGATCGGCGTCAGGGTCGTCGGGCCGCACATCGAACAGCCTGTACAGGAGTTGACGGCCCTGATCGCCGGCGAAGTCCAGGACGAGCTGGCCGGCGGATTTCCCTTTGTGCACTGGCCCATCGAGAAGGACCGACTCTTGATGCCGACATTGCGTGGCGGACGCGCGGTATGGGTGGTTCGCAGCACTGATCGCATCGTCTCCGAGATCGGCGAACTCTGCCCGAAATGAGAATGCTTGCTTTGTGATTCAAACGTGGTCGTGAACCGGCGACGGAATCTTGTTGGAACGATACGAGTCTCCGCTCCGGTTCGGCCGCCAGAGACGCCAGTGTTTCGCGGACAACCGGAACGGGAGATGGTCTTGTAGGTGACGAGCACCGGACGACAACCGTTCGTCTGCAGGCAGGTTGAGCCAAAGGGACAGTGAGGATGTCGAGTTGCCGAGGGTTGCGCGTATGCCTGACTCGCCGAGAATCCGGCCGTATCCATCCACGGCAAAACGGCCGAACGCGTCGGGGGTGATGTCGGGGTACGGCGCGCGCGTGTTGGGGTCGATCAGGCGTACGGGCGCGCTGCAGGTCAGCGCCGCCACAGAACGTCCGTGGGTTGTAACCGCATCGCAACCAACGAGGGCATCGAGCGCTTCGTTGACAGAACCAGGTGGGACGTTCCATTCGGTATGGGTTTGCGCTTTGTAGCGGGGCCCACCGAAGAGCTCGGCAGCGAACGATGACAACTGCGCGGTCGGCTCGGATGGCCCCCTCTGGTAGATCTCGAACGTCCACGACGGCAACGACACTGGTTCGGTACAGGATTCCAGGAATGTCTGCAGCCGCTGAAATGCAACATCGGGACGCTTGACTCGAAGCGAGTGTGCACCACCGGCGGACCCGGGCAACCCGTCGTATGTCACTACTTCCGGCAATCCGGCTTCCGGTGTCCGCGCCGTCACAGGTTAGCCAATCGCGAAATCACTACCCCGGCTGGTTCCTCCGTCGCATGGCGATAGCCAGTGCCGGCCCACAGGTGCATTCGCTCGGGATCTGCCTGCGCAACAGCGGCTTTGCGCATCGGATTGGTCAGGTGATGTATGGCCGGGTACCCGATGGGCGCTTGTGCGTCGTAGCGATCGATGAACTCGTTCCGAAGTGCCCGTGCAGGACGTCCCGTGAAAGCTCTTGTGACGACCGTGTTCCCGCGTGACGTGTCGGCCAGAGCTGCCTTGTGCGGAGCCGAGGCACCACTCTCCTCGGTGCGCAGCAGTACGGTACCGACGACTGCCGCGTCCGCTCCGGCACGTAAGGCTGCAGCGACGTCGGCGGAGGTCGCCAGTCCACCGGCCGCCAATAGCGGAACAGAGGTGCGATGACGGATTTGTGCGATCAGTTCGGTGATCGGTGTTTCTGCCGGAACCTGCAGGGGAGTGAGCGTTCCGGAGTGGCCGCCGGCAGCCGACGATTGCACAACAAGCAGATCGGCACCGGCGTCGACGGCAAGGAGCGCCTCTGCCTTCGAAGTCACAGTGAGGACGACAAGTGAACCGGCAGCGCGCAGCGCCTTGATGACGCCGGGTGTGGGAAAGCCGAAGGTGAAGCTGACCACCGGAACCGGGCTGGCCAGGAGCAGATCGATCTTGTCCTCGAAGTAGTCGTCGTCTTCGACCGGCTCACCGTCAGCCAGTGTGATGCCGTAGCGATCCGCCTCGACCTGGATCGCCCTGGTATAGGCACGGTAGGCATCGACGTCGACAGGCACCGGGTTGGGCGCAAAGACGTTGACACCGAACGACACTCCCTCGGCGCGCACGGTGTCGATCTGGTCGGACAGAGCCTGAGGCGTCTTGTACCCGGCGGCGAGGAATCCGAGACCGCCTGCGCGAGAGGCAGCAGCAACAAGTGCCGGTGTGGAAGCGCCGCCGGCCATGGGGGCTGCGATGACAGGGACCTTCAGGTCGAGATCGGTTGTGAGTGCGCTCATTCGAACATCTCCAGTCCTACGTCGGGTAGTGCTCCGGCGGTTTCGTCATCTGACATCAAAAACTACCTCCTCAGTCGAGGTGGCCGTCCGAGGGTCCGCATCGAGATCGGAAGGGAATCGGAACCGCAAAACCGCGGCGGCCACTGCTGCGCCCAGGACGACGGCCGCACCCAACAGCAGAGCGTCGCGATACCCGTCTCGCAGCAACGGAGTGACAACGAGTGGGCCGAGAATCTGACCGACGCTGTATCCAGCGGTCAGCAACGCCACGGCACGTGGGAACTGCAGGTGCGCGCCGATTGCCAACACAATTGACCCGATACCAAGGAAGGTGACACCGAACAGGAAAGCTGAAATCAGTGCGGGGCCGACGCCTCCGATCACAGCAGGAAGCGCTATGCCCACCGCCTGAATCAACAGGGCAACGAGAAGCAGAGTCGGCCTCGACCAACGCAGGCTGAGCCAAGCCCACAGGGCGCACGAGGGAAATGCGGCCAGACCGACCACTATCCAAGCGCCGCTGCCGACCCATTCTGGAGCGGCGAGATCGATTGCGGCAACAAGGAACGTGCCCGCGATGATGTAGCCGATGCCTTCCAGGAAATAACTGATGAACAAGGCAGTGAACCAGCGTTGGAGACCGGGAGTTCCCGGCGCGTCCGGTGTGATGATCGGACGCGTTTCCGGCGTCAATCCCCAGGCTGCGACCGCACACACCACCGCAAGGGCCGCAGATGCCAGCCAGGCTGTACTCCAGGCACCGATGAAGCGGACGACGAACACGAGGACCCCGGACAGGGCGATACCCAACCCAACTCCGCCGAATCCCCATCCGGCCAGGAATTGGGACTGCCCCCGAAGGTGCGCGTGCAAAGCGCTGACGGCGATCATAAAGACGAGGGCACTGGCAATGCCTGCGACGAGCCGCAGGGCGAACCAGATGGATCCGTCGTGGGTAGTGGGCATGAGCGCCAAAGTCGCGATGAGGACCACCAACGACGTACGCATCACCGCTGCCGAGCGCACCACGCCGGGAATGAGGATTCCCGCGAGCGCACCGATCAGGTACCCGACGTAGTTGGCCGTCGCCAGGGTGGCGCCGAGCGAGGCGGACAGACCGGCCTGCGTGTGCATCAACGGCAGAATCGGTGTGTAGACGAATCGACCGATTCCCATGCTCGCCGCCAGCGCAGCGGCAGCTTGGACAGCGTGCGCTCGCGGGGAGACGCCGTTGTGGACTGTGGTCATGGTCTTATCGTGTGCCCCGGCCGCGCCGGACCGCCACGACCGCTTTGCTCCTGACTGATAGGCACAACCTCCCACCGCACGTAGCATGAATGATCGTGGAGCTGCGTCAGCTGAGATATTTCGAGGTCGTCGCCGAGGAACTGCACTTCGGCCGAGCCGCGGCGCGGCTACTGATAGCCGGGCCGTCATTGTCGCAGCAGATCATGGCACTCGAGCGCGACCTCGGCGTCAAGCTGTTCGTCCGCGACCGCCGTTCCGTCGCTCTGACGCCAGCCGGCGCGGCCTTGCTCCCTGATGTCCGTGCGCTACTCGAGAGTGCCGAGAATCTGCGACGCCGCGCGGAGCGTCTGTCCGGAGCGGAGCCCGTCCGGATCGGCTACGTCAATTGGCTCCCCACGGATCTGATCGCGCGCACTTCAGGGGTCGCGCAACTGCACGTCGACGCCTGGGTGGTGCCTTCGCACGCGCAGGCCGCGCGGGTAGCGGACGGCAGCCTCGACCTGGCGATCGCCTGGGTGCGGAAAACCGATGTCGCCCAACATGCTCTGAGCGCAAGACTGCTCGGTGCGGATCGGCTGTACGCGGTCTCCACCGGAGAGGACACCACACCGGTGCGGGCACGCGACGTCGTCGTACTCGTCGACGACGACACCACCTCCTGGTATTCGTGGAACGTCTACGCCGAAGAATTCGCTCGCGATACCGGCGCACAGATCCTGCGCATCAACGACGGTGGTATCACCGGTCCGGCATTCTTCGATCACGTCCGTGCCGTCGGCCGTCCGGTCGTCAACTCGCCCAAAGGGCAGACCATCACGTTGCCAAGCGATCTCACTGCACGTCCGGTGATCGACCCCGCGGCGATCTGGACGTGGTCACTCCTGTGCCGTGAGAACGAAACGCGCCCTGCAGTTCTCGCGGCCGTCGACGCTCTCACCCGCGGCGTCACTGATCTCGAAATCCACGAAGACGGGATATGGCTACCCATGGACGATCCTTACCGGAGGACTCGATGACACGACGCGCTATTCGAGTTTTCTGGGGACGACGGCCGGAATCGGTGCAGGCCGTGGCCTCCCGGTGGCGTCGGACGTTGGAGCAAGTCGAATTCCTGTTGCCCGAGGTGGTCGGCGGGTCGTGGCAACAGATCCATTCCGCTGGACCTGCTACTGCCGTGACCGTCGACCAGTTGGCGCAGGTCCTCGAGAACGCGCAGGCCGCCGAAGACTGGTCGGATCGTCTGGGAATCGGATTGAGGCTCGCATCCAGTGGAGGGCCCGAATGGGGGCTCGAGCTCTCCGGGTTGGCGGGCGGCGAACCTGAAATCGTCCTTCAGTCGATGATTATTGCCGTCAGCGCGCCGGACACCGCCGAAGTTCCTGAGACAGAACTACTTCGGATGCTCGCCGCGGTGTGGGAACCGGACTTCGGAGACGTCACCGACGACAACATCCTCGACGCTCTCGAAGACGAGTCCGACTATCGCGTCGGTGATCCCGTGATCGGCCGAGTCGGCTACCTCTCGTCCGCTCGCGCTGACGCGATCCCGGATGACCTCGCAGCAGGCGTTGCCGCGTTACCGGGCGGCGTGTTGCTACAGATCGGGGCCGTCGATGGGGTCGTTCGGGCGTACGAGCGCCTGCGCGAGACCGGCGCACTCGATCCGCTTCCGCGTCCACTGGACCGCGCAGTCTTCTGAAGGTGGTTACCGTTTGTCGAGTATGGGTAGCCCGGGCGTCGGAACGAACTCTCACCGCGGCACTACCGCCGAAAAATGAACCGAAAGGCCCACCGCATGGTTGACGTCACCCGCAAATTCACCGCCGAGGTACCGATCGAAAAGGCTGCGGCGTTTCTCCGCGACTTCGCCAATGCGCCGACGTGGGATCCGGGCACCGAGAGCTGCACGCAGATCTCCGACGGTCCTGTCGGCGTCGGAACCCAGTGGCACAACGTGTCCAAGCTGTTCGGCGTCACCACGGAACTGACGTACACGCTGGTGACCGACGAGCTGAATCACGTTGTTCTCGAAGGAAAGAACAAGACTGCCACCAGTACCGACGACATCACCTTGACTTCGGTGGGTCCGAACTCGACCGAGATCGAATATCACGCGAACGTCGAGTTCAACGGTGCCGCCAAGATAGCGTCGCCTCTCCTGAAGGCGGGATTCGAAGCCAAAGTGGCACCAGAGACGGTGAAGAAGATGACGGTAGCCCTCGAAGCGCTCTGACAAGCCCGTCAGGTTCTTGTCACTGTGTGTTGCCGCCGCTCGCGCCACCGTTGCGAGTTTCGATGGCATCGATGGACTTCGTGAACGACTTTCCCAGCACTTGGGTGCCGACGAGTCCGAGTACCGACGCCAGGAGCTTTCCCTTGAGGTTCTTGCCGTCCCGGACCACGACGGCGTCGACATCGGTCAGACCCGTTGGCTGCCGGGTCAGCGTGTAGGTATGGCTCGACGCCCCGCCCCACAGGTTGGAGTCGGTGGTTGTCATCACGACGCAGTGCGGGTCGGTCCAGTCGTAGTGCAGACGCTCCCAGATACCACTGGAGCCCTCGGTGACATCAGCATCGTGGGGTCCTTGTTGGTGCACTTTCAGGTAGCTGTCCGCACTGCGGCCGAAGATTTCCTCACGGCCCGGGCCGAAGTCGGTCAGGCCGGCAAGGACCTGTTCGGGCGTCGCAGTGGTCGTCTTGTGAAGATGGATCGTGGTCATGGCGCCTTCTTTCAACTGTGGATGATCCGGTGCTGAAAAAGCCGGGGAGTGACTCATCCAGCACACCACTCACACGAAATGAATGAAAGAGAATTGCTCGCCCCGTCTCGATCCGCTGTCTCGATCCGCTATTCGACGCCGCGCCGGCTGGCAGTGATTGCGCCGTGCGGCCTGTAACCGCTCCCCGTCCGGGTATGGGTCTCGATCACGTCGAAACCCGCTGTGACCAGCACCTCGGCAAGTTCGGTCACCGGCCATCGATAACCAGTCGTCGCGGCGTGATCAAAAGGCTCTACCGTTGCGCCTTCGAAGAAGCCGACTAACAATCCACCGCCTGGGCGGATCACGCGCGCGAATTCAGCGAGCGGTGCCTCGATATCTTGCGGGTGATGGTGAATGAGCGAGTACCAGGACAGCACGCCGCCCAGTGAATTCGTTCTCGCGTCCAATGCCTCGAAGCCCCCGACCTCGAAGGAAAGATCCGGGTATTGGTTGCGTGCTCGTTCGACGAACTCAGGCACGAGATCGATCCCGCTCACAGCCAGCCCGCTCTGGGCCAGGAAGTCTGTCCACTGCCCCGGCCCGCACCCGGCGTCGAGCACTGGGCCGGTCAAAGTGGCAGCCCAGCTGGTCACCAGGGCCCGATCAGATGCGTGCGTCGAATCCATCGAACCGAAGAGGTCCGCGTACTCCTGGGATCTGGCCGAATACGAGTTTCGGACTACGTCGCGGCGCGTTGCACTCGAATTCTCCACGCCGTCAATAATTATCGATGTGCACCATTCCTTCGCCACAACTCGCCGAACCGAAGGTTCATACTCTGTTGAAGGCCTACGGTCACGACCGGAAACTGAGGTCACACGGTGGAAGAGAAAGAACTGGCGGCGAAGATCCGCGAACTACTCAGTGCCCGATCGGCCGAGTCGAGCATCTGCCCCTCCGACGTGGCCCGCGCAGCGGCACCCGACAATTGGCGTCCGCTGATGGACCCCGTCCGAGAGGCTGCCCGCCACATGGTGGCCGACGGCGAAGTACAGATCACCCAGGGCGGCGAAGTCGTCGACCCGGAATCCGTACGAGGTCCGATCAGGATTCGGTGGGCTCGTTGATCAACCGCGTGACTTCTGGCGGCACTGCTCTCGCAGCGTGAATCAGCGGAAACGGTCCAGATGCTCACGCAGGAACGCATCCAGGCTTCGTGGCTCACGCCCCAGGACACGTGCCACCGTGTCGGTGGGTGACTCCGGGCGCGAGACGGCAAGTTGCTGGATCTCCAGAATGTGCTCGGCCAGCCACGGAGGCATGTGGGCATGATCGACGAGGTTTTGCCGCAGTTCGTGCGGTGCCAGGTCGATATATTGGACGGGGCGATCGAGCATGCGGGTCAGAGAATCGGCGATGCCGCCGTAGCCGACTGCCTCGCTACCCGTCAGGACGTAGGTACCGCCGGCGAGGTCGGCGCGTGTGAGCACGGCCGCGGCGACGTCACCGATATCTCGGCAGTCGATCCAGTTGCACGGCGCGTCCCGCATCGCGCCCAGAATCACCCCTTGCGCAGCCACCGCCGGAGCCAGGAGCAACAGATTCTGCATGAACGCATAGGGGCGGAGCAGAGTGTGGCGGATCCCGGATGCGCGCAGGTGTTCGCCGACGGCATGGTGGCCGCGGGAGAGAGCGATAGGGGAGTCGGCCGCGGCGGCGGGATCGGAGATCTTGACGATGTGTTCGACGCCGCTCTCGGCGGCTATGTCGATCACACGCGTTTCGAGCTCGACCTGTTCGAGTCCGTTGGCCATGGCGAGGAAAAGTTGTTCAGCCCCTTCGAAAGCAGTGCGTAGCGAAGTTGAGTCTGCGGCATCGGCCCGCACTACTTCGACCAAACCGTCGGCCAAATCGCCGAGGTGGGCGCGCAGCCTGTCCGGGTCGCGGGACAGCGCTCGGCTCGGCACACCCGAGGATGCGAGACTGCGTAGCAACGCGCCGCCTGTGGTTCCGGACGCTCCCATGATGACGATCATCGTGTTCCTTTCGGTCTTCCCCGCGAAGCCGGGGATCTTTGACATGTGTTGTCTGTCAGGGATTCTGACGGCGCCATCGCCAGCTGACGATGACGGCAGCCACAGCGGCAGATATCGGTAGATCGAGTTGCAGGCGAGCAAGCCGAGCGGTGTCGACCACGCTCGTGTGAGCTGGTAGCCAACGGGAGGCGAACCACCCGACGAGACCAGCAATCACAGCGGCTCCGACGGCAAGAATTGCCGCCACCACGATGCGAGGCAGGGCCGTGGTCCACGGTCGTGACCTCCCGCGACGCCGCAGCCAGGAGCCGATCAGCAACGCCACCACTGCCGACGTGCCCGCGATGGACGTAAATGCCGCCGTCGTGAGGCCCGATTGGCCGGATGCGACTCCGCCAGCACCCGCCATCAGCGCAGGGGCAAGGTAGGCGACCAGCACCTCTCTCCACAGGGTGAAAGGTCGTGCGGCGCGACGATCGGCAACCGGGTCGAATCGWTTGGAATCGTTTATCTCCCTTTTGTTTTCGCGACGGATCKGCGGGGTGAGTCCGGACATGAAGGAGGCCAACTTTCCGTTTATAATTAGGTGGCTAACTATTTGGGCATGGAGAGAGAAGCCTCTGTCGAGAATTGGCGACGATTCGAATCGCTACACGAATGCCTGGAATCCCAGCCGACTACTCCGCAGTCAGCGCACCGATACCGCGAACGACCCGCGAGAGCAGATCCAGAAAAACCGCACGCTCGTCGACAGTGAGCTCGTCGACCATTTCCTCGAGACGAGCAAAGTGTTCGGGCGCCATGTCACGCAAACGCTGAGCGCCGCGAGCAGTCAGGACGACCACCGCACCACGCCCGTCCTCGGCCGACGGACGCCGAGCGACCAAACCCTCCTGCTCGAGGCCGTCGACCAGCCCGGTCACCGTGGCTCGCGAGACGCCGAGATCAGCGGCCAGTCGCGAGGGAGATTTCTCCCCGTCGTGGTCTTCCAGATCCGCAAGCAATCGGTAACGGCCGGTCGACAGTCCATACCTCGCGAAGTGGACCTCGGTTGCTCGACCGAGCCGCGCGCCCGCCGAAATCAGCCGCACCGCAACCAGCACCGCCTGCGGATCGGACCCGAGGCCGTAATGCTCCAACTGCCGCCGCGCCTGATCCAACGTGGGTGAGTCGTGATCGGTTCCGTCCACTGCCATGCAACTAATATGGCACCTAACTACATTCTGGTCAACCCTTCACCAGAGCAAGTCTCAAACGCCGAGCGATTCCTGCGGGGTCGCGAAGCAGTCTGGATGCTCATTCGGATACGGCAGGACCTTCTCGAGGGCGAGCCCTATCGCAAAGGCCGTGTGGTCGTCGTACGGCCGCGTGACTATCTGTGTACCGGTGGGGATTCCGTTCCGAGCGAAACCGGTGGGGATTGTCAGCACCGGGCAGCTGCTCAGGATGTTGAAGGTGATGGCCGGGACAGCCTCGAGGTAGAACTCCAATTCTGTTCCAGCCACATTGATTCCGTGCCCCACGTAGTCGTCGCCGGCAAGAAAGCCATCGGTCACCACTGCCGGAGTGATCAACGCGTCATAGGTGTCGAACAGGGATCCGATCGACGAATACAGTTCGGCTTCGATCGCGAGTCCGTCGAGGAAAGTCGCATCACCACGGGTGCGGCGTGCCCATCGGGCGAATTCCTGCGCGTACTCGGTGACCTTGTCGGGGTGCGCGGACGCTTCGGCGGAGATCGATGCACCGAACACGTGATCGTAGTGAATGGCGGCCGCACGCATGATTGCAGCGCGTGACAGGTCGACTTCGATGATCTCCGCGCGTGCGCCCAGCGCAGTGAGGGTGTCCACCAACTTGGCGGTGTTGGCGGCAACGTCCGGATCAACCGGCCAGTCACCCAACGCCGGGATCACGGCGATACGCATTCCTGTCAACGAATGCGTATCGAGGCCGGGCAGCGGTGATGCCGGCACATGCGAGGCAATGTCAGTGGAGGTCGGTCCCGCGATGACCGACTGCAGTGTGAGGCAGTCACTTACGGTGCGAGCCATCGGACCGCAGTGGCAGTAGCGATCGAGATTGAAGGGCGGATCGACGGGGACACGGCCGTGCGGTGGCTTGAACCCGACAATTCCGTTGAGTGACGACGGAGTTCGGATCGATCCTGCAACATCGGAACCGGTAGCCAAGTGCGTCATACCGGTGGCAAGTGCGACTGCCGATCCACCGGAAGACCCGCCGGAGGAGTATTTCGTGTTCCACGGATTGCGAGTGACGCCCCACAACTCGGACTGTGTGAACGCGGCCGAGGAGAATTCCGGGGCCGTCGATCGCGCGTGGACAATGGCACCGGCGTCGACGATCCGCTGCACGAAAGTCGAAGTGTGGGTGGCGATCAAGTCCTCATAGACCTTGGACCCTTGAGTCCACGGTTGGCCTTGTACCGGTTCATCCTCTTTCACCACAACCGGAACACCGGCGAGCGGAAGGCTGACATCCGAACCGCGGGCGTAGTGGCGTTCCGCTGACTTCGCTTGTACCCGTGCAGTATCGAAGAAATTGTGTCCCACTGCATTCAAGGTCGGGTTGAGCGCCTCGATACGTTCGATGGTGGACTCGAGCACCTCCACCGGAGACAGCGATTTGTCCCGGTAGCGTTCGAGCATCTCGGTCACATCCATGAATGTCGAAACGGGTGCCTGGCGCATATCTGTTGTCCTGCCTCTATGAAGGTTTTGTGTCGGCGGCTAGGTTGTCAGTTCGTGCTTTGCAACGACGGGATTGCGGAATGTGGCGAGCAGCATTGCGAGAGTGGCGATTCCCGCGGCTATCCAGAAGACCGTTTCGGAACCGGAGTGGTCATGAATGCGTCCACCCGCGAACGCGCCGAGGGCGATGCTTGCATTGAAGACTGCAACCCACAGAGCCGCAGCGGCCTCTCGGTGAACGGGGGCTGCTTGTGCGATCCATGTTTGAGTACTCACCGATACACCACCGTAGAAGAGGCCCCAAGCCGCCATGAGCAGAGCAGCTGTGATCAAGGTAGTAGCCGAGATCGGGAACAGGGCAAGGGTGATCGCTACTCCCGCGCTGAGGATGACGACCACAGTCTTCGGTGACTTGGTGGCAGATGGCCCGGCTATGAAGTTGCCGACAACGCCCAGAGCCCCGTAGATCAAGAGCATCGTGCCGATCTGCGCAGGGTGCAATCCTGCGAAGAGCTCCAGCCCCGGACGCACATAGGTGTACGCCGCGAAATGAGCGGTGACGATGAGCGCGGTAATCGCGATTCCGACCCGGACTCCCGGGTTCCGAAAAGCCGCCGCGAGACTCCCGAGCGACAAAGCTTGATCAGCTGGCATCACGGGTAGGACAGCGAACATGGCGAGCGCGATCAGCGTCGCGGCGCAGCTGAGAGTCCAGAATGCCACGCTCCACCCGGCCGCTGCTCCGATATACGTCCCCGCAGGGACACCGAGAACTGAGGCAACAGCGATTCCGCTGAAGATGATCGTGGTCGCCAACCCGACGGATCTGGAACCCACCAATTTGGGTGCCAGGCTAGCGGCGAGTGCCCAGACTCCGCCCATGCTCACACCGAGTAGGACGCGAGCACCAGCGAGCACAGCGAAGCTTGGTGCGAGAGCCGTGAGGGCGTTCGCCGCGGCGACTACAAACATCAGGACGATAAGCGTCGACCGACGATCGAAGCGCCGGGTCACGATGGGCACAAACGGGGCAGTGGCCGCTGCCACCAACCCGGTAATGGCCAGTGAGAGCCCGATGGTCCCTTCGCTTTCCACCAGGTCAGCACCGATCGGGGTGAGTAGCCCGACCGGCATCATCTCTGCCGCGACAACGATGAAGGTGGACGCTGCGATCAGGGCGACCGCAGCCCAGTGGTTCTCGATGGTGTGTGCGTGGGTTGAGGACGTGGGCGCGGGGCTGTTCTGCCCGGGCGCGGAATGTGGCATGTAACCAGAGAAGCTCCCGCACGCCCAAGGATCAACGGCGAATCGCTCATCCAACCATTAGCTCAATTCATCGATGAGCCATGATGGAGTGGTCGAATGAGTCGAAGGTCGGAGTGAAAATGTCGGAGCCTCCGATGCGTGAGATCGAGTGTTTCCTCGTTCTCGCTGAAGAACTGCACTTCGGTCGCACCGGCGAACGACTGTTCATCTCCCAGGGCCGAGTCAGTCAGCTGATCAGCGGGTTGGAGCGCCGTATCGGCACCAGCCTGGTGGCGCGCACCAGTCGCCGCGTACACCTGACTGAATTCGGCGCCGAATTTCTTGCGTCGTTGGCTCCCGCGCATCGTGCGCTTGTCGGAGTAATCGAGGACGCTCAGTCAAGAGCACGCAACATGCCGACGCCGCTTCGGGTGGGTTTCCAAGGAGCAATTTACGATTCGATCGCGGCTGCTGTCACTCGTTTCGAGATACAACATCCGCAAACTTGCGTGACCATCAAAGAATTACCCCTGGGTGATCCGTTCAGTGATGTACTCGCCGGGCGAATCGATGCGGCAGTGGCACTTCTCCCCGTAGATGAGCCCGAGCTGACGACCGGGCTCGTCTTTTCTCGACAGCCCCAGACCCTGGCCGTCTCAGTCCATCACCCGTTCAGTGAACTGGACGTGATCGACGCCGAGCAGTTGGCGCAGATCTGTCTCGTACCCATCACCGGCCCCGCCCCCGACTATTGGCAGCGTGTGAATTCCCCGAGCACGACGCCGGGCGGAGCCACGATTCCCACGCAGGGTGGGGCGAGCACCGTTCAGGAAGGCCTGTCGCAGGTCGCATTCAGTCAGGTCGGCCTCATCCTGTGCGCAGCAACCGCTACATACAGCCAGCGCTCGGACATCACATTCGTACCGATCAACGGATTACCCGAATCTGCTTTGGGCCTCGTGTGGCGTACCGATCTCGAAAGCCCACGACTCCGCGCTTTCGCGAAGGCGATCGAGGAAGCACACTCCTGCCCCGTCTGACGGTGATCAGCCAAGTCGCGGAAGGACTCCGGGACGTGGGGATGCACCGCGTGTGGGATGATCGCGCCATGTCTGCGATCACCGACTACTTCACCGCGCGCACGGATGAGCACGCCACCTCCGCCCTCGAGGGTCTCGTCGACTTGGAACCAGCGGTGATCGAGGCGAACGATGCCTCTCGCCCGCGGGTTCAGTTGGCTGCGGATGGGACTCCGGTTCTGCAGGCGAAAGGCGTCGATCCGGTTGTCGCGCTCGGCCGACTGGAAGCAGCCCTCACAGCTCGCCCCTACAACGAGGTCGCAAAAGGTCCACGCTGCGGGAAACTCGTCGCAATGAGCGACGACGGCGACACCCTCGTGCTCACGGTTACCGACGAATTACGCGATGCACTAGCGGAATTGAATGCTGAAGGTGTCGCCGCTGCTGCGGCGGCCTGGGCGATCGACGAGACCAGTGAACCGTCGGAGGACTCAGTGCCGTTCCTGACCGCCTTCGCCGAACTAGCGACCAGAGCTGTTGCTCAGGGCGAACGGATGTACGGCTACGTCGTCATCTGAGCTTCGCGACTCCGCCGACCTGATTGGAACGGCTGTTCGTCTTCGACAACTCCGGATCTGACCGTCACCCCGGGATCTGCAGGGCCAGATCGTTGCGGTCGAAGTCGGAGAACTGCTGGGTGTCAGTGCAGTATCCACAGCTCGCTCCGAAGAACTCGGTGCGGGCGTTCGGATCGTCGAGTAGCCAGTACCGCAGCCACGCCGTGCTCGGCCCGCGCATATCGCCACCGGTGATCGCCGTACCGAAGTGCGTGGCGCCGCGCAGTTCCAGATACTCGGCAGGCACGTGGTCTGCGTCCTCGTACATCGCGCGCACGATCGCCGGCCAAACGATTGCGTCGGCCTGGCCGGCCAGATAGAGAACGGGCTCGTCGATGAGATCGACATCATTGAGCGGGCCTGGCTGGATCGCGACGGCAGTGTCGACGCGGTCGTCGATCGCCGCGTTGATCGCCGCAGACCCGCCCTGCGAGTGCCCCACCGCACCAATGTGTTCCAGGTCGACTTTGCCGTAGAAGACATTCGACGGGCTGGCCGCCTTGTCTGCGATGAGATCGATTCCCGACCGCATGGTGATGGCGAAGTTGCTTGCCGGTGTATTGGCGGCGACCACGATGAATCCGTGACTGGCGTAGTGGCGCAACAAGGAGGTGTACGCACCGGGGAGCACACCGGTCCCGTTCCCCCAGATCACAACAGGGTGCTTCTCGCCGCGCGCGCCGAGCTGGCGCGGGTAGTACAGAGTGTGCACCAGCCCGATCGAGACATTCGGCGTGTACGGCCCTGCACTCGCCCAGTCGTGCCCGACGCTCGGGATGCCGGGCGTATCGGCAGCCGCTGTTCCGGTTGCGCCCGTGAGTCCTAGCGTCGCGCACAACGCAACCGTCGCTGCAGCATTCGCGAAATATTTCAGAGACTTTCGCATGAAGGTCAACCTTTCGAAGTTGATCCGGAGTGACGCGTATTACATATTTACGGCAAGGTGAACCGTCGGCTTTGTTCGAGGAAACGGACTATCCCAGAAGTGTTGTGTCTGTAGACAAAACAATCGTTCTCGGTGTATGAGCAGCCGCCGCGAATACGCAAAGTCCCAGAGAGATCGACTCCGCCTACAGCTTCCGCGCCGATTGCTCGGCACACAGCCGTAGGAAATGTTCGACGACCTGCGTGTTCTGGCCGTCCTTTGCCACGGCTGCGATCTTCCGTGGCGGCAGTTCGAGTATCTCGCCCACAGTGCAGCCGCGTTCGGATGCTCGCTCGGCACTGGAGAGTTCGAGGATGACAGCACCGATCCCTTCGTATGCGAAATCCGCGAAGGCATCGCGATGCTGTGACCTCATCACGAAGGCATGGTCGATTCGCGGTTCGATCGAACGCAGATGGCGATAGACATCGGAAGTTTCGAACCGCGGTGCGACGACCAAGCCGATACGCATGAGGTCGTCGCCGATGAATACCCCGTCGACCGGTGGCGGGGTGCCGGGCGGGCAGACAAGGCGCAACTTGTGGTCCGGAAGGCGCACCATTCGAGTCCCGGGAACGCCGGTGGGCGGCGACTCCATTATTGCCACGTCAGCGGTGCCGGCCATGACCGGGTGAAGCGCATCGGCCACAGATGACCCCGGCGGAACCGAGATGGTGATTCTCAGGTTCGGCACCTCCGTGCGCAGCGCTCCGAGCAGCACCGCTGTGGGATCGTCCGCAAGGCTCGCTGTCGTGGCAACACTGAGGTGGGGGACTGCTGACAGTAAGAACTCGCGCTCGACCACTAATCGGTCGAGCGCGGCCAGCGCTTCGCGTGCTGGATCGATGAGATTCCGTCCGCGCGCAGTCAGCGTCGCGCCGGCCCGGCCCCGATTGAAAAGCCGTCCTCCGACGCGTCTTTCGAGTCGCGCAATTGATTGAGAGACGCTCGATGTTCCTGTGAACTGGTTTGCCGCTGCTGCCGTGATACTGCCGTGTTCGACGACCGCGAGGAAGTCTTGTAGCTGCCGCGGATCGATTCGCGGGGGCGCGGACTCTCCGAAGTTGCTCATCCGGCGTTCCCCATTCCACCTTCGTCACCTAATCGGCTGGTCGTCTCGATAAACGCTTGTGCCGCAGGCGATGGCGTCGAACCGTGGAACATCCAGATATCACGAGTGAGCGGGGGCCGAGTACGACACAGCACCACACCTTCTCCGACTGTATCGGCGACAGATTCGGGAAGGAAGGCGACGCCGACTCCCGCGCGTACAAGTGGGATCATCGAGGCCACAGAGATAGTCTCCGCAACCACCGCCCCGTCCACAGTGCCTTCGCCCAGGCGTTCCGCCAACAGTCGCCGAGTGACATCGTCACGCGGGCTGGTGATCAATCCGATTCGCAACAGATCCGTCAACGCCGCTACCCCCTCGCCTTCACTTCGTGCGGCGGGCACCAGCGCAACGATTCGTTGCCGGCCGAGAAGGATACGTTCAACACCCTCGTCGAACACCTCGTCCACCCCGAGGCCGATATCAGCCTGACCCGAGGCGACCACCGTTCCGATTCCGTCGGTGTCGTTGCTGAGCATCGTCACCGCAACGTTGGGAAACTTGCTTTTGAACGCACCGAGGGCCGTGGCCGCCGGATCACGCGCCAATGTTCGCGGACATACGACCGTCAGCCGACCCCGCTGCACGACGTTCAATGGATGCAAAGCGTGATCCAAATCCCGGTATGCCCGAAGTACTTGGGCCGCCGGACCTGTGAGATCGCGCCCAGCGTCGGTCAGGGTGACTCCCCGCGAGCCACGGCGGACGAGCGTCAGGCCGCACTCTTTCTCCATTCTGGCCAGAGCCTCCGAGATTGTCGGCTGGCTGACCCCCAGTCCGCGAGCAGCAGCGGAAATGCTGCCCCGATCAGCAAGGGCGAGAAAGTATTCCAGATGACGCCGGTCCATTGGGATTCCCTTCTCATGGAAGTCCGCGTGCGCGCCCGATTCTGCGCCCGTCAGCCATAGGTAAACCCTATGGCATACCTCTCGAATGTGGCGTAGACGGGAAGAAGAATCCCGTGATCTGCTTCACATATGAACGCAGTGAGCAACAACCCGGGGAGCTTCGACCAGACGCACCCGTCTGCTTTTCTCGAGCACCTATCGCCGCCTGTGAGCACTACGGAGAAGGCGCCGAAATGACCGAAACCATCACCGCTAGTTCGCCATCCGGCGCTACGTCACCCCGTTCCGCGAGGCGGGCACGCTCTGAGCCGAAGCCCGCTCGACAGCGTCGATCCGGTACACGACGCACCATCGGGGTACGACTGGCCCAGGCCGCACTGCTTTTGGTCCTACTCGGAGCGTGGCAGCTCGTCGCATCGCAAGGTTGGATCGAGCCAGTTCTGGCCAAAACGCCAGGCGAGGCCTGGAACTACTTCACCGCAGCAGTGCAGTCGGGGGAGATTTCGACGAACTTGCGTGCCACGATGACTGCCGTCGTGATCGCGTGGATCCTCGCAAGCGCAGTCGGGGTGGCGGTAGGGCTCTCTCTCGGACTGCTTCCGACCCTCGAACGCATCATGAGTCCGTTTCTGGATGCGGCGAATGCCATGCCACGTCTTGCGCTGGCACCTCTGCTTATCGTCATCTTCGGGATCACGATGACGGCAAAGGTCGCTCTCGCGTTCACACTCGTATTCTTCATCGTCTGCTCGAGTGCACGAGCCGGTGTGAAGTCAGTTGACGACGAATGGCTCCGACTTTCCACTGTCCTGAATGCCAGTAAGACACAGGTGTTCTGGCACATTCTCCTCCCCGTCGCGACACCTGGCATTTTTGCCGGTCTTCGGTTGGGGCTGATCTATTCACTGCTTGGCGTCGTGGGTTCGGAACTGATCTCGTCACGGGACGGGCTGGGCCAGCTTGTGTCGATCTACTCGGCCCAGTTCCGGATGGAAGCGGTCTACGCGATCCTCATACTTCTCGCAATCGTCGCGGTCGTCCTCAACCAGGCCATGAACTTCGCCGAGCGCTACCTCCTTCGGTGGCAGCCCCCGGCTCGACGATGACAGGAATCATCATGGATACCAACGTGATTACACCCGCAGTCCAACTCGACGGACTGACGATATCCTTCCCCTCGCCCGACGGGTCGGCGAAAACTGTGGTCGATAATCTCGACCTCACAATCCCTCGCGGACAGTTCGTGAGCCTGGTCGGCAGGAGTGGTTGCGGCAAGACCACCCTGCTCAACGCGCTCGCTGGATTGGTGGACGCAACAGAAGGGAAGACCGAGGTCCTCGGCACAACGCCATTCGACGCTCGTTCTCGGATGGGCTTCATGATGGCCCGAGATGCGCTGTTCCCGTGGCGAACAGCGCAGAAGAACGTGGAGTACGGTCTCGAATTGAGGGGAGTACCCAAGGCGGAGAGACGAACTCAATCCGCGCGCTGGCTTGCGGCCGTTCAAATGTCCGAGGCGTCACGGCTGTGGACTTGGCAACTCTCCCAAGGGATGCGCCAGCGTGTCGCGTTGGCCCGAACGTGGGCTCTGGATCCGGACATCTTGTTGATGGACGAACCGTTTGCCGCCCTCGATGCGCAGACCCGAGTCGAAGTACAGCGAGAATTCCTCGAGCTTTGGCAATCCCAGGTAGGCCGGACGGTCATCTTCGTAACCCACGACCTCGGCGAAGCCATCTGTCTCTCCGACCGCGTTCTGCTGCTCGGGGCCGGCCGGGTGATCGACGACGTCAGCATTGACATCGAGCGCCCCCGCGAACTCGAAACCCTCACCGCCGAACCTCGATACATCGAAATCTTCAACCGGCTGCGTGGTCAGCTCGACCACTGATGTGCCCAGCCAACTCAGCTTGATTACTGATGTGCCCAGCCAACTCAGCTTGATTACTGATGCGCCCAGCCATCAAGGAACAGGAATCCCATGAAACTTCGACCTTTTGTCGGCACAGTCATTGCTGCGGCCCTACTGCTTTCCGCGTGTGGAGGGGGAGGGCGTCCGAACGACGGCAGCGTCGCCATCGGGGTCTACCCTGCGAGCGCTTTGTCCCTACCTGTCTACGTCGCCGTCCAACAAGGAATGTTCGACAAGGAAGGCCTCCACGTCGAGCTCATCGACGGAAAGAACGGGCCCGAACTCATCAGCGGTCTCATCGGCGGTACAACCGATCTCGCGGTCGGAGCACCCGGAACCGTCGTTCCGGCCATAGAGCAAGGGCAGAGTCTGCGGCCACTGTCCCCGTACGGGTCGATCGATCTTGCCATCGCCGTGACGAAAGACAGCGGCATCACCACCATCGAGGATTTGCCCGGCAAGCGGATCGCCATACCGTCACGTGGCGGCGCAGCCGAGCAATTCGTCAATCAGCTTCTCGCAGAACGAAACATCAACGCATCCACGGTGCAATTCATCGCAGCGGCACCCACCGCGAGTCAGATACCACTCGCACGAAAGGGCGACATAGATGCCGCCGTTCTCACCGCTGCCAGCCAGGCCGTATTCGATGCTCAAGGAATACCGATGACGGCGATTACAGAAGTAGACCCGGTGGCCTCTGACGGCGTGAGTTCATACGGCCTGGGCACGGTGCTCGTCACGACAGCCACATTCGCTGAATCCGATGCTGCTGCCCCCGTGTGTGCGGCGCTCGAGGCCGCAGCAGGGTGGATAGCCGATCCTGCAAACGAGCAAGCAGGAGCTCAACTTCTCACCGAGCGAATGAATGTTCCTGCTGACAAAGCCAACCAGGTGTGGGCTTCACAGAAGAGCCTCTGGCCTGTGCAGATTTCGGCCGACCGATGGACCCAGAACGTCAGATGGGTGAACAACCAGACCTCGGGCAAGTCCGACGCAGACGTTCCTTTCGACCCCCTCTGCTGACCAACGCCCCATACACAATCCAGTTCGTCTACTACGAAAGAGAAGAAACGATGACACAACTCGCTGACCAGTCAACACAATCCGAGTCCCAGCACGATCGCCGGCAGCTCACCGAGGCTTGGTCTGCAGTCACCGACAGCCTTGCGACATTCGGTTCGACAGCTGCCGCCACAGGATCGCCGCTGGACAGCGCCGAAGGCGTACGGCACGCACTTCGCCTGTTCGGATACCTCGCCGAGATGAATATCGAACGCCAAGACGTGCTCCGACCTGAACTCTTCACTCTGATGTCACCGATGCGAAAGTTCTGGGGAGACGGCATCGACGTCGACTACTGGACTGCGATGATCGACCCCAACGAGACATACCGTATTCACGGTAACCGTGGCACAGTGCCGTACGTCGCCGTCCTCGCCAATCGCGTCGGCGCGTCTGGGACCGACCGGGTCGCCGACAACATCGTCATCGACGACAAGGTGTGTGACGCGGACGGCAACTTCGAGATCTTCGTCGCACAAGAGCTGGAGGGGCGCAGCGGCATTCGGCTGGATGAGCGCTGCTTCGACGTTGTAGTGCGTGTGTATCACAAGACGCGTAACGCGGAGATCGATCCCGTTCTCCACATCGAGCGCCTCGGTCCGCCGCCTGGTGCACGCCCCGATCTCGACACGGCGTGGCTGGCCCAGCGCCTCACGAAACTTGCTCGTGGCATGGACGTGAGCCTTCGACGCAGTCTTCAGCTCATCGAAACACTCAGTCAGTCTCCCAACGAGATTCGCGTGACCTCGGAGCAACGAGGGTGGGGAGACTTCTACGGCACCAGCTCCAACCAATACATTGCCGGCTGGTGGTCACTGAAAGACGCTACTGCCGTGGATATTACATTCACTCTCCCGGACTGCACCTACTTCGGAGTGATGCTGTACAACCACTGGTTCGAGTCCTTCGAGTACCGCGACCACACCGTCAACCTCAACGACGCACACTTCGAGCGCAATGACGATGGAACCGTGACAATCCGAATCGGGGGAGCAGAAGGTGACAGAAATCGATTGAACCCCTGCAACCACACCGAAGGCATCCTGTTGGCGCGCTGCCTGGAGCCCGCTGAGGATGTCACTTCGCCTCATGTGGAGATCATTCGATGACCGACGAAGTAGACCTGCCGTTGGCAGGTGTCCGAGTAGTGGAGATCGGTCAACTGATCGCAATACCCAGCGCCGGGCAGCAGTTGTCCGATCTCGGCGCCGAGGTCATCAAGCTCGAGCCCCCTGGCGGTGAACCGGCCCGACAAATCGACGCCGATTACGCGCGCGGCATCTTCTACGGGTACAACCGTGGAAAGCGTTCAATCTGCCTCGACCTCAAAGACTCCGCCGATCTGCAGCGGGCTCGGGATCTGATCGCGTCGAGCGACATCTTGCTGCACAATCTGCGCCCGGGAACGCTTGATCGACTGGGATTCTCCTCTGCCGAACTCCAACGTCTGCGACCGGAAATCATCAGCGTATCGGTGAGCGGGTACGGGGCGGAGGGCCCGTCCTCCACCCGCGCCGGGCTCGACATCGCTGCGCAAGCAGAGAGCGGACTGATGTCGGTGACGGGTGAGGCGGAGGGCCCGCCACAGCGTGTGGGCGCACCGGTCATAGATCATGCAACGAGCTACGTCGTCGCCCAAGCGGTACTGGCAGCGCTACTGCGGCGCGATCGCACCGGCAAGGGCTCCTCCGTCCGAGTTTCCCTGCTCGACGTCGCAATCCACTTGCAGACCGCCAACTGGATCGAGTGGCAAGTGTCTGGAAAGGCTATGAGCCGCAAAGGGAACGGACAACCTAGCGTCGCACCTGCCGCAGACGTCTTTCGTGCCGTCGACGGCGAGCTGGTGATCAGCGGCTACCAACCGCGAGCCTGGATTGAACTATGCAAGGCGATCGACTTACCAGAGTTGGCCGACGACCCGCGGTTTGCCACCAACACACTGCGCGTGGAAAACCGTGCAGACCTCGTCGCCACGATCGAGAAGCAACTGTGCCACCGCAGCGCCGCTGAGGCGGTAGAGCATCTCACCGCAGCCGGAGTGGTTGCCGCGCTTGTGCGTGACTACGACCAGGTAATCTGCGCCGACGATGTGATTGCGAACCGAACCTTCATCCCCGGCACCAACGAACGTGGCGAGCAATATTTGACGCCTGCCATGCCCTATCGCGCCGAACCGCCGATGGCACGAACTGAGCCCTCGCAAGTCCCGGCCTTGAACGAGTGGGCGTCGTCGATGGGCTGAATGCGTCACTCTGGCCGAAAATGGCTTGGCAACAACGTAGCTGACAAACCGATATCCATGCATCATCGAGGAGATGTCCAGTGCTGACAACCGCATTTACCGAGACGTTCGGAGTTCGTCACCCCATCGTCCAGGGCGGCATGCAGTGGGTGGGGAGAGCAGAACTCGTAGCGGCAGTTGCAAACGCCGGCGCGCTCGGCATGCTCACTGCTCTGACACAGCCGACGCCTTACGATCTTGCCCGAGAAATATCCCGAACGCGCGAGCTCACCGATCAACCTTTCGGGGTCAACCTCACCATCCTCCCGACGATCACACCTCCGCCCTACGATGAGTATCGCAATGTGATCATCGACTGCGAAGTAAAAGTCGTCGAGACAGCCGGCTCCTCTCCCGCACCGTATCTGCCGCACTTTCACGCCGCCGGCATCAAGGTTCTCCACAAGTGCACCAGCGTCCGCCACGCGGTCAAAGCCCAGGCCCTCGGCGTCGACGGCATCAGCATCGACGGGTTCGAATGCGCCGGGCATCCAGGAGAAGACGACGTACCTGGTCTCGTTCTCATCGCTGCAGCAGCAGAGCGGATCAGCATTCCCATGATCGCATCCGGTGGATTTGCCGATGCGCGAGGATTAGTGGCCGCCCTGGCGCTTGGCGCCGACGGCATCAACATGGGCACTCGGTTCATGTGTACCGAGGAGTCTCCGATTCACCGCAACATCAAAGAGGCGATAGTTGCTGCCTCCGAGGTGGACACCGAGCTGATTTTCAGGTCACTGCGCAATACCGCTCGCGTAGCACGTAACAGCATCAGCCAAGAAGTTGTCGAAATTCTCTCCAGTGGTGGCAAATTCGAAGACGTTCGACATCTTGTTGCCGGTGCGCGGGGCCGAGCGGTGTTCGACAGCGGCGACCCCGAGGCTGGCATCTGGACGGCTGGCACTGTGCAAGGATTGATTCACGACATCCCCACAGTGGGTGAATTGGTGGAACGTATTGTCGCAGAGTCCGAAGCACTAATTGCCGGACGGCTTGCCGGCCTCCTGGATCCTGTCAGCGCCTGACTACGTCCCGAACCCGCTGAGCGCTACCGTCGGCCAGTCCTTCGCGCATGATCGCTGCCGTTGCGCTCGCCGACCCGCCCGCCGCCGTACCTCGTCGTCGATGCGTCGTGCGGTGACGGTGAGCTCTTCCGGATCGCCTCGCGGCTTGTCATCGCGCTCGATCGTTTCGGGTGCATCCGGACGATCATTGACGTCAGGACGAGGAAAGCGCAGGGCGGAGCCGACGAGACGAATGTTTCGAGCTTCTGCCCATCCGGCGCCCCGAGGAAGTAGCTCACGGCCCGCCGGCGCCGACATCCGCGTTCAAAGGACCTATCGTCCTTCAAGTTTCGCGGCATCCAAGGTGTCGATGAGAGTTCGGTCTGCACCGGCAGGGATTAAGGCGTCCCGAATCTATTGCGGGCCTGCAGCATTGCATCAACTGAGGGCCGCCTCGCGTCCTTGGATGGCTGAGACGACAAGATTGCTCTTGGGCAAACTCGTTCCGGAATCTACGGCGTCGACCCATGCGCTTGTTGTTGCGACGGCAGCGAAGTTCGAATGCAAAAGAATCATGAGGGTCTCGTGCAGGGACTGCGCCGATACCTGACCTGCTTCGTTGGCCAGATGGATCGCACCGCTGGCATCTGACAAAATCTCGGCGGCGAACCCGAGAGCTTCCGCTTCCACGGCGGTGCCGAGGTCGCAATTGTTGGTCATGTACCCGACGATCGTGATGGTGTCGATGTCTTTCGCGTGCAGCCAATCGGCTGTATCGGTGCCGGCGAAGACGCTCGCGTACTGCTTGTGGATGCGCTTGGTTTCCGGATCGATGTGATCCTCGAGCGCTGGGTGAAGTGACCATCCGGGCGTACCTTCGACAAAGACCGGGGCGCCCTCGGGCATCCGATGTTGCACGACGACGACGGGAAGGTCATTCGCGCGAGCGACCTTGACGGCGCTGAGGATGTTGGCCAATGACTCCTCACGCGGTGGGTACTGGATCTGCAGTGGACCGTCGAAGTATTCCCGCTGTACGTCGACGACGATAAGGGCACGGCGAGGTGTAGGCACTTTCATCACTCCTGGAAGGTCGGTCGGGTTCGGTTTCGTATCGGCGATCCTGACGGTCGTCTTCCATTGTTCGGTAGGTGTCTATGCATCCGTGAGTGGCACGGGTGCATACTTTCGATGACTTTGCGCCATGATGTGGAAGAGACCAAATGCGAATCGCCCTCTATGCGTTCGACAGCATCACGATGTTTCATCTCGCAGCGCCGTTGATGGTGTTCGGTGAGGTGGGCAGGCTCGGGCTCGCACCTGACTGGGAAACCAGGTTGTGGTCCGATCGCGCGGGCGCGGTTCGGACCGTCGAGGGATACTCGGTCGGCGATGTGGCGGGACCGCGGACACTCGATTGGGCCGACATCGTGATCATCCCTTCCTGGCCGCTACCACTTTCACCGATCAGCGAGTCATTGCGAGCCAAGCTGTGCCGGGCGCACGCTCGCGGCACCCCGATCGTGGGGTTGTGTCTCGGCGCTTTTGCCGTCGCCGACGCCGGACTCCTCCATGGTCGCTCGGCCGTCACGCACTGGGAGATGATGCCCGCGCTCGCCAAAAACCATCCAAGTATCCGCTTGGACGAGTCGGTGCTCTATATCGACCACGGCGACGTGATGACGTCCGCGGGGACGGTGTCGTCGGTCGATGCTTGTCTGCACCTTGTGCGCAAGCACCTCGGATCCGCAGTTGCCACCCGCGTGGCGAGAAACCTGGTCGTCGCGCCGCATCGAGAGGGTGGTCAGGCCCAGTACATCGAGAGACCGCTTGCGGAACCTGCGGGCGACACAGCTGTTGCAGACGTGCTGGAATGGGCGCTCGGACGCCTGGACGAGCCGCTGTCTGTCGACCGCCTCGCAGGTCAGGCGCGGATGAGTCGACGAAACTTCATACGGCAGTTCCGTCTTGTCACGGGAACCACTCCGGCACGCTGGATTCTCCAGCAACGACTGAGCGAGGCGCGAGTTCTCCTGGAGACGACCGGTTGGAGCATTGACGCAATTGCGCTGGCGTGTGGGTTCGGAAGCACGGTGACCTTTCGACAGAACTTCACATCCGCGTTTGCGACCGCACCTTCCACCTACCGGAAGCAGTTCGCTGACCACTCCCACAACGATCGCGTCGGAGAAACCGCGACGTCCGTTGGTTCAGGAGGGCGCATACGGAGGGGATGATGCGCCGCGCGCCCTAGATACGACCGATTCGCTTGCCCTCACTATGTGAAGCAGCAGGCCAGTTCTCTGCCCTTAGCGAGCGGCCCGATCCAGCCACATACGTCGGGAGTACGTGTACTTGAACCGCTCTTGGACTAATACGAAGCCGGACGCCCGCCCAAAAATGCCTCGACGCTCTGTTCGAATTCCATCGCGCGTATCGCGTCGCTTCAATGTCACCAACGGGTGAGTTGACGCACGCACAGCTCTTTCCACTCGTACTGACGTTCTGGCGCGCGCTGCTAGACGATGCGGTGAACCCGGACGGGATCATGCACCTATCGGATTTCTCAAGCTTGGAGCACTGGCGAAGCATGTTGAGAGCGTGGGCGTCGCCCTAGTTTCGGTAGGAGTTTCTCGCATTCGCTTTGGCGATCCCGTGTTGACCGTTTGGCGTATCCCAGGATTGCCGTTTCGGGTTGTCCGGCATCGAGTGCGAGGTAGTCCACCGAGAGTTGAGCCCCGGGATGAGCGTCTGGCCGGCCCACTTCACCGTTGTCACCTCCCGAAGCTGGTGATCATCTCACTTCGGTGTCGCACCGAACGATGGTGCCAGTTGTGTGGCAATAGGGTTCAGGTTGAGCTTGTCCGGGTCCACCTTGGGCTTGTCGTCCCAAGGCTGGGGGGTATTCGGGTCCGCGAATACGACGCGGTTGGCGCTCCGAACCCCCGTTTCACTGCCTTGCGGCGCCAGGCAGCTGGCCGCGACGTTGACCGGGAAGTCCTGCTGAGTGTCGTCGAAGTTCGGGTCTTTGCGCTTCATCTCGTCGAGGATCGCCATAGTCCCTTCGTATCCGACCGTGCAGGGGAACGGCGCATTGGTCTCGAGGACAAGTCCCTGACGTTGAGACGGTCCGTCTGCCTCAATGGCGGACGGTATACCGGCGGCGAGGCCGGGCATGAAGATCAGAAGGGGTTGCAGTGCAATGGTTCGTGGCGTCAATGTTCGTGCTGTGGACGCAAGGTTGCTCAGGTCTGTCGTCAGACTCGGACCCCCGTCACGGACGAGAGCCCCGACCTGTTCGCTGGCCGGTATGCCGTTGTCGATCACGCGTCGGATGTCGGGGTCGCTGGTGCGCAATTGCGCAGCCAGTGCGTCGAGGTCGGTGCTGAACTGCTTGATCGCCGACGATTGATCGGACTGGGTCGTGAGTACCGTCTGGCTGTCGCGGATCAGTCCGAGGGTCTGGGGAAGAGTGTCGAGGCCCGACTGGGAAATCCCCGACAGCGAGTCGGCAAGTACCTGCAGATCTTCGCCCTTGCCGTTGAATGCCGCGCCGAGTTCCTTCGCGACGGTGTGGAGTGCGTCGACCGGAACGGAGTGCACCCC
>NZ_JBFUJB010000021.1:0-126962 GCF_056401575.1 Rhodococcus sp. P4_E4 | reverse complement strand
TGAACAATCACCGACGAAAAATACTCACACCACACACAAACCAACCAAACCCCAAGAGGCGGTTGATCATTCGCGGATGTGAAGTACCAAAAAATATTTGGCACTGACATTCATCGACACACTGTTGAGTTCTCAAAGAACACGCACACTCCATCGCTTCAAACTGGTTGAAAGCTCCGGGGCAAGGGTTACAATCTTAGCTTGTTCGCTCCCAGGAAGCAAGTTCCCGTTGAGCGTGAATGTCTCCGACTTCGTCCAACCGCGTGTCCCCGGCCTCTCGGTCGGGGTTGGTGTCCGTGTCGCTCTGACTTGGACAAAGTTACGCGAATGAAAACTGAGCGTCAAACGTGCAGGTCGCAGGTGTTCGCCAGGTTAAATCCGCTGGTAGCCCGCCCGCAGGCGGGCCACCAACGGCCACAGGAGCCCCGCGAGACAACTGTGACCCCACACACGTCAGTTCGAAAGTATTTTCACGCCGGCGAAATTGCGCTTTCCGCGCCGGACGACCAACCAGCTGCCGTGAAGCAGATCGGATGCGGCGGGCTCCCAGTCGTCGGCCGACACCTTCTGGTTGTTCACCGAAGCGCCGCCTTCCTTCACTGCGCGTCGAGCAGCTCCTTTGCTCTCACACAAACCGCTCGTCACAAGCAGATCGATGATCGTGCGCGGCTCCCCCGGCGCCAATTCGCTGACAGATGCTTCCTTCAGCGCCGCGGCGAGCGTCGACTCGTCGAGTTCCGCCAATTCCGCCTTGCCGAACAACGCCTGGCTGGCGAGCTCGACGGCGCGAGTGTTGTGTTCTCCGTGAACCAAGGTCGTCATCTCGGCGGCCAATCGCTTCTGCGCTTCGCGCGCATGCGGACGCTCCGCTGTTGCAGTCTCCAACTCCGCGAGTTCGTCTGCGGTCAGGAACGTGAACCAGCGCAGGTACTTGATCACGTCGGCGTCGCCGGTGTTCACGAAGTACTGGTACCACGCGTACGGGCTGGTCATCTCGGGGTCGAGCCACAAGCTTCCGCCACCGGTCGACTTTCCGAACTTCTTCCCATCAGCCGAGGTCACCAGCGGAACGGTCATTGCGTGAACACTCTCGCCGTCGACACGACGGTTGAGTTCGACGCCCGCGATGATGTTGCCCCACTGATCGGACCCACCGACCTGCAGAGTGCAGCCGAGATCGCGTCGCAAGTGCAGGTAGTCGTTGGCTTGGAGCAGCATGTAGCTGAACTCGGTGTACGACATCCCGTCCGACTCGAGACGACGCTTCACGGTGTCACGCGCAAGCATGACGTTCACAGAGAAGTGTTTGCCGACATCACGCAGGAAGTCGATGGCCGACATCTTGCCGGTCCAGTTCATATTGTTCTCGATGACCGCACTCGTCGGTGAATCGTCGAAATCCACGAATCGTTCGAGCTGACCACGGATGCGACCTGCCCAGTCCGCGACAGTATCGGCGGAGTTCATCGTCCGTTCCCCGACGTCACGGGGATCACCGATCAGGCCTGTTGCACCGCCGGCAAGAACGATCGGACGGTTACCGGCACGCTGAAACCGCTTGAGCGCGAGGAGCGGAACCAGGTGACCTGCGTGCAGGCTCGGTCCGGTCGGGTCGAAGCCCGCATACAACGTGACCGGTCCGGCCTCGAGATCTTTACGCAAAGCGTCGAGATCAGTTGATTGGGCGATCAGCCCACGCCAGGTCAGTTCGTCGAGAATATTCTCAGTCACGGACTCGATCATCCCATCTTCACGAAATGACCGGCGCTCGCGGGCTTCGGCGGTACGCGGACACCGCTCGCGAGTCCGGAATCCAGAGGCGCCACGGGACCTCGGCCGCAGTACTGACCCCCACCCGCGGTCCACTGACCCATTCCTTCGACTCCCCCAATTCGAGCCGAACCCGCGAAGCGGGGTTGAACACGTCTGTTCCGTTGTCCGCCAACGTGATTGCAACGGAAGCGCCGAGATTACCTGGCCCTCTGGCCCATTGGTGAGATGGTCGATCCGGCGATCTCCGAGCCGACACCACATCGTGACCGGCCTCGATTTCGGCCGCTCGGAGCAGAACACCACCCGCGACACCATCCGGGCCGTACGAGATGTTCATACAAAAGTGCATTCCGTAGCTGCGGTAGACGTAGAGACGGCCCGCCCGCCCGAACATCACGCTGTTCCGCGGCGTTTGCCCCCGATACGAATGTGCTGCCGGATCTGGCCAGGGCCCGTCCTTCTCCCCTCCGTACGCCTCGACCTCGACAATCCTCAGCGAGATGTCGTCGACGATCAAGGTCGAGCCGAGAATTGTCAGGCCCGCTTCCAACGGGTTCTTCACATTTTCCAAGGTCTCGATACTCACCCTTCGATTGTGCCCACGCCGTTGACTCATCGGTCGGCCGAGTCGCATAATTCAACAAGTGATGAATTATTGAAATGAGGCGAACCGTGACCACCACGCCGGCAATAGACATCCGCGGACTACGAGTCATTCGCGGCAAGCACGAAGTTCTTCACTCACTCGACCTGCAGGTTTCGGCAGGATCGATCACCGGACTGCTCGGCCCGTCCGGCTGCGGCAAGACAACCCTGATGCGCGCGATAGTCGGAACCCAGATCGTCGAAAGTGGTGAGGTCAGAGTCCTGGGCGACCTCGCGGGGTCCGTTGCCCTTCGCCGCCGGGTCGGATACGTCACCCAATCCCCCAGCGTGTACGGCGACCTGACGGTCACTCGAAACGTCCAGTACTTCGGAGCTCTGTACGGCAAGTCCGGCGCAGACGTCGCAGCAGCGGTCGACGCCGTCGGATTGAGCCGATACGCCGACCGGACCGCCGCCGATCTGTCCGGAGGTCAACGCGGTCGAGTCTCGCTGGCATGCGCGTTGGTGGCATCACCTGATGTGTTGATCCTCGACGAACCGACCGTCGGTCTCGATCCGGTGCTTCGTGTCGAATTGTGGGAACGATTTGCCGACCTTGCTCGCAGCGGAACCACCCTGTTGGTCTCCAGCCACGTCATGGATGAGGCCGACCACTGCGCTGAACTGATCCTGATGCGAGACGGGCATCTCCTCGCTCAACTCACACCCGATGAATTGCGCGCCAAAACCAGATGTGAACGCCTCGAGGACGCCTTCCTCGAGCTGATTCGGACTTCACCCGTCGGAGGCGAAATATCATGAGCATCAGGATCTTCGGTGCTACGACCGTACGCATTCTGCTTCAGCTCCGCCAGGACCATCGCACGGTGGCCATGATCTTGTTGGTCCCGTCGTTGTTGATGATTTTGCTGTATTTCCTCTACCAAGACGTACCCACGCCGCCCGGCCAGGTTTCACTGTTCCAACGGGTGGCGATCACCATGCTGGGAATCTTGCCGTTTGTAGTCATGTTCCTGGTCACGTCCATCGCCATGCAGCGCGAACGCAGTTCAGGAACACTCGAACGCCTGCTCACCACACCGATGGGCAAACTCGATCTTCTGGCGGGATACGGCGCGGCATTTTCGCTCTCGGCCGCCGCTCAGGCAGCTCTCGCGTGCGCGGTTGCTTTCGGATTTCTCGGACTCACCATCGCCGGCAGTCTTGCCTGGGTCATCGTCATTGCAGTTCTCGGCGCAATACTCGGCGTTGCGCTCGGCCTGTTGGCCAGCGCATTCGCGAAGACCGAGTTCCAAGCGGTGCAGTTCATGCCGGTAGTTGTGGTCCCCCAACTGTTCCTCTGTGGACTCCTGGTGCCCCGCGATCAATTGCCGACCTGGCTCGAATGGATCAGCAACGTCCTCCCCTTGAGCTACGCCGTCGACGCACTTCAGCAAGTGTCGATGCATGCCGACGCGACGGGTCAGATGTGGCGTGATCTCGCCGTCATGGCGGGCTTCGCCGCCGCAGCACTCTCGCTGGCCGCGGCAACACTCGATCGCCGCACTCCATGACCGACAACGACACGGCGCCCGCACCGGCACCGATTCGTTCGGGGCGACGACCGGGCAAGTCGGAGACTCGCGCGCAGATCCTCGATTCGGCGCGACGGGCGTTCTCCCAGAACGGTTTTCGACGAACAACCGTTCGATCGATAGCTGCGGCCGCTGACGTCGATCCGGCCATGATTCATCATCATTTCGGAAGCAAGGAGCAGTTGTTCACCGCTGCGATCGCGCTACCGATCGATCCAGTCCAGGTATTGGGACCGGTTCACGCCTCTCCGACCGAAAATCTCGGCGAAAATCTACTCAGAGCAGTGATCGGGCTGTGGGAATCGGAACACCAGCCGGCGATTCTGGCGGCTTTTCGATCGGCGGTTTCCGGCGACGGATCGCAGCTGATCCAGAGCTTTCTGCTCGATGTCGTATTGCGCGACATCATTCCGCGGGTGGACACACCACCTGGTACCGGCTTGATCAGAGCGGAATTGGTGGCATCTCAGATGGCCGGACTGCTGGTCACGCGATATGTGCTCGGACTCGAACCACTCGCATCATTGAGCGTTGACGCTTTGGTACCGCTGGTGGCTCCGAACCTCCAGCGGTACCTGACCGGTGAATTACCGATCTAGCCTTCAGCCCGCGCGAGCAACTTCTCGTGCTCGTCGTCCGCCACATCGCGTGCCTCGTCGATCAACAGAACTGGAATGCCGTTCTCGATCGGGTATGCACGCCGCAGGCGCGGGTTGTAGAGCAACTCGTCCCCGACCAGCAACAGCGGGCCTTTGTCCTGGGGGCAGGCCAAAATGCTTAGCAACGTCGAATCAATAGCCACGTGAGTCCTCTCGAACCGATCAAACAGAATGTCCTCAGGCTACCGTGCTCCGGTGCCCACCCTCGTCGGCATCAACTGCGCGGCAATTGCCTTGGTCAGCCGCTTGTACGACTGCGTCTCGGAATCGAGGAACCAGGTCCGTGGTCCTGGCGCCGGCAATCCGGCGGCAGCTAACGCAGTGGAGCTCGGACGGTACGACGAACCCACCGGGATCTCGTCTACCACGTGCACGATATCCGGGCGCGCATCAAAAGCGATGCGCGAGAGAGCCTCCGCAAGCTCGGCGGAACGGAACTGCCGCCCCGGACGCCATGTCACGGCAGCGACCGCCAGCTGATGCGGCGCGTCACCGACGCCGTATGCGACGGCAAGATCCACCCGCGCCACACTCGACAACGCGTCGACGATCGGCTGGGTGAACACGGGACCGCGGAGCGTCGAAATGACCGTGTTCTTGTGATCGATCAGCCAGTAGTCGCCGTCGGCGTCCCGGCGGAAGAGATTCTCCGTGGGAATCCACGAATCACCCGCTTGGAAGAGTCCCCGCATGGCTCCGCCCGAGAGATCGGCAGTGAATCCCGCGCGCCCGAGTAGCAACCCGACTTCGTCTTCGGCGCACTCACGGACAAATCCGTTTCCATTTTCGAGGAGCCGACCACTCAGCGGGTCGTATGCCGCCAACCGCACCTGCGCGCTACCCGGCAACGGGCGGCCCTTGGAACCAACTTTGGAGCCCGCGACATTGGCAAGAATCACGTCACCTTCGGTCGACGCATAGAACTCGAGCACCTGCGCGGGGTCGAACGCCTCCGTGGTCCGCTTCCACAGCCCGTGAGGCATTCCCGAACCGATGAACAGTCGGACCGGATGGCTACCGTCGATGAGAAGAAGATCCTCGTCGAGGATCTCGCGCATCATCGACCACGTGTAACTCACGACGGTCACACCGTAGCGGTGGATTTCCTCGACGAATCGAGCCGGATTCAGTCCGCGTGAGAGCGCAATCCGTGAGCCACCGGCCATGGCGCCACCGATGGTCGCGAGCAGACTCGACGAATGATGGAGTGGTGCAAGGCAGTACACGGTGTCACCGCGATCGAGATCTGCCGCCGTGGCCGTTCCGAAGGCAGACAGTGCCCACCGGTAGTTGGTGATCTGCTTGGCTTCGAGCACACCGCCCGATTCCGCAAAGATGATGAATGCGAGTTCACGGGCGACCCCGGGATCCGGCCGGTACCAACCGGGCAGATTGACCTTCGTCGGATCGATTTGTTCGAGATCGATCACGTCGTGTGACGGATCCACCTCGAGTCCGCGGGCATCGCCGCCGCCGAGTACCAAGACCGGCCTACCGGTAACCACTGCAGCGTCGACGTTCTCCGGATCGGTAATGATCCGATCAACCGATCCCAACTTGACCGCCGCCGAGATGTCGGACCCCGGCGGAAGCATGACGGCAACGGCACCGAGGCGCGACAGGGCCGCGATGGCCGCGAGCGCGCTGGGGCGGGTCTCCATCAGGACACCGACGTGCGCTGCCGGACGTACTCCCACAGAAATCAATCCACGCACGACATTGTCGATGCGGGCGTTGACCGCTTCATAGGTGTGCACACGATTGTCGAAGAGGAAGCACTCGCCGTTCGGTGCTTTTCGACGCTGCTCCGCGAGCAATTGACTCAGCGAGATCTTGGTGTGTGGCTGAATTTGGTTGAGTCGCGCAAGACGTGGCAACGCGCGTGCCGCTTCACCGGACAATTCGAAAGTCCCGCGCAACGCACCGGCTGCAAGGTCACTGATTCCTTTGGTGACTCCTGCACCTACTTCAGCGACCGAGGCGACGGTGTGGATGATCCGATTGCTGATCGACACACCGGTCTGGTCTTCGAGGTCGGCGCCGTAGACCATGTTCGCGATACGGTCCGGGAGGGGTCCACCCGTCTCGGTCCACTGCACGAATTCACCGGTGGTCGGCCAGGTGTGATTGGCTGCGGTGGAACCGACAACCAATCCGAAATGACCTGCGCGCAAGGTAGATTCGTAGACCTTGGCCCGCGGCGCTGCCTGGCTGATCCCGCGAACCGCCTGAGGTTGACCGATGTCGTCGACCTCGCCGACGAATGCCAGGATGGGGCAGGTGATCTCGGCGAGCGAGACCAATTGATCCTTGATGACAAAACCACCGGTCATCATTCGGTTGTGCACGATGAACTGCTTGAGCAGTTCGGCAACCGCGGGCCCGGACCACGCGACCCAACCCTCGGTCGCGAGGAAGCGTCGCTGCTGCTCCCTCGGCAGCAAAGCCTCACGGTCGTGCAGTTGAAGCAGGAAGTCGACGCGCATCTTCAACGTCTTCACGGGATCGAGCAACTGGAACCCGGTGCGAGCCATCCACCCGGTGACCGCCAGGCGATTGAAGACGTGATCGGCGAGGAAATCCGCACCCTTGGTGGCCAATCCGGCCGGGATACCGAAGGGCAACGCGGCGAGTGTGTCAACCGGACTGCCGAAGGTGATGACGCTGGCGATGTTTCGACTACGCCGATACGCGGCAGCTTGATAGGCAAACATGCCGCCCTGCGAATAGCCGGAGATGTGAACATCTTTACCGGTGTGACGGTGGATGTGGTCGATGATGTCGCTGAGAGCGATGATGTGATCGGCGAGATTGCGATCCCAACCGCCCTCTTCGGAGTCGGGCGAACCAAAATCGACTACCCAGGGGTCCAGGCCCATCTCGTGCAGAATTCCCACAGCACCCTGGTCGCGGGTCACGTCGTACACGTTCGCCGACATCATCATCGGCGGGATCAGCACGATCGGTGCACCGACGGTTTCCGGATCGCTGTCCGGGAAGTAGCGGCGAAGCCGGTACATCGCAGCGCGCTCGACGATCTCGAACGGCGACGTGGTCGCATCCGTTTCCAGCCCACCCAACCGGACGACCTCGAGGCCGTTTTGTGCTGTCGCAACCACCCGACGAATCGGGCCCAGCACAGACTTGGAATTCAATCCCACCATTTCACTCCCAAGTTACTCACCATGTGACGTCAGTCTCATTTTTCCCGCGCGCGGGAGCAAATTCTGCTCCCTGACCGCGTACGACCGAAGGACTACTGCCGAAAAGAGAGAGGAAACACTCGTGACCGCAAGGTCAGAGGGTCCATTCCCGCAGCGACTGCGCCACTGCTCGGACTCCGTCCAACTGTTCTGCTACCCGCACCCCCGCGGTGCCGCCTCGCGCATTACGCGAAGCGATGGAACCCTCGACTGTCAGCACCTCACGAACAGCGGGAGTCAGCGCACTGTCGACGCCGGCCAGTTCCTCGTCCGTGAGATCTTCGAGTCCGACGCCTCGCGCTTCGGCGACACGCACACACGCTCCAGCAGCCTCGTGTGCAACCCGGAACGGCACGCCCTGGCGCACCATCCACTCCGCGATGTCGGTGGCCAACGTGAACCCTGCCGGAGCAAGTTCCGCCATACGCGCGGTGTGGAACTCGAGAGTCTGCACCAGGCCGGTGATGGCCGGGAGCAACATCTCCAGCTGCGCAACCGAGTCGAAGACCGGTTCCTTGTCCTCTTGCAGATCGCGGTTGTACGCCAGCGGCTGAGCCTTGAGCGTCGCCAGCAGGCCGGTGAGGTTACCGATCAGACGACCAGACTTACCGCGCGTGAGTTCCGAAACATCCGGGTTTTTCTTCTGCGGCATGATCGACGAACCCGTCGACCACGCGTCGGCAAGCGTGATGTAACCGAATTCCGGTGTGCTCCAGATGATGATCTCTTCCGCCATGCGGGAGAGATCGACACCGATCATCGCAAGCACGAACGCTGCCTCGGCCGCAAAATCACGCGAAGCGGTTGCGTCGATCGAGTTCTCGGCCGAGCTGTCGAACTTCAATTCCGCGGCAATGGCTTCGGGGTCGAGACCGAGCGAGGAACCGGCAAGTGCACCGGAACCGTACGGGGACACCGCAGCTCGCACGTCGAAGTCGCGAAGACGTTGCACGTCGCGCAACAGCGGATGCGCATGGGCGAGCAAATGATGTGCCAACAAGACCGGTTGAGCAGCCTGCAGGTGCGTCTTGCCCGGCATCACGGCATCCGGGTGAGCCCCGGCCTGAGTCGCCAATGCGTCGACCACGTCGAGAACACCGGTGGAGATACGGCGAACCGCATCGCGAAGCCACATGCGGAACAGCGTGGCCACCTGGTCGTTTCGCGAACGACCAGCACGCAGGCGTCCGCCGACCTCAGGCCCGACACGCTCGATCAGACCGCGTTCGAGTGCGCCATGTACGTCCTCGTCCGAATCACTCGGTCCGAAGGCACCACTGGCAACATCTGCCGCCAGACGGTCGAGACCGTCGAGCATTGTCACGAGGTCGGCCTCGCTGAGCAGGCCTGCCTTGTTCAGCACGCGAGCATGCGCCTGCGACGCCCGCACGTCGTACGGAGCGAGGACCCAGTCGAAGTGAGTCGACTTGCTCAGCGCCGCCATGGCAGCGGCCGGTCCGGACTCGAACCGTCCGCCCCACAGCGCGCCTTCGTTGGTGCCGTGTTTCTGAGCGTCTCCGTCACCGTGAGCCGTCATGGCTCAGAGTCCCAGATCGCGCTTCGCGGCGACCTTCGACGACAGACCGTGGATCTCGACGAAGCCCTTCGATGCGGACTGGTCGAAGCTGTCGCCCTCGTCGTACGTCGCGAGGTTGAAGTCGTAGAGCGACTCGGGGCTACGACGACCGTTGACGGTGATGGCTCCACCGTGCAGGAAGAGACGAATGTCGCCGGTGACGCGCTCCTGCGTCTTGTTGACGAACGTATCCAGTGCGTCCTTGAGCGGCGAGAACCAGAGGCCGTCGTAGACCAGCTCGGACCAACGCTGCTCCATCTGACGCTTGTAGCGACCGAGTTCGCGTTCGAGGGTGACGTGCTCGAGTTCCTGGTGCGCGGTGATGAGAACCATGGCTCCGGGAGCTTCGTAGATCTCACGGCTCTTGATGCCCACGAGACGGTCCTCGACGACGTCGAGGCGACCGACGCCCTGAGCGCCTGCGCGCTTGTTCAGTTCCTGGATGGCTTCGAGAACCGACACCGGGCGGCCGTCGATGGCAACCGGGCGACCCTTGTCGAAGCTGATGATGAGCTCGTCGGGCGCGTTCCAGTTGACCGTCGGGTCCTGGGTGTAGTCGTAGACGTCCTTCGTCGGTGCGTTCCACAGATCCTCGAGGAATCCGGTTTCGACGGCGCGGCCCCAGACGTTCTGGTCGATCGAGAACGGCGACTTCTTGGAGACGTTGATCGGGATGTTGTTCTCTTCGGCGAAGGCGATGGCCTTCTCGCGGGTCCAGGCGTAGTCGCGGACCGGTGCGATGACCTGAAGGTCGGGTGCGAGGGCGCCGAATCCGACCTCGAAGCGAACCTGGTCGTTGCCCTTACCGGTGCAACCGTGCGAGACGATGGTGCCGCCGTGCGAGCGTGCAGCTTCGACGATGTGCTTGACGATCAGCGGACGGCTGATGGCCGAGACCAGCGGGTAGCGGTCCATGTAGAGGGCGTTGGCCGCAATGGTCGGCAGGCAGTACTCGTCCGCGAACTCGTCGCGGGCGTCGACGACAACGGATTCGACTGCGCCGCAGTCGATCGCGCGCTGACGCACGACCTCCATGTCCTCGCCACCCTGCCCCAGATCGATGGCGACGGCGACAACTTCAGCGCCGGTCTCCTTACCGATCCAACTGATGGCAACAGAAGTGTCCAGCCCGCCCGAGTAGGCGAGTACGACGCGATCGGCCATGGTTTTTGTGCTCCTTCGGTTGAAAATCTCTATCAAAGAATAAGGGGTCAGGCGAGCGATTCGATCATGGCCGCGAGTTCCGCTCCGGAAAGCGGTTCTCGGGCCACCACGAAGATGGTGTCATCTCCGGCGATCGTTCCCACGATGTCGGGCATCGAGGACCGATCCAGTGCGCTCGCGAGGTAGTGCGCGGCTCCCGGCGGTGTCCGGAGAATCGCCATGTTGCCGCTGAAATCGGTGGAGACCAACAGCTCACCCAACAGCCGTGAGAGGCGGTCGGTACCGCCGGACACACCGCGTACCGGGTTCCCGTCCTCCGGCACCACGTAAACACCGGCGCCGCCGTCAGCGGCACGCAGTTTCACCGCTCCCAGCTCTTCGAGGTCACGCGAGAGGGTGGCCTGCGTCGCTTCGATGCCCTCGGCACCGAGCAACGCCGCCAACTCCGTCTGACTTCGGACGGGATGCGCCGCCAGCAGCGCGATGATGCGCGACTGGCGACCGGCCCGAGTGGGAGCGACGCTCACGCCTGGTCCAGTTGGGTTCGCTGTTCCAGCAGCCACACGAGCAACGCCTTCTGGGCGTGCAGACGGTTCTCCGCCTCGTCCCAGACGACGCTCTGGGGTCCGTCGAGAACCTCGTCGGTGACCTCTTCGCCGCGATGGGCCGGCAGGCAGTGCAGGACGACAGCCTTCGGATCTGCTTTGGCGAGCAGTTCCTTGTTGATCTGGAACGGGCGGAAAGGTCCGACCCGATCGAGCCCGTCGTTCTCCTGACCCATCGAGGTCCAGGTATCGGTGACCAACGCGTCGGCACCGACGACGCCGGCCTGCGGGTCCTGCGTCAGCGTGATGGTTGCACCGGTTTCCGCGGCGCGTGTGCGCGCTGCTGCTACTATCCAGTCCGCCGGTTCGAAGCCAGCGGGACTTGCGATGGTGACGTCGATGCCTGCGGTGACTCCGCCGAGCATCAGCGAGTGAGCCATGTTGTTGGCGCCGTCGCCCAGGTAGGTCAGCTTCAGTCCCTTGAGCTCACCCTTCTGCTCGATCAGCGTTTGCAGATCGGCCAGAACCTGACAGGGATGAAATTCGTCGGACAACGCATTGACGATGGGAATCGTTGCACCCGTTGCCATTTGCTCCAAGCGCTTCTGGCCGAACGTGCGCCACACGACGGCGTCGACATAGCGGGAGAGTACGCGTCCGGTGTCCGCCAACGTCTCTTCACGACCGAGTTGGGTACTGCGCCCGTCGACGACGACGGCGTGGCCGCCCATCTGCGCGATGCCCATCTCGAACGAGAAACGTGTACGCGTCGAGTTCTTCTCGAAGATGACGCCGACTCCGCGAGGACCCTCGAGTGGACGCCGAGCGAACGGGTCCTTCTTGAGAATCGCAGCGAGTTCCAGAACTTCGGCCTGCTGCGCCGGAGTCAGATCGTCGTCCCTGAGAAAGTGTTTCACCACGGTAGTCACTTCTCCCCCGGCTGGTCAGCCGATAGTGCACTGTCGAAGATGGCAGGTAGTGCTGCCACGAAGGTCTCGGCCTGCTCATCCGTGAGGATGAGCGGCGGCGCCAACCGGATCACTCCGGGTTGCGCTGCATTCACAAGGTACCCGGCTTCGCGCGCGGCATTTTCCACCGCCGGCGCGACGTCCTCGGTCAGCACGACACCCAGCAACAGTCCCGATCCCCGTACGTAGTCGACCAACGGATGGCCCAGATCTTCGATGCCCGCCGAGATCGATTTGCCCAAGCTGTCGGCGCGTGAGATCAGGTCTTCCGCTGCAATGGTTTTCAGCACGGCAAGCGCCGCCGCAGCGCACACCGGATTGCCACCGAACGTCGTACCGTGCTTGCCCGGTCCGAAGAACTCTGCCGTTGCTCCGGTCGCGATGCAGGCGCCGATCGGCATTCCGCCGCCGAGTCCCTTCGCAAGAGTGATGACGTCCGGCACGATGCCGACTGCCTGATGTGCGTAGAACCAGCCGGTCCGGCCGATGCCGGTCTGAACTTCGTCGAGTACGAGCAGCGCCCCGCGTTCGGCGGTGATCCGCCGAGCCTCGACTAGGTATCCCTCGGGTGGCACCACGACGCCGCCCTCACCCATGATCGGTTCGAGGAACACAGCAGCGGTGTCGGAATCGACTGCCCGCTCCAGTGCCTCGACATCGCCGTACGGCACGAACTCGACACCGGCGGGCATCGGTTCGAACGGCGCCCGCTTGGCCGGCTGACCCGTCAGAGCGAGTGCCCCCATCGTGCGACCGTGGAAAGAGCCCTCGGCCGCGATGATCTTCTTCCGGCCAGTAGCGCGAGCGAGCTTGAAGGCAGCCTCGTTCGCCTCGGTACCGGAGTTGCAGAAGAACGCGCGCCCGGTGACGTTGCCGAGATGAGCGAGCAACTGCTCGGCCAACTCGACGACCGGCTCGCTGGCGTACAGGTTGGAAACATGGCCGAGTGTCGACAACTGAGTAGTGACGGCTTCGACGACGGCCGGATGTCCGTGTCCGAGGATGTTGACGGCGATTCCAGCAAGGAAGTCGACGTACTGCTTGCCGTCGGCGTCGGTGAGTACGGCGCCGTCACCGCGGACGAGAGCAACCCGGGGTACGCCGTAATTGTTCATCAGCGAAGCGGACCACCGCTGCTGCAGATCGATCGTGCTCATGAAGTAGCTCCCTGCTGGGGACCGGCGACCGAGGAGCCGGGCACGACCATCGTGCCGATTCCTTCACCGGTGAAAAGTTCGAGTAGGACTGAATGTTCGAGCCGGCCGTCGATCACGTGCGCCGACGGCACACCTCCGCGCACCGCGCGAAGGCAGGCCTCCATCTTGGGCACCATGCCGGCATCGAGACTCGGCAACAACTGGGCAAGGGCGTCAGTGTCGATTTCGGTGGCCAGCGAGGATCGGTCCGGCCAATCGGTGTACAGGCCTTCGACGTCGGTGAGGACAACGAGCTTCTCGGCACCGATCGCCTCGGCCAGTGCGGCAGCGGCGGTATCGGCGTTGATGTTGTGGACGACGCCGTCGGCATCGGGCGCGATGGTCGAGACCACCGGAATGCGTCCTGCCGCAATGAGATCGAGTACCGCGTCTGGGTTCACGGTGGTGACGTCTCCGACCAGGCCGATGTCGGTCTGCTCCCCCTCGACCGCAACAGTGCGTCGAGTAGCGGTGAACAGGTGCGCATCTTCACCGGAGATACCGACCGCGTACGGACCGTGCGCGTTGATCAGGCCGACGAGTTCACGGCCCACCTGACCGAAGAGCACCATCCGGACGACGTCCATCACCTCGGGCGTCGTGACCCGGAAACCACCGCGGAACTCACCCTTCATGCCAAGGCGTGCCAGCATCGCGTTGATCTGCGGGCCGCCGCCGTGCACGACGACGGGGTGGATGCCGACAGTCCGCAGGAACGCCATGTCCGCGGCGAAGGCGGTCTTGAGTGTCTCGTCGATCATGGCGTTTCCGCCGTACTTGACCACGACCACCTTGTCTCGGAATCGCTGCAGCCACGGCAGCGCGTCGGCGAGGACATGCGCCTTCTGATGCTCGCTGATCACGGGATACGTCTCGGTCATGACGAGTACGCCGAGTTCTCTTCGACGTACGCGTGCGAGAGGTCCGTGGTGCGAATGCTCACGGACTCGTTGCCGATTCCCAGGTCGATGTCGAGTTCGATGTCGATCCCGCTCAGGTCCACCTCACGCGCTCCCGGAGCGCCGACGCCGTCGATGCAGACGGGACTCCCGTTGAAGGACACACTGATTCGATCGGGATCGAGCTCGATGGGAGCGATACCCACTGCTGCGAGGACGCGGCCCCAGTTCGGATCGGATCCGAACAGTGCCGTCTTGACCAGGCTGTCGCGGGCGATGGTCCGGGCGCCGATCAACGCATCGGACTCGGACGCTGCGCCGCGAACCGTCACCTTGACCCGCTTGGTGACGCCCTCGGCGTCTGCCATCAACTGATCCGCGAGATCGTCGCACACTGCCAAGACCGCGGCGTTGAGTTCGTCCTGGGTCGGTGTGACACCGCTGGCGCCGGAGGCCAACAGGAGCACCGTGTCGTTGGTGGACGTGGCGCCGTCGACGTCGAGGCGATCGAAGCTCAGGTGGGTGGCGGCGCGCAGAGCGGTATCGAGCTGCTCGGCCGTTGCGACAGCATCGGTCGTGACGACGCACAGCATCGTCGCCAGTGCGGGCGCGAGCATGCCTGCACCCTTGGCCATTCCGCCGACGTTCCACTTGTTCGCGTGGTGCAGCGACGCCTGCTTCGGCACGGTATCGGTGGTCATGATCGCGTACGCCGCGTCGGTACCGCCGGAGATTCCGCCGGCGAGTTCGTGCACTACCTCGGTGACACCGGGGATCAGCTTGTCCATGGGCAAGCGGTCACCGATCAGGCCGGTCGAACAGACGGCGACCTCGATCGCGCCCGTCTCGGTTCCCCAGTTGCTCAGTGCCGAGGCAACTTCCTCGGCAGTCTTGTGCGCATCCTGGAATCCACCCGCGCCGGTACACGCGTTTGCGCCGCCCGAGTTGAGCACGACCGCGCGCAGCTTGCCCGTCGTCAAAACCTGCTGAGACCACAGCACCGGAGCAGCCTTGACCTTGTTCAGGGTGAAGACGCCGGCAGCGGCCAGATCGGGTCCCTCGTTGAGCACCAATGCGAGGTCCGACTTGCCACTCTTCTTGATACCGGCAGCAATTCCGGCACCGCGGAATCCGGCAGGTGCGGTAACGCCCTGTGTGCGGAGCAGACGTCCCCCGGCGACGTGAACCACGTCTGCAACTGTCGCGTCAGGCTCGGTTGCGTTGTCGATCTGCTGCGGATTGTCGGTGCTCACGGAGCTACTCCCACGGTAGAGAGACCTGCGGTCTCGGGTAGGCCAAGGGCGAGATTCATCGATTGCACCGCGCCACCGGCGGTGCCCTTGGTGAGATTGTCGATTGCCGAGATGACAACGAGCTGACCGGCGTCGGCGTCAACGGTGACCCCGATCTGCACGGCATTGGATCCGATCACGGCACCGGTCTGCGGGAAGACTCCGGCAGGCAGCACGTGGATGAACGGCTCGTCGTTGTATGCCTTTTCGTAGATTTCGCGCGCTTGCTCTTCGGTGGCCGTGGTGGCTGCCGTGCAGGTCGCGAGGATGCCGCGCGGCATGGGCGCGAGGACTGGAGTGAAAGAAACACTGATGTCCTTGCCGCCTGCGGCCGAAAGATTCTGAATGATCTCAGGGGTGTGGCGATGGACACCTCCGACACCGTATGCGCGGACGGAGCCCATGACCTCGGAACCCAGCAGATCGGCCTTCGGCGCCCGGCCGGCGCCCGAAGTGCCACTGACCGCAACCACGTTCACGTGTGAGTCCACGATCCCCGCGGCAACGGCGGGGGCCAGCGCGAGGCTCGCTGCCGTCGGGTAGCAGCCCGGAACGGCAATGCGGGTTGCGCCTACCAATTTCTCACGGGCACCGGGCAATTCAGGAAGACCGTATGGCCAGGTACCGGCGTGAGTGCTCTTGTAGTACTTCTCCCAGGCTGCGGGATCCTGCAGCCGGAAGTCCGCGCCGCAGTCGATGATGACCGTCGACTCGGGCAGCAACTTGGCGTACTGAGCCGAATTTCCATGTGGGAGACCGAGGAAGACGACGTCGTGACCCGAGAGGATTTCGACAGTGGTCTCTTCGAGTACCCGCGAAGAGAGTGGGAGCAAGTGCGGATGATGCTCACCAAGCGTCGAACCAGCGTTGCCACCGGCGGTCAGCGAACCGATCACCAGACTGCCGTCGGCGTAGGACGGGTGCCCGAGGAGCAGACGCAGAACCTCACCACCGGCGTACCCACTGGCGCCGGCAACGGCGACTCTGATCGGCTTGCGTGCGTTCTCGGTCGTACCACCTTCAGTCATGTCACACAGTATGCATCATTGTGCATCGGAATGCATAATTACTTACCCATGGATCGCCGGATCTCCTCGAGCTTGGCTTTTGCGGCCTTCTGGCGCTCGTCCCACTGCTCGTCCACGGACTTTCCGGCAGGACTCTCGTGTGCCAATTCGGCCGAACCTATGGAAGTACCGAAGCGCCCCTCTATCTTCTCCCGAACACGGTCGAAAGTGGGGACTCCCCCTTCGGTGTAGTCGGGTTCGGGAATTCTCGGGTCGGTCGCAAGTACCACCGGGACGTCGATGATCTCGTCGACCTCCACAACGGTGTCGGGCAGTTCGACTTCTTCGGCGTCGGTGATCGTGTTGTCGTCCTCTACACGGTGCGGCTCGAGGCTCGCGGCATCGGTGTCCACCACGGAAAGAAGGACCGACAAGCTCGGACGACGCTCGACCACTGCGCGGACGACCGCGAGGAAGTCCTTGTCGTCGAGTGCACTGGCGGCCTCGACTACCTGGTGCACGGAACCATCGTGCTCGGACCCATCATGTTCGGGCCCATCATTTCGTGACACTGTCAGTCCCTTCTCGAAATGCCGACGGACAACTCCGATCCTTCCACGACTGTCTGCCGAAGGGGTCAGCGTGAGGCGAGGTAAGCGGCAAACGCGTCCTCGCTCGAATATTCGGGGACGTACCCGAACTGTTCCTTGAGCCGCCGATTGTCGAGAACGGGTCGGTACTGGAGAAATCCGACGCGCTCCGGACCGTGTTCCGTTACGCCCAATCGCCGTCCGACGCGTAGAACGCCTCGCAACAGCCATGCAGGAAGCGTCACCGTGCGCTTGCCCATCCGGGAAGCCAACTCGTCGACGGTCAACGAGCCGTCGCCCGCGACGTTGAAGATGCCCACTTGGTTTCCGGTCACGGCCTCCGCAAAAGCGCCCGCGACATCGGTGTGCCAGACGAACACGAAGGGGCTGTCGCTCCCGGCAACCTTGAGCAGCTTGCGGCGATCGAACAACGCGGTGATCTGATTGTCGACGCTCTCACCCAAGATCGTGCCGATCCGGAAGACAACTTGTTCCAACTCCGGGTGTTCGACGCGATATTCGGCGAGCATCTCTTCGACCAGGCGTTTGTGGCGACTGTAAGTGAATTCGTCGTTGCCTCGGACAGGTACGTCCTCGGTGATCCACGGTGGGTTGTCGGAGTGGTAGCCGTACGCCGCTCCGGACGAAGACACGACGAGCCGTCCAACCCCGTGTTCGACGCAGGCCGCGAGCACGTTTCGTGTCCCGTCGACGTCGACGCGGTACTCCTGCTCTGCTGTCGTGTTCTTGCCGGGATTCACGATGGACGCAAGGTGGATCACGACGTTCGGTCGGTACTGACCGAACACCCGCCCCAATTCTGTGGGGTCGCAGACGTCCGCCCTAACGCGGCGGATGCGATCGTCCGGCGTGTCCTTGACGGTGAGGTCGACACAGACGACGGTGATGCCCTGCGCGATCAGTGCGTCGATGACAGCGGTACCCAGGAACCCGTTCCCGCCCGTGACGAGTGCGACGGTCATGCCGGTACCGCCTTTCGGGCGCGTCGCTTGGACCAGATCGTCGCCAGAGCCAGCCCGGCGATGATGTCCCAGATCCCCCACCAGCCGGCCACGACGGCCATGCCACCGAGCCCGTCGAAGAACGTGAACACCAGGCCAAGCCCCAGTCCGGCATTGCGGATGCCGACCTCGAAAGAGACGGCGCGACGGCTGTATTCGTTCAACCCGGTGACGGCGCCGCAGAAGTATCCCAGTGCGAGGGCAACCGTGTCGTGCAGGAAGACCGCGAGCAGTACCACCCCGATGTAGTCGACGAAGTACGACGCATTCCCTGACACACCCGCGACGATGAAGATCAACAACGCCACCAACGAACCGTTTTTCACCCACGGCTGCGCTTTCGCGGCGATCTCCGGGAACTTTTGTGCCACCCAGATGCCGAGAACGAACGGCACGCCGATGATCAGGGCGATTTGCGCGACCATCTCGAGCGCATTCAGGTTCACGGACTGCAACAGAGCGTCGGTCTCCGGGCGTCGGCTCCCCCAGAACGCGAGATTGAGCGGCATGAGGAAGATCGCGAGGACGTTCGACACCGCCGTCATGGACACCGAGAGTGCGACGTCGCCGCCCGCCCGGTGAGTCAGGACATTCGAGATATTGCCCGGCGGGCAGCACGCCACCAGGATCATGCCGAGCGCTACCGAGGGAGCGGGCGAGAGGATCAGCGTCAGCAGAAAAGTCACTGCCGGCAGCAGCAGGAACTGGGCAGCGATACCCACCGCCATCGCCTTGGGTTTGGTGAGCGCACGACGGAAGTCGTCGACCGAGGTGTCGAGGGCGATCCCCAGCATGATCGCGCCCAGCACCACGTTGAGGATCATCAACGATCCCGGGTTGAAGTTGAGCACCACGTCGTCGATCGGCATCACTGTCCTCCCTTCGTCAGAGCGGCATCGAGCAGTCCGATGTGCCGTCTGATCGCCGATCGGTAGGCGTCCTTGTTCACGTAGTAGGCCATTCGTCCCAGCTTCAGGTACTTGTATCCCCCGGACAGATCGGGAGGAGGACCGGCCGCCGCCGCCGAGAATTCCCGTGCCGCGGCGGGGGCTTCGGTACGTGCCATGATCAATTTGGCCAACAACTCGGCCTGCTCGAAACGGCCCTGCCACCCGAGACCGGATGCTTCGACCATGCCGAGAACAAAGAGATTGTCGTGGCGGCGACTCGCGACGTTGAGGAACAAGTCCGGGGCAGCACCCGACCAGTCCAGGTCCTCGCGCGCGATGAAGGGATAGTCGAGGTGATACCCCGTGGCGCAGAGAACGAGGTCGTAGTCGGCAGACGATCCGTCGACAAACCGCACCGTCTTCCCCTCGAACCGGTCGACGTCGGCGCGCACGTGCACGTCACCGTGCCCGATGTGGTGCAGGATCAACGAGTTCACAACCGGATGCGATTCGTAGATCTTGTAGTCCGGTGCCGGAAATCCGAACCGCACCGGATCTCCCGTGAACTGCTTGAGTACCAAGGTGTCGACGCGTTGTTTGATCCACGGCGGCAACGGCTTTCCCTGATTCAAGGTGTCCGAGGGTCGCCCGAACAGATACTTGGGGACGAAGTAGTAGCCTCGCCGAACGCTCAAATCGACGCACTCGGCCTGGTGGACGGCATCGACGGCGATGTCGCATCCACTGTTGCCCGCTCCGATGACCAGCACTCTCTTTTCGCGGAAGATCTCGGCGCTGCGGTACTCGCTCGTGTGCATCAACGTGCCGGTGAAGTCGCCCCGGAACGTCGGTATGTTCGGCTTCGACAGCGTTCCGTTCGCGATGATCACGCCTCGATACCGCGCGACTGAAGTCTCACCGCTGCGACTACGCGTGGTGACCTGCCACAGCGAATCGACCGGCGAAACGTCGATGACGGTAGTGCCGAAGGCAAAGTGCCTGCGAAGATCGTGGGTATCGGCGTAGTCGCGGAAATACTCGGCAAGTTCGATGTGGCTCGGGTAGTCGGCAACCGAATCCGCCATCGGGAACTCCGCGAATGCGGTGGTGCCCTTCGACGAAATGAGGTGCGCCGACTCGTAGACGGTGCTGTGCGGGTTGTCGATGTCCCAGAGCCCACCGACGTCGTCGTGGCTCTCGAAGCCGTCGAACGCTATGCCGGCTCGATCGAGGTTTCGCGCGCCGGCCAATCCAGACGGACCCGCTCCGATCAGCGCGTACTTGCCCTCTGTGCTCATGGGTCGAGCGTCGCAGATAGTTCGAATCTTGCGGCAATGTGCAGGATAATGACGTTATGAGCGCACTCGATGCCGACAACGATCGCGGGATAGATGAAATCGATCTGAGGATAATCAATGCGCTGCAGCTCGCACCGCGATCGAAGTGGCTTTCGTTGGCCGGCCCACTCGAACTCGACGCCGCGACTCTCGCCCGGCGTTGGAATCGACTGTCCGAATCGTCGTTGGCCTGGGTCACGGTTACTCCGGGGCCACAGGTGCTGGGCACCATCGTCACAGCGATCATCGAAATCGATTGCTCACCAGAACTTCTCGACACCGTCGCGGCACGTCTCACCGTCTTGGCCCACGCCGTGACCATCGAAGTATCAACAGGTAGAGCCGATCTGCTCGTCACAGCCGGTACTGCGGACTTGGCGTCGATGTCGCGCTTCATCTCGGAAGAGATCGCAACGATCGACGGCGTACTCGCGACACGAACCTCGATCATCACACGCTGGTTCACCGAAGGTGGGCGATGGAGACTCAATGCGCTGGCACCGTCCGAGAAGGGTGTGCTGACCACCAGCGAAAGCCGTACTGCCGTGCGCGCTCGGTCGACCGGCATTTCCGAACAGGATCGCAAGGTTCTCACGATCCTCGCCTACGACGGGCGCACTCCCATGAAGGAGTTGGCCGACGCGATCGGTGTCAGTCCGGCTGCATGCAAACGCCAGATCGACCGGCTCACGTCTTCGGGGTTTGTGGCGCTGCGGTGTGAATTTGCCCGGCCGCTGGCCGGGCTTCCCGTGCTCGCCACACTGTGGTGCCGCGTCGAACCCGAACTTCTCGATACTGCGGGCCGATTACTGAGCCGAGCGCCGGAAGTCCGAAACTGTTTCGCGGTGGTGGGCGCCGACAACCTGGTGGTTCAGTTGTGGCTGCATTCTCCTGCCGAACTCGATGCATTCGAAATTCGTCTGCGCAAGGAGATTTCGGGGCTTTACGTCACCGAACGATCCATCGTGCTGCACCTGCGCAAACTGCTCGGTCACGTACTCGATCAGAACGGGCGCAGAACCTCGACTATCGCCCCGGATGTGTGGTTGCCGAGCCGCACCGATTCACCGGAAAACCGATAACACAACAGAGCCCACGACCACCGGGAGTGGACGTGGGCTCTGTGATCAGTTGAGTAGATCAGCCGCGCATCTGCGCACCGACGGCCTTGGAGGCAGCCTCGACCGCGGCATCGCGAGCCGCGCTTGCCTCGTCCTCGGTCAGTGTCCGGTCGACACCACGGAATCGCAACGCGAACGCGAGCGACTTGCGGCCTTCACCGACCTGCTCGCCCTCGAAGACGTCGAAGAGGCGAATGTCTTCGAGAAGTTCGCCGCCGCCGGAACGCAGAGCTTCCTGGACCTTCGCCGCAGGAATATCGCGATCGACAACAACCGCCACGTCCTGGAGCACTGCGGGGAAGGGCGAAATGCGCGGCGCCGGCAGGTTCTCGACCAACGGCAAAGCGTCGAGGTCGATCTCCAGTGCACAAGTGCGCGCAGGCAATCCCGCACGCTCGAGAACAGCCGGATGCAGTTCGCCCGCATGACCGACTACGTTGCCGTCAACGACAACCTCGGCGCAACGGCCGGGATGCCACGGCAGGTACTGCGCCGCACGCAGTTCCACCTCGACGCCTGCTGCAGCTGCAATGACCCGCACTGCTGCAAAAGTGTCCGAAGCCTCGGCCTGACGGCCAGGACCCCAGGGGCCGCTCGGCTCACGCAAACCACTCAACACTGCAGCGATGTGCACGGGCTGAGCCGGCAACGACGCGATCAGGTTCGCGATCTGCTCGTCCGTCGGGCGACGATCCACCGGCAATGCATCCACCGGCTTGGTATCGGGGCCCGGCAGGACAACCTGCGCGATGCCGTACAGCGAAAGATCACGCTGACCGCGAGAAGCGTTGCGAGCCAGGATCTCCAGCAGACCCGGGAGCAGCGTGGTCGCCAACTCCGGACGATCGGCTTCGAGCGGGTTGAGGACCTTGCTGGTGTTGCGGCGCGGATCATCCGCGTCGAGGCCCCAGACGTCGAAGACGTTGGTGGGCAGGAAGACCGGAGGAAGTACCTCGACGTAACCGGCGTGAGCCACGGCCTTCGACACCGTGCGCTTACGCCGCTGCGACGGAGTCAATCCGCGTCCGGCCGGAGCGGCGGGAAGCACCGACGGGATCTGCTCGAGACCTTCGAGGCGAAGAACTTCCTCGACGAGGTCCGCAGGCTGCACCAGGTCCGGACGCCACGACGGCGGCGTCGCGACCAACTGGCCGTGTCCCTCTTCGCTGACGCCGACCTCGACGTTGCAGCCAACCTGGGTGAGGCGGCGAGCTCCGGTGCCGTTGGGGTACGTGACTCCGGCGACACGATCGGGCAGGTCGATATCCATGCGAATGGCAGCGCGAGGGGCAACATCCCCCACGTCGGTCAGGACCGGCTCGATCCGTCCGCCGGCAATCTCGACCAGCAGAGCGGCTGCGCGGTCGACGGCCGCGAGCGGAATCGCCGGATCGACGACGCGCTCGAAACGCTTACTCGCCTCACTCGGCAGCTTGTGCCGGCGCGCCGTCTTGAAGACTGCGAGCGGATCCCAAGTAGCTCCTTCGAGGAGGATGTCCGTCGTTGCCGTTCCCACCTCGGTGGTTGCGCCGCCCATGACGGCAGCCAGCGAGATGACTCCGGAATCGTCGGCGATGACAACGTCTTCGGGATCGAGCGTGCGTTCGACGTCGTCGAGCGTCGTCAGCTTCTCCCCCGCCTTGGCGCGACGGACCACCAGGTCGCCCTGCACCGAGGTCGCATCGAACGCGTGCAGAGGCTGGCCGAGTTCGAGCATCACGTAGTTGGTGACGTCGACGGCCGGCGAGATCGGGCGAACACCCGAGAGCAGAAGTCGACGCTGCAGCCACCACGGGCTCACTGCCTGCGGATCAATACCCGTGATCTTCCGCATCACGAAACGCGAAGCCTTGGACTCCGGTTCGAGGCGCACCGGCCAGGCTTCACCCTCAGCCGGGTGCGCGGGAACCGAAGCGGGATCGGCATATTCGAGATCGAAGCCGCACGCGAGCTCTCGCGTGAGACCGCGGACCGAGAAGCAGTAGCCACGGTCCGGGGTGATGTTCAGTTCGATGATCGTGTCACCGAGACCGAGCAACTCGTTGCCGTCGGCGCCGGGTTCGGCGGTACCAGGCTCGAGCACCAAGATGCCCGAATGGTCTTTGCCGATACCGAGTTCCGAGACGGAGCAGATCATGCCGTCGGACACCTGGCCGTACGTCTTGCGAGTGGCGATTTCGAATCCGCCGGGCAGCACCGCGCCGGGCAGCGCAACGACGACGAGGTCACCCTCGTTGAAATTGCGCGCGCCACAGACGATGCCGCGAGGCTCGGGTTCGCCGACCTCGACCTGGCAGAAGCGGATCGGCTTCTTGAACTCGGTCAGTTCGGTGATGGAGACGACCTTGCCGACGACCAACGGGCCGTCGATCGCCTCGAGTGTGTCGAGTTCCTCGACTTCGAGTCCCACCCGGACGAACCCGGCGTCCAACTCTTCCGGGGTCACCTCCCAGTCCGGAGTTGCCCGCTGCAGGATCTCGGTCAGCCAGGATTGCGCTACTCGCACGTCTGCTCAGCTCTCTCGTTTGTCGATAAGTCTTTGTGAAGGTTCCGCGGACCGGATCGGTCAGCCTGCGACACCGAAGGGCAGCGTGAAACGCACGTCACCTTCGACGATGTCGCGCATGTCCGGGATACCGTTGCGGAACTGCAGGGTCCGCTCGAGGCCCATGCCGAATGCGAAACCCGAGTACTCGTCGGGATCGATACCGCTGGCGCGCAGAACGTTCGGGTTGACCATGCCGCAGCCGCCCCACTCGACCCAGCCTGCGCCGCCCTTCTTGTTCGCGAACCAGACGTCGACCTCGGCCGACGGTTCCGTGAACGGGAAGTAGTTGGGGCGCATACGGGTACGCGTCTCGGGGCCGAAAAGGGCACGAGCGAACGCGTCGAGAGTCCCGCGCAGGTTGGCCATGGTCAGGCCCTTGTCGACGGCCAGGCCTTCGACCTGCGAGAAGACAGGCGTGTGGGTCGCATCGAGTTCATCGGTGCGGAACGTGCGGCCCGGGCACACCACGTAGATCGGCACCTCACGCGAGAGCATGGTGCGGACCTGCACCGGCGAGGTGTGGGTACGCAGCACCTGGCGCGAGTTCTCGGGTGCCAGGTGGAAGGTGTCCTGCATCGTGCGCGCAGGGTGATCCGGCAAGAAGTTGAGTGCGTCGAAGTTGAAGTGCTCGGTCTCCACCTCCGGACCCTCGGCAACTTCCCAACCCATCGCGACGAATACGTCGGCGACCTGCTCGGAAATCAGGCTGATCGGGTGACGCGCCCCGACGGGGTGGCGATCGGAGGGCAGAGTGACGTCGATTGCCTCGGCAACCAACACCGCGGCGTCACGCTCGGCGAGGAGGACCTCACGACGAGCGTCGTACGCGTTGTTGATCCGAGTGCGGAAGATGTTGACGCGCTTACCGGCGTCCGCCTTTTCCTTGCCCGGAAGGCTGCCGAGTCCCCGGCGCGCGAGGGCGATCGGGGACTTGTCCCCCAGGTGCTCCACCTTGACGTGCGCCAGCGCGTCCAGGTCAGCGGCGTCCGCCAGCGCCTTCTCGGCGTTCTCAGCCGCAGCGGTCAACGCCTCTTCGGTGAGTACACTCGCGTCGACCTCCGGCGGTGTCGCGCCCTCATTTTTGGCCACGGCTGTGACGCTCCTGTCGCTTCTCGGTTTACTTCTCGTACTGCGTGCTTCTTGTACTGCTTACTTCTTGTACTGCGAGCGAGCATTCGAACTCGCTCGAGCATTGTCTCTGCTCTTGTATTGTCTCAGGCTTCCGCAAATGGGATTCCGTGAGGTCTTCGCGTGCGTTTTCAGCCGTGATCGGTGGCGCGATTTTGCACCCGCGCGCTTGCGTACAGGCAAATTGCCGCCGCTGTCGCGAGGTTCAAGCTTTCGGCGCGGCCATGGATCGGAATCCTGACCCGATGATCAGCCTGTGCGGCGATCGCCGGATCGAGACCGTGAGCTTCGTTACCGAACAGCCAGGCCGTCGGCTTGCTCAGCAACTCGTCGGCCTCGTCGAGATCGACCTCGCCGTCAGCTGCAGTCGCGAGAATCTGAATGCCGGCTGCGCGAATCTGCTCGATCACCGACACCGTGTCTCGATCGCGGACGACTGGCAGGTGAAAGAGGCTGCCCGCCGACGAACGAACGACCTTGCCGTTGTGCGGATCGACGCTGTCACCGGCGAGGATTGCCGCATCGGCACCCACTGCGTCGGCGATGCGAATGACGGTGCCCGCGTTACCTGGTTCGTTGACCTCGACCGGCACTGCGAGCAGGCGGGTCTCCTGATGGACGGCTGCGCTCAGCGGTACATCCAGTAGATCGCTGACGGCAACGAGACCGGGCGGCGTGACGGTATCGCTCAGTGCTTTGATTGCTCGATCGGTCACAAGAGCAACACGAACTCCAGCGGTCAGCGCCCGATCGATGACGTGCTGATAGCGCTCGGCTGCGTCCTCGGTGTAGAAGAGGTCGTGTACCGGGCGGGCCTCGCCGTTCGACAGTGCACCGTTCAACAGTTCGGTGACCGAGTTCTCGCCCTCGACGAGGAAACGTCCTGCTTTGCGTCGTTCTGCTGTGCGCAGGAGCTTGACAGCAGAAACGACCCGCGGAGTCCGCTCGGTGAGCGGGTCCACGGGCCGTTGCTGTGATGCGTGAATCAGGCTGCTTCTCCGGCAGGAGCGTTCACGTCAGCCGGCAGAGCGGCCTTCGCGAGTGCGACCAGGCCGGCAAAGGCCTCGGCATCGGAGACAGCGAGCTCGGCCAGGATCTTGCGGTCGACCTCGACCTCTGCCAGACGCAGGCCCTGGATGAGGCGGTTGTACGTGATGTCGTTTGCGCGAGCTGCAGCGTTGATACGCGTGATCCACAGCTTGCGGAACTCGCCCTTGCGCGCACGACGGTCGCGGTACGCGTAGGTGAGCGAGTGGAGCTGCTGCTCCTTGGCCTTGGTGTACAGACGCGAACGCTGTCCACGGTAGCCGCTGGATGCAGCAAGAATTGAACGACGCTTCTTCTGGGCGTTGACCGCCCTCTTTACGCGTGCCACTTGAAAAATCCTGTCAATCTAGGGGCTGAAAGTACGGCCCCGGGTGGTCAGTAAGGGGGCGACTCAGATGCCGAGCATGCGCTTGATGCGCGGAGCGTCGTCAGGGCTGACAACAGCGACACCGTCGAGACGACGGGTAACCCTGCTGGACTTGTGCTCGAGAAGGTGGCGACGGCCGGCCTTCTGGCGCATGAGCTTTCCGCTGCCGGACACCTTGAATCGCTTCGAGGCGCCGCTGTGGCTCTTCATCTTGGGCATGGAGTCCTCAGTTCTTGTTACGTGGTGGATCTTGGGAAATCGACTAGCTGGCCGGAGCCTCGGGAGCGGCATCGCCGGTCGCCGGTGCTTCCGGAGCTGCTTCACTGGAAGCCGGTGCGGCCGGAGCCGGACGCGGAGCAGCCTGAGCCACTGGCGCCTGAGCGCTCTCCTGCGCCTTGACGCGAGTCTTGGCGCCCTTGTGCGGTGCCAGGACCATCGTCATGTTTCGGCCGTCCTGCTTTGCCGAGGTTTCGACGAATCCGAGATCTGCGACGTCTGCTCCCAGACGCTGCAGAAGGCGGTAGCCGAGTTCGGGGCGTGACTGCTCACGTCCGCGGAACATGATCGTGACCTTGACCTTGGAACCGGCTTCGAGGAAGCGAACGACGTTGCGCTTCTTGGTCTCGTAGTCGTGGTCGTCGATCTTGGGTCGGAGCTTCTGCTCCTTGATGACCGTCAGCTGCTGGTTCTTACGTGACTCACGTGCCTTCTGTGCAGCCTCGTACTTGAACTTGCCGTAGTCCATGATCTTGCAGACCGGTGGACGGGCATCAGGAGCTACCTCGACCAGGTCGAGGTCGGCCTCAAGGGCCAAGCGGAGTGCATCTTCAACACGCACGATGCCTACCTGTTCCCCGCCAGGTCCGACCAAACGAACCTCGGGAACGCGGATACGATCGTTGATGCGGGTCTCAGTGCTGATGGGGCCTCCTAGGTTGAACGGTGCGGTCTTCATGACCGCACGCAGCCCGTACCGCCCGCACCCCAACAAAAAAGCCCCGCTGTGATGATTGCTCATCCGCGGGGCCCGATGTCGACCGATCACATAAGATCCAGCTCACGCCGAAACCTATCTCCTCGACTGAGCGAGGAACCTGACGAAGAATTGATCTCCGATAACAGGTGACCGGAACCACTGAACCGCAGTTTTACCTGCCGCGCAGAGGTGGGAGTCGGACTCCACTTGCTGCCCCCGAACAAGTCGGAGGCGGTCGTTGCAACAAGAGTAACAGGTCGCCACAGATGAAAGAAATCGGTGCCGCTCCCAGTGCTGCCGGGAGAGGCCCGATTCAACACGACCACAGCCTGATGGAATCCTTACAACCATGAGTGAGAACTTCGAGGCAGATCAGAACACCGACGGCGCGAACCCCGACGTCCGCGAACTCTCCGAAGTTCCCGCGGTCGAGGTCATCAGCCGCGCCGCAGTGATGCTGATGAGTTCGGCTGCCGAAAAACTCGGCCTCTCCGACGCCGATCCGTCTTCCAGTCCCTATCTGGACCTCGACGAAGCTCGTCGAGTCATCACGGCGCTTGCCGGACTCGTGACTGCGTCGGTCGAATACCTCGGCCCCCACGCCGGACCCATCCGTGAAGGCCTTCAAGCCCTGCAGCGCGCATTCCGTGAGGCCTCCTCGCACCCGGACGAGCCAGGAAAGGGACCGGGCGAGAAGTTCACCGGTCCGGTCTACTGAGTTGGCAACCGCCAACAAGACTCAACCGACGCCCGAGGACGTCGACGCATTCATTTCACGCGTCGACGACCGCAAGCGTGCCGACAGCGTGGAGTTGATCTCCTTGCTGTCGGCCGCGACCGGCGAGCCTGCCGTCATGTGGGGCTCGAGCATCATCGGTTTCGGGGCACGGCACTACCGGTATGCGAGTGGCCACGAAGGTGACACCCCACTGATCGGGTTCTCCCCCAGGGCCACCGCGCTCACGTTGTATTTGTCGCTGAACTTCGACGACTACACCGACACACTGGCGCGCCTCGGCAAGCACAAGATCGGCAAGGGCTGCCTGTACGTCAAACGGCTGAGCGACGTCGACATGGCAGTCCTGACCGAACTGATCGCGGATTCCGTTGCCGCAGCCCGCAACATGATCGACTGAACAGGTCACCTTCGTGGGGCTACAGGCCGAGCGTCTTCGGGCGGTTGGCCGAACAGGGTCGAATCCCGTGGTGTGAAGTGATCGTTCGTGAGCGTGGCCCGACGCATTCGATCGAGTCGAAACCACCGCACCGCGTCGCGCTGGCGACACCAGCCGATGAGAAACCACTGCCCACGGTCCTGCGCCAGAATGTGCGGCTCAACTGCCCGCACCGTCTCCGCACCGTCCCCATCCACGTAGTGCAACGACACGACGCGACTCTGTTCGAGCCCCTGCTCGACGGCCCGCCGGTTCGTGCGCGAATCCGCTACTACCCCGCCGTCGCCGCGAATCCACACACGGCCACCGAGTTCGGCGACCTTACGACGACTCTCCTCGTCCATCACGTCGAGCAGTTTCGCCAGAGCTGCTCGTCCGTCCGGCGCAAACGGGGCGTCACCGGCCGCCGTCAAGGCCAACGCGATTGAAACTGCTTGCGGAACAGTGAAATTGACCGGCGGTAGCGTGGCGCGACCTACGAGTCGGTATCCACCCCCGGGGCCCGAGCGCGCCTCGATCGCCGCGCCCGACATCATCAGAGTCTCGATATCCCGCTTGATCGTCCGGGTGGTGACACCGAATTCCTCGGACAATCGGGAACACGTAGCCCCTCGATCGCCCTGTCGCCGAAGCTCTTCGACGAGAGCGTGCAATCTCGCAGCTCGATTCACGTTCACCAGTGTCGCAGATTTCGATACCAAACAGTGACATAATTGGTGACACTCTGTTGTCACCAACCTGATTGCACAGTGAGTCCATGAAAACTCACATCGTTCTTGTTCCCGGATTCTGGCTCGGCTCATGGGCTTGGGACGCAGTCCTCCCCCACCTCGAGCGCTCCGACACCACCCGCGTGACCAGCCTGACGCTGCCCGGACTCGACGCCGTCGATGCAGATAGATCAGCGGTCACCTTCGACGCCCACGTCCGCGCAGTCATCGACGCTGTATCGGATTCAGACGAACGTACGGTCCTGGTCGTGCACAGCGGCGCCGGCCCGGTGGGATACGCGGTAACCGATCGCATCCCGGATCGGGTCGCGCGGATCGTCTACGTCGATTCAGGTCCCATGCCCGACGGCGCGGCGCTGCGACCGGATCTGGCCGCTGACGTCGTCGAGATACCGCTGCCGACGTGGGCAGAACTTGAAGCAGACGGCAGCAGCCTCGAAGGACTCGACGAGAAGGCTCTCGAGGCGTTTCGCGCCAACGCCGTCCCCGAACCGGCCGGGCCGGCGCGTGAGCCGATTGTCCTGACGAACGAAAAGCGCTACCAGGTGCCGTCAACCGTCGTTTGCAGCACGTTCCCGTCCGCGGTGATTGCCCAGATGGCCGACGGAGGTCATCCGATGGCCGCAGAACTGGCGAAACTCCCCGTGACGTACGTCGACCTCCCGACCGGTCATTGGCCGATGTGGTCGCGCCCCGAAGACGTCGCCCAGGTGATCCTCGAGGCCGCCGCTTCCTGATCGACAAAGCAGTGATGCCGGATCGGATTCCGACCCGGCATCACTGACCGACTTCTACTTGCTCACCTTCTACTAGCTCACGGAAGCAGCTTTCTTCCGTGGCGCCGCCTTCTTTGCGGCAACTGCCTTCGTTGCACGCTTCTTGGTGATCGGCTTGGCCTTGGCGGGCGCGTGCTGTGCGGTGAGAACCTCACTGAGGAACTTGCCCGTGTAGCTCTCGGGGACCGCGGCAACGTCCTCCGGGGTACCTTGCGCCACAACGGTTCCGCCGCCGGATCCACCTTCGGGCCCCATGTCGACGACCCAGTCCGACGTCTTGATCACGTCGAGGTTGTGCTCGATCACGATCACGCTGTTGCCCTTGTCGACCAGACCGTTGATCACGATCAGGAGCTTGCGGATGTCCTCGAAATGCAGACCCGTGGTGGGCTCGTCGAGGATGTACACCGTGCGACCGGTGGACCGCTTCTGCAACTCGGCGGCCAGCTTGACGCGCTGCGCCTCACCACCGGACAGGGTCGGTGCCGGCTGACCCAGTCGGACATAGCCCAGTCCGACGTCGACCAGCGTCTTGAGGTACCGGTGAATAGAGGTGACCGGCTGGAAGAACTCGGCGGCTTCCTCGATGGGCATGTCGAGTACCTCGGCGATCGACTTGCCCTTGTAGTGGACCTCGAGCGTTTCGCGGTTGTACCGAGCGCCGTGGCATACCTCGCAGGGCACGTACACGTCCGGCAGGAAGTTCATCTCGATCTTCAAGGTTCCGTCGCCGGAGCACGCTTCGCAGCGTCCACCCTTGACATTGAACGAGAATCGGCCGGGCTGGTAACCGCGGACTTTCGCTTCCGTGGTGGCCGCGAACAGGGTTCGGATCTTGTCGAACACACCGGTGTACGTCGCCGCATTCGATCGCGGAGTCCGGCCGATCGGAGACTGATCGACCTGCACGAGCTTGTCCAGCTGATCGAGACCGTTGATTCGTGTGTGACGGCCAGGCACCTGGCGTGCACCGTTGAGCTTGTTCGCCATGACGGTCGCGAGAATGTCGTTGACCAACGTCGACTTGCCCGAACCGGAGACACCGGTGACAGCGGTGAGAACACCCAGCGGGAAACTTACGTCGATGCCGTCGAGATTGTGCTCGCGAGCTCCGACGACCGTGACCTGGCGTTTGCGATCCACCGGCCGACGAATGGCCGGAACCTCGATGAAGCTGCGACCCGACAGGTAGGCCCCGGTCAAAGACTCTTCACACGTCAGCAGTTCTTCGTACGGTCCGCTGTGGACGACCTTGCCGCCGTGCTCGCCGGCGTACGGTCCGATGTCGACCACCCAGTCGGATGTACGGATCGTGTCTTCGTCGTGTTCGACGACGATCAGCGTGTTGCCGAGGTCGCGCAGGCGCGTCAGGGTTTCGATCAGTCGCCGGTTGTCGCGCTGGTGCAGCCCGATGGACGGCTCGTCGAGTACGTAAAGCACGCCGACCAGTCCGGATCCGATCTGTGTTGCCAAGCGAATTCGCTGGGCTTCGCCACCGGACAACGTGCCCGCGGCTCGCGAGAGGGAAAGGTATTCCAGGCCGACGTCGAGCAGGAAGCCGAGGCGCGCCTGAACTTCCTTGAGGACCTGACCCGCGATGGCCTCTTCACGCGAGCCGAGAGTGAGGCTGTTCAGGAAATCCGCGCAATCGGAGATCGACAGTTCACAGACCTCGGCGATGGACTTACTGCCGAAGTCTCCCGCCGCGATAGTTACCGACAGGATTTCGGGGCGCAGGCGAGCACCACCACACGCCGGGCACGGGGTGTCGCGCATGTACCCGTCGTAGCGTTCCTTCATCTGATCGGATTCGGTCTGTTCGAGCCGGCGGTGCAAGAACGGCATCACACCTTCGAACTCCGCGTAGTAAGAACGGGTACGGCCGTACCGATTCTTGTACCGGACGTGAACCTGCTCCTCACTGCCTTCGAGGATCGCTTTGCGGGCCTTCGCCGGCAACTTGTTCCACGGCGTCTTCATGTCGAATCCGAGAATGTCGCCGAGGCCGGACAGCAACCGTCCGAAGTACTCGGAACTCTGGCCCATCGACCACGGCGCGATTGCACCGTCTTCGAGACTCAGGTCAGGATCGGGAACCACCAGATCCGGGTCGACCTCCTTGCGGATACCGAGGCCGGTGCATTCCGGGCAGGCGCCGTAGGGCGAGTTGAAGGAGAACGAGCGCGGTTCGAGATCGTCGATCGCGAGTGCGTGGCCATTCGGGCAGGCCAGTTTCTCGGAGAAACGACGCTCGCGATCAGGTGCATTTTCCTCGCGGTCGACGAAGTCGAGGACCACGATGCCTTCGGCCAATCGAAGTGCGGTCTCGACCGAGTCGGTCAGGCGCTGCTTCGAGCTCGCCTTGACCTGCAATCGGTCGACCACTACTTCGATGTCGTGCTTTTCCTGCTTCTTGAGCTTCGGCGGATCGGCCAGCGAATGGACGACTCCGTCGACGCGCACACGCGAGTAGCCCTGGGTGTTGAGCTGATCGAAGAGATCGACGAACTCGCCCTTACGAGTACGGACCACTGGTGCGAGGACCTGGAACTTGAGGCCCTCCTCCATCTCGAGCACCTGGTCGACGATCTGCTGCGGGGTCTGACGTGCGATCTTCTCACCACAGACCGGGCAGTGCGCCGAACCTGCGCGGGCATAAAGGAGCCGGAGGTAGTCGTAGACCTCGGTGATCGTGCCCACTGTCGAACGGGGGTTGCGGTTGGTCGACTTCTGGTCGATGGACACCGCCGGCGACAATCCCTCGATGAAATCGACATCGGGCTTGTCCATCTGACCGAGGAACTGACGCGCGTACGCCGAGAGTGACTCGACGTAACGGCGCTGCCCTTCGGCGAAGATCGTGTCGAACGCGAGGCTGGACTTGCCGGAGCCGGACAACCCGGTGAAGACGATCAGGCTGTCTCGCGGGAGGTCGAGATCGACTCCTCGCAGATTGTGCTCACGCGCACCCCGCACGATCAGGCGATCCGCCACACCAATTCCCTTCATTGTCAATCGTCCGGGGCCGTCCCCCCGGAGAAGTCTCGAGTGGCCTCGCAAACGCGAGTCCTCGAGCGATCGTCATCGTAGGCCGAGCCACCGACACGTTTTTCTCACCAGGCGAGCCCATCGCTCTACCTGCCCCTATTCGAAGGTAGCCTGCGTTTCATGACGAATCAGCCCATCGTGATCGACGACTCCTACACCGGTCAGGTCTCCCCCGATTCTGCCCCTCAGCGGCGCACAGTCGACGGTGCCGTCATCACGAAGATGTCGGTCGGCCCCATGGACAACAACACTTACCTCGTCGTCTGTTCCGCGACCGGGAAATCTCTCCTGATCGATGCGGCCAACGAGGCCGAGAAGATCATTGCGCTCATCGAACAGGAAGCACCTGTTTTCGATTCCATCGTCACCACCCACCAACACGGTGATCACTGGTTGGCTCTGCAGGACGTCCACGCTGCCACCAAGGTGCCGACCGCCGCTCACCCTCTCGACGCGGAGGTCCTTCCCGTCACCCCGGACGTACTCCTCGAAGACGGCGACAAGGTGACAGTAGGCAATCTGAGCCTCGACGTCATCCACCTGTCCGGCCACACGCCCGGTTCCATTGCGTTGGCTCTGACCGAACCGAACGGGCAGGTTCACCTCTTCACCGGGGACTCACTCTTCCCCGGCGGCGTAGGCAAGACCGCCGACCCCGAGAAGTTCACTTCCCTGCTCGACGATGTGGAAAACAAGCTGTTCGGAAGGTACGCCGACGCGACTGTCGTCTACCCCGGGCACGGCAAGGACACGACGCTGGGTACCGAGCGCCCGCACCTGGCGGAATGGCGCGAGCGCGGTTGGTGACGTTTCACCTGTTCCGTACTGGACCCCGCTAACCGACTTCCTGACTATCGACCTGTTCACCGTCGACGCGAAGTCGCGGAAGCCAGGTCGACAGAGTCCGGCCGAGTCCTTCGACCATCCGTTCCCCGAACACACACAGCGTGCGTCCCACGGATGGCCGAAGGTCCCTTCCGTGAAGTCGTCTCGACTGAATATGTAGTAGTCGCCGTTCGGATAGATCGGGACACGCCACTCCGCCAACTCTTTCGCGGCAGCATGCGCCTCCGCGTCGAAGGTGTAGCCCGGATGCTGCCAGTCCAGGACGACAAAGTTGGGATCGTCGTTCCAATCGATGACAAAACAGCGCAACGCTTCGGCGTTTATCGCATCAACTCGAGCGGCCCACGCCCCTGGAGTCGCAGCTGGCACCGCACCCAAATCGAAGACCACGGACGGCGTCGGCTCAGCGATACCTTCGTGGTCACCGCACCATGGTGGTTGATCGGTGTGCATTGTGTGACACCTTCGAACACGCCGTATGCGGATACGCGGTAACGGATACTTCAGAACGGCGTGTCCGGATCGGTGGAGAAGTCATCGACGCAGTACAGCGCGCTTCGGCGACCAGGAATCCGTCAACCGGGTCAGGCGTCGCGGGATCGCCGAACCGGACCAATTCCTTGTGAGATCGCTAGGGTGGAAAACGAACCTACATCGGGAGGCTTGAAACATGCTGGTACGTCGAATTGCTCGTCCACTGCTTTCCACGATCTTCATCGCCGGGGGAATCGATGCTTTGCGCAACCCCACTCAGCGAGCAGCCAAAGCGTCACCGCTGATCGACAAATCCGTCGAGACGCTGCCAGGAGCAGTGACGCAGAAGGTGCCTGCTGATCCGGAAACACTCGTCAAGATCAACGCCGCCGTCCAGATCGGTGGCGGCGCCCTGCTGGCCACCGGCAAGGCGCCGCGTCTCGCGTCGTTGGTCCTCGCGGGGAGCCTGGTACCGACCACGCTTGCCGGTCACGACTTCTGGAACGAAACCGATCCGTCACTGCGAGCGATGCAGCGGACCAACTTCATCAAGAACGTCAGCCTGCTCGGCGGACTGATGATCGCGTCCGTCGACACAGAGGGCAAGCCGTCGCTCGGCTGGCGTGGCCGCCGCGCCGCGAAGAAGGCTCAGGCGTCTATCGCCGCGGCACTTCCGTTGGTCGCATCGCAGACCGATCACACGAGCGATCGCGTCGAACACGCTCTGTCGGTGGCGTCCGAACGCGGTTCCGAACTTGCCGAAACCGCGAAGGCGCACGGCACGGATTGGCTCGAACTTGCCAAGGAGCGCAGCTCCGAGTTCGCGGAGATCGCGAGCAAGCGTGCCGCTGAATTCGGAGAGATCGCCAAAGAACGCGGCCCGGACATCCTCGAAGTCGCGCAGAAGCGCGGCTCCGAACTGGCCGAGACCGCACGCGAGCGCAGCGCCGAACTGGCAGAGCTGGCGAGCAAGCGCAGCTCCGAGTTCGCCGAACTCGCGCTCGAAAAGAGCAACGAGTGGGCCGAAACGGCGTCGGAGCAGACCGAGGTGCTGGGTAAGCGTGCCCGAAAGCGCGCCGAGAAGGCGCTCGAAAAGGCTCGCGCCAAGAAGGACGAATTGACGCACTGAGTGCACCGAAAACACGGTCAGGCCACCTTCGGGTGGCCTGACCTGTATCTATGCGGCAGTTCATCTGGGGGAACTAGACTGTCTTGGCGCTTTTGCAGCGCGTGAATTTCTCATCAAGCCTAGGAGATCCTTTGCCCGACGCGGACCCGTCACTGAACGAGCAAGAGCTCGAGCAGCAGTACGTGACGATGTTGTACTCCCGTCTCGACGATCTTCGAAAGTATGCCCAAACTCGCTTGAGCACGGTCCTCCTCGAGACCGGCGGAACCCCGCAAGCACGCAGTGAACGCGAATCCTTCAATGCCATGTACACCGAGGATCTCGCCAAGTACGACGCAGCCGAGAACGGAATGTGTTTCGGACGCATCGACTTCGACGACGAGCGACGCTACGTCGGCCGACTCGGAATTCTGGACACCGACAACGACTACGAAACGCTACTGCTCGACTGGCGAGCTCCGATGGCACGCCCGTTCTATCTGGCGACGCCCGCGGCACCTGAGGGCGTCAAGCGACGACGCCATATCCGCAGTCGGAGCCGAACAGTCACCGGAATCAACGACGAATACCTGGACCTCGACGCTGCCCGAGCCGCCGGCGTGGTGACCGAAGCCGGTGGCGTCGCCGGTGAGAGCGCACTCCTGGACGCTCTGAACGCAGCGCGTACGGGTCAGATGAACGACATCGTCGAGACCATTCAGAGTGAGCAGGATGCCATCATCCGCTCCGAGCACAAAAGCGTTCTGGTGGTCCAGGGCGGTCCGGGTACCGGCAAAACCGCAGTCGCCCTTCACCGTGCCGCGTTCCTGCTCTACACCTACCGCCAGCAACTGGCCAAAGCCGGTGTTCTCATCATCGGGCCGAACGCGACGTTCCTCGACTACATCAGCCAGGTCCTTCCTTCACTCGGTGAGACCGGAGTTCTGCTCTCGACGATCGGGGACCTGTACCCCGGAGTGCGTGCGACTCGTACGGATTCCCTCGCCGCCGGTGAGATCAAGGGTTCCCTCGCGATCCTCGACGTACTCAAGAACGCCGTCCGGGATCGGCAGGAAGTCCCGTCGAAGCCGATCACCCTTCGATTCGACACGTACGACTTGAAGCTGGATCGCAAGACTGTCACGAAGGCTCGCGGACGTGCTCGGTCGTCGCGTCGCCCACACAACCTGGCGCGCCCGATCTTCGTGGCAGCAGTCATCGAGGCGTTGGCACTGCAGATGGCCGAACTCATCGGCGGCAACCTCATCGACGGCGGCTCACTCCTCAGTCGCGACGACATCGCCGACATTCGCGACGAGATGCGTGAGGACGCGGACATCATGTCCGCCATCGGAAAGCTGTGGCCTGAATTGTCGCCGCAGCAAATCCTCGCGGAACTGTGGACCTCTCCGGCAAGGTTGGCCAAGGCAGCGCCGCAACTCGACGACGCCCAACGCGACGAGCTTCTGCAGAGCGTCGGACCGGGTTTCAGTGCGGCAGACGCTCCCCTACTCGATGAACTGGCCGAGATCCTCGGAGTCGACGATGCCGCCGAACGCGAACGCGCACAACGTGAATGGCGCGCGCAGATCGCCGACGCCCAGGGCGCCCTCGACATCCTCACCGGCTCTGCACCACAGGATCTCGAAGACGAGATGGACCCCGAGATCTTGATGGCGTACGACTTGATCGACGCCAGCCAACTCGCCCAGCGCCACGATCAGGGCCAGCGCCAGACCACGGCAGAACGCGCTGCCGGCGACCGAACCTGGACCTACGGTCACGTGATCGTCGACGAAGCCCAAGAGCTCTCCGAAATGGCGTGGCGAATGCTGATGCGGCGCATACCGAATCGCTGGATGACGTTGGTCGGCGATACAGCTCAGACCGGTGATCCCGCGGGAACCTCGTCCTGGCAGAAGATTCTCGAGCCTTACGTCGCCAAGCGCTGGAAGCTCACCGAACTGACCGTCAACTACCGAACTCCCTCGGAGATCATGGATGTCGCGCACCGTGTGCTCGAAGAGATCGACCCGGAGCAATCCGTGCCCCGGTCGGTACGCGACAGCGGATTCGCGCCGTGGGCACTCAAGACCACGGCCGAAGAATTGGAATCGACCGTGCGCCGTTGCATCGAGTCCGAGTCGCATCCCGGTATCACCGCAGTGATCGCCGGTTCCGAGGTCGTTGCCGATCTGGCGGGCATTGCGAGTGAGACCGTAAGTGTCCTGTCGGTCAAGGACGTCAAGGGACTCGAGTTCGACACCGTGTTGATCGTCGAACCTGCCGACATTCTCGACGAGTCACCACGCGGAATGAACGACCTCTACGTCGCGTTGACCCGCGCTACCCAGAGGCTCGGCATCATTCACGTCGAGTCGCTCCCCGCGGTTCTCGACGGCGTCGCGGCAGCAGAGTTGGCCTTCGATTCGTGAGCCTCACGGAGTAGGTTCGTGCGTGACACCACGAATCGTGGTGTCACCCCAATTTGTGTCGACGACTGAAGGAATGACCCCTCGTGCTTGGCCTGCCCGCAAGTTCCGCCGCACCCTTCCGCAAGATCGCTCGCGTGGTGATCGGTGTCGGGATGCTTGCGGCGGTGACAGCCGGTTGTTCAGAGGATGATTCGAGTTCAACGGCTGCTGCAGGCAACGACGACATCGCTGCCGTTGCTGCCGCACCGACCGAAAAACCGGTAGACGATGCAGAACGGCTGCGGGCGGCGCTTGCATCTACCGGGGTCAAGCCAGCCTTTTCCGACGACATGTTGCAGGCGCTCGGTGACGGTGTCTGCCAGCAGCTCGCGGCCGGCACGGATCGAGCGATGATCATCGCGAATCTGCGGACGGTATCGCTGAACGGCGCGAGCGAACCGATGGTCACCACCGGAAACGACTCGGCCGCATCGACAACGCCCCCCAGCGCCGATCAGCTGGCTGAAGTGTTCGTCGATGCGGCCGAGGCCGACTACTGCCGGTAGGTCAGCGAACGGTGTGCACGATCAGGACATCGGATGTCGCCTTGCGCGCCGCATCGGAAGGCACCGATCCGAGCAGACGCCCGGTCAGTGTGTTCAATCCGCGATTTCCGACGACCAGCAAGTCGCCCTTGACCTCGTCGAGCAAAGCGAGAAGCGATTCGACGGGAGCGCCGACGATAGCGCGCTCGACAACATCCTTGGCACCCTGGGCATGTGCGCGCTCACGAGCGGTGCGAAGGATCTCGTAGGTCGGAGCGGAACCGGTGACCTGGTAGGCCTCGTTACCCAACGCATCAGCGGCAGCGCTCACGTCCTTGGGATCAGCCGGGTAGTACGCACACGCGATGACGAGCTGAGCGTCCGAGCCACTGGCAATGGCGGCAGCTCTGTCGACTGCCTTCAGTGACGACTCGGAGCCATCGGTTCCTACGACAACGGTCCGGTAGGCACTCATTCATTCCTCCATGGTTACGGGACGGACGGTACGGCCGGCACCGGGCGCAACGCTGTTGCGCCCGCTCGACAACCGCTGCGCTGACATTAGCGGGATTGTGCCGCGGATAGTGTTATTTGCAGTACACGCCACAAGCCCACAATGAATGTGATTCTTCGTCACAGACACATTTGTGCGGCGGTGACCACTCAGCGAAGTTTGCCGAAGCGGGGCCCGAACAGCGCCGCCGGAAAAACTTCCTGCTCGACCAGGGCGGTACGCCACGGCGTCGCCAATTCCAGCAACCGCTTGGCACCCTCCTCACCCAGCGCATCCCACGGAGCCAAAGCGAGGTCGTCCGTCAGGTCTTCGACGACGTCACGCAGTTCCTGCCCGTCCTCGGTCAGTGCACCGGACGAACGATCCAGCAGTTCGCGGTCCTTCAAACTCTCGACGGCCTCGTCCCACTGTTCCTGCGACCATCCGCGGCGAGTCTGCGCGAACTTGCGCTGAAACCCGATTCCCGTCGCGGTGTGCGTGATCAACGCGTCCAGGCCGTTCAATCCCGCGGTCTGAAGAGCCGCAATGTGGCCGTCGCCGCGATACTCACGCAGCAGTGTCAGCGCGTGCCAGAAACGCAGGTGCGGTTCGGTCGGCCAGTCGAGCGACGCCCAACCCGCATACAGGGGGCGGCCGTCCACTCCGGGGATGTTCTGAGCCGCGATCGACACGAGTTCGGCGGCCTCGGCCATGTCTGCCGATCCTGTCACGTCCGCACCGAACAGGCGGACGTACGCCGCGTCGATTGCCCGATACCGCGCGGCGACAACCTCTGTGGGCCTTGCCAATTCCCAGGCACGTGGGATGACGCTGGCGATCAGTTCGGGATTGAAGTTGAAGAAGGTGGCCGTGACGACAGTCGCCGGTGGAGCGCCGAGCGGTGCTGATCGCCCTGCGAAGTACACCATTCGGCCGGGCTCCAACCCGACGCCGACAAGCTCCTTCTCCGTCTCCGGGACGAAGTACGCCAACGAGTGGAGAAGTTCGAGCGTCCGCGCGGTCTTGCCTGCAGTCTGTGCATCCATACCTGAAACCGTAGCGGTCGAGAGCACGAACCCACGCGAGGCGACCTACTTGAGACCCGCGGCGTCCATCCCTCGGAGCTCCTTCTTCAAATCCGAGATTTCGTCTCGCAATCGCCCAGCCAACTCGAACTGAAGATCGCGTGCAGCGTTCATCATCTGATCGGTGAGTTCCTTCACCAGATCTGCCAATTCGGCCCGAGGCATCGATTTGGTGTCGCGCCCCTCGTACACACCGGCACTGACCGCACGACCGGCCTCACCCTGCGCACGCCGACCACGCGTCGCATTGCGGCCCGAACCACCGACGTCCACGGACGCCGCAGTGTCCTCTGCCTCCTCGTACACCTGATCGAGAATGTCCGCGATCTTCTTGCGTAGAGGTTGTGGGTCGACGCCCATCTTCTCGTTGTAGGCGACCTGCTTCTCGCGCCGCCGCTCGGTTTCCTCGATGGCCTGCGCCATGGATGCGGTGATCTTGTCCGCATACATGTGCACTTGACCGGACACATTTCGAGCCGCTCGACCGATCGTCTGAATGAGGCTGGTGGAGCTACGGAGGAAGCCTTCCTTGTCGGCATCGAGGATCGCGACCAGCGACACCTCGGGGAGGTCGAGTCCCTCACGCAGGAGGTTGATGCCGACCAACACGTCGTACTCACCCAGGCGGAGCTGCCGGAGCAGCTCGACTCGCCGGAGTGTATCGATATCCGAGTGCAGATACCGGACGCGAATTCCGAGTTCGAGAAGGTAGTCGGTCAGGTCTTCCGACATCTTCTTGGTCAACGTCGTGACCAGCACACGCTCGTCACGTTCGGCACGCTCGCGGATCTCGTGAACGAGATCGTCGATCTGCCCCTTGGTGGGTTTGACGATGACCTCGGGATCGATCAATCCGGTCGGGCGAATCACCTGCTCGACGAACTCACCGCCGGACTGACCCAACTCGTACTTACCGGGCGTCGCCGACAGGTAGACGGTCTGACCGATCCGCTTACTGAATTCTTCCCAAGTCAGAGGGCGGTTATCGGTTGCCGACGGTAGCCGGAATCCGAATTCGACCAGGTTGCGCTTGCGCGACATATCACCCTCGTACATGGCGCCGATCTGCGGAACGGTCACATGTGACTCGTCGATGACCAGTAGGAAATCTTCGGGGAAATAGTCGATCAAAGTTGCGGGGGCAGTTCCGGGGCCACGGCCGTCGATGTGGCGCGAGTAGTTCTCGATGCCGGAGCAGAATCCGACCTGCTTGATCATCTCTAGGTCGTACTGCGTTCGCATGCGCAGACGCTGAGCTTCGAGAAGCTTGCCCTTGCCCTCGAGTTCCGCGAGCCGCTCTTCCAGTTCCGCCTCGATGTCCTTGGCTGCACGCTCCATGCGTTCAGGACCGGCGACGTAGTGCGTCGCCGGGAAGATGCGAACCGTGTCGACCTGGCGAACGATGTCCCCGGTCAGTGGATGTAGGTAGTACAGCGCCTCGATCTCGTCACCGAAGAATTCGATGCGGACCGCCAGCTCTTCGTAGGAAGGAATGATCTCGACCGTGTCGCCGCGCACGCGGAACGAACCTCGCGTGAACGCCATGTCGTTGCGGTTGTACTGAACGTCGACGAGCAGACGGAGGAACGCATCGCGCGGTACCTCGACACCGACGTCGAGCTGAATCGAGCGATCGAGATACGACTGCGGTGTACCGAGGCCGTAGATGCACGACACCGAGGCCACCACGACCACATCCCGTCGTGACAGAAGGCTGGACGTTGCCGAGTGGCGAAGCCGCTCGACGTCGTCATTGACCGACGAATCCTTCTCGATGTAAGTGTCCGTCTGGGCGATGTACGCCTCGGGTTGGTAGTAGTCGTAGTACGAGACGAAGTACTCGACCGCGTTGTTGGGAAGCATTTCCCGAAGCTCGTTCGCGAGCTGAGCCGCCAAGGTCTTGTTCGGAGCCATCACCAAAGCCGGGCGCTGCAGCTTTTCGATCAACCACGCTGTTGTCGCGGACTTACCGGTACCGGTCGCACCGAGGAGGACAACGTCCTTCTCTCCCTCATTGATCCGTTTTTCAAGCTCGGCGATAGCTGCCGGCTGATCGCCTGCCGGTTCGTACGGGCTGACGACCTCGAAGCGCGCGTCTGAGCGCTCGATGTCACCAACCGGCCGAAACTCGGAATGCGCGACCACGGGATGTTCGGAAGCAAACGCCATGAAACCAGGGTAGGCGCACCCACCGACACAATGCCTGCTCGTCCGCGTTCAGCCGAAAATGCAGTTCGGCGGTAGGTTCTTCGACCATGAGCGAGGAACGTCCCCACATTCACCGGCCGAAGGTCGAAACCTTCGACATCGCAGCTCGCACCAACGTCGATCCCAAGGGTTTCGTTCGCCCGGTCGAGCACTACCGCGAAGAACCGTGGGGGCTGTACATGGCGCGCCACGCCGACCATCCCCGGTTTCACTACCTGGAGTCCTGGATCATTCCCGAACTCGGAATTCGAGCATCGATTTTCCACTTCACACCAGAGCATGTCCGCGACTGGGATTTCTATGTCGACATCGGCGACTTCATCCGCGGCGAGCATGTCTGGACCTCCGAGGACCACTACCTCGACCTGATCGTGCAGACCGGACGCAGCGTCGAATTGCTCGACGTCGACGAATTGCTCGAGGCGWACACCGCCGGGATTCTCGACCCGAAGACGTCAGAGCGCGCGATGCTGAACGCCGCCCGTGCTATCGACGGCATCGCCGCCCACGGTCACTATCTCGACGCCTGGCTCACCTCGGTGGGCATGCCGGTCACGTGGCGCTGAGCGGTTAGAGGGACCAGCCTGATTTCTCGGCCCACTCCCACGCCCGGTGGAAAGCGGCGTCGAACCACGGCGTCTTGACTCCCAGGTAGGCGTCGATCGCAGCGGCGTAGTCGTCGATGCCTGCGGCACTCTCGGCTGCCTTGACCTTGAGTTCGGCATACTCGGCACGCGCCGACGCATCGGCGCGAAGCCAGTCGCGGAAGAGGATCGCGAACTGCTGACCGGGCCAACCGTCCACCCGAATGTGAATATTCGCGCGGCGCCCTGGATCGGCACTGCCGTGAATCCGCTTTGCCCACACCGCCGGATCAGTTTCACCACCGAGGTACGACGGTTTCGGGTCGTCGGCGACGATGTGCTCGATCCGGGGGAACCCGGCAGCGGCCAGATCTTCCGCGAGGTCGTCGGCAACGCCGAGGTGCTCGACAGTGATCTGAATGTCGATCACGTCCTTGGCATCGAGACCAGGCACCGCGGTCGATCCGATGTGATCGATACGGCGCGCGCGGTCGCCGGACGCCAGCGACAACCGGCCGATGATCCGTTCGGCCTGTGCCGGCCACGACGGGTCAGCTGGAGCCAGCTCCGGCAGTGCACGTACTACCGTGCGCTCGCGGAGGTTCTTCTCGAAAGGTACAAGTCGATTCGCCCACAGGTCGCGGACCACGTCGTCGAGTGAACCCGGCTCTCCGCTGTTGTCGAGCCACACGTCGGCAACCGCACGACGCTGATCGTCATGTGCCTGCGCTGCGATGCGCGCACGAGCGTCGGATTCCGGCATACCGCGTGAGCCCACCAAGCGTCGAACTCGTTCCTCCTCGTCGACGTAGACGATGACGACCAGGTTGAACGCCGGCGCCATCGAACCCTCGACCAACAGCGGAATGTCTTGAACGAGCACTCCATCCGACGGCGCAGACGAGATCTGCTCCATCGTCCGCGCACCGATAAGTGGATGGAGGATGCCATTGAGAGTTCCGCGTGACGTGTCGTCGGCAAACGCCAACGAGGCCAGCGCGGGGCGGTTGAGGCTGCCGTCCTCGGACAGAATCCCGTCGCCGAATGCATCGACCAGAGCGGCCAGGCCAGGAGTACCGGGCTCGACCACTTCTCGGGCGATCAGGTCGGCGTCGACGATGACGGCTCCCAGTTCGCTGAGGATTTTCGACACTGTCGACTTACCGGCTCCGATGCCTCCAGTGAGGCCTACTCTCAACACACTCGACAGTCTCTCATCTCCGCGCCCGAGAGATTGAGACACGCCTACCGATCGAACACGCCGAGGCGTTCGAGGCTCAAATACCACAATTTCGGTGACCGTGCGGTTATGTTCTAGCGAACGCACCTGTACCTGCACCTTCTCGAGAAAGTGGACGCCATGCGAGCAGATCGCGACCATCACGGTCAGCACCGCCTCGGAATGCCGAACGGCGTGCACTGCATAGAGTTTCCCGAAGTTGCTTTTGCCCTGGCAGAGCACCGTCGTACGTGGTTCACGATGCTCGTGAGCCAAGGCCGACACAGCTTCGCATCGATGCGTAAGCGCACAGCCGAAGCGACCGCCACCTACTGGGTGCCTGCTCCCGCAAACTGAGTTCTCTTCACGACGTACAAAAATGACCGGCAACCCTTCGGTGCCGGTCATTTTTGCGTTCACTCACTGAATTCTTCGCGTGCCAGTGATACGTGACCTAGAAAGAACCCCGCCCCTGCAAGTGCAGGGACGGGGTTCTTCACAGATCTCGCTTGATCAGATCAAGCGGTAATCCTTATGCGTTGCCCGACAGCTTCTCGCGAAGTGCGGCGAGCTGCGCATCGCTGGCAAGCGATCCGCCAGCGGACTCTGCCGGAGCGGAGCCGGCAGCAGCCGGAGCCTCAGCATCGTCTGCAGCAGCCGTCTCCGAGGAGTAGCCGGCAGCAGCGGTGGCAGCCTCAGCGGCCTCGTCTGCAGCGGTCTTCTCCATCTGAGTGGTGTGCATCTTGTGGCGACGCTCAGCCTCGGCGTAGCGGTTCTCCCACTCTTCGCGCTGCTTGTCGAAGCCCTCGAGCCATTCGTTGGTCTCGGGATCGAAGCCCTCGGGGAAGATGTAGTTGCCCTGCTCGTCGTACGAGTCGGCCATGCCGTACTTGGACGGATCGAACTCGGCGTTGTAATCCTCGTTGGCCTGCTTCAGCGACAGCGAGATACGACGACGCTCGAGGTCGATGTCGATGACCTTGACGAGTGCATCGTCGCCGACGCCGACAACCTGGTCCGGAACCTCGACGTGGCGCTCAGCGAGCTCCGAGATGTGAACGAGGCCTTCGATTCCCTCTTCGACGCGCACGAATGCACCGAACGGAACCAGCTTCGTGACCTTGCCGGGCACGATCTGGCCGATGGCGTGCGTGCGGGCGAACTGACGCCACGGATCTTCCTGCGTCGCCTTGAGCGACAGGGAGACGCGCTCGCGGTCCAGGTCGACGTCGAGAACCTCGACGGTGACCTCGGTGCCGACCTCGACAACCTCGGACGGGTGATCGATGTGCTTCCAAGACAGCTCGGAAACGTGAACCAGACCGTCTACGCCGCCCAGGTCCACGAATGCACCGAAGTTGACGATGGAGGACACGACGCCCTTGCGGACCTGGCCCTTCTGGAGCTGGTGCAGGAATTCGCTGCGAACCTCGGACTGAGTCTGCTCGAGCCATGCGCGGCGCGACAGGACCACGTTGTTGCGGTTCTTGTCGAGCTCGATGATCTTGGCCTCGATCTCCTTGCCGACGTACGGCTGGAGGTCGCGGACGCGACGCATTTCGACGAGCGAAGCGGGGAGGAAGCCACGAAGACCGATGTCAAGGATGAGGCCGCCCTTGACGACCTCGATGACGGTGCCCTTGACGGCCTCGTCCTTCTCCTTGAGCTCCTCGATGGTGCCCCAGGCACGCTCGTACTGAGCGCGCTTCTTCGACAGGATCAGTCGACCTTCTTTGTCCTCCTTGGTGAGGACGAGAGCCTCGACCGCATCTCCCACGGAGACGACCTCGTTGGGGTCGACGTCGTGCTTGATGGAGAGCTCACGAGAAGGGATGACACCTTCGGTCTTGTAACCGATGTCGAGCAGAACCTCGTCGCGGTCGACCTTGACGATGGTTCCTTCGACGATGTCACCATCGTTGAAGTACTTGATCGTGGCATCGATGGCGGCGAGGAAGTCCTCGGCGGAGCCAATGTCGTTAATGGCAACCTGCGGCGAGGTGACGGTTGTGGAGGGCATATGTTGAATTGCTCCGGACGAGTTGTGGTCGGTTGATGGATTTTGTCGGACGAGATGCGCAACTGTGGCGTACAAATGTTGGAAGTACTTTTGTGAAGTACTAGATCGAAGTACCCAGCTGCATCAATAACGAACAACCGAATACCGGATCACATTCCACACCACGGAAGCGCACCGCGAGCTCCCTCGGTCCAACTGATTCGAGACCTTGGTAAAGATCCCGTATAGACAATCGGTCGGATGACAGACACTCGCGTGAGTAAGACTACGCGTCGGCTATCTTGCCGGGCAAACCCGGGTACCCTGCGCCCGCATCGCCCGTTCTACTGTGTTGTTCATGTCTGACGAGCGCCATGCTGCCGCCAATTCCATTCTCGGCACCAGCGGTGTCGGCCGGGTCCGTGTCGATTCCAGTGCCAGCGACCGTGCCAGCCGTGCGTGGTGGGACGCCGACGCCGACGATTACCACCGAACCCACGGCGAGTTTCTGGGCGTGAACAGCGCGGAAGGTGAATTCGTCTGGTGCCCCGAAGGGCTGCACGAGGGCGATCACCACTTACTCGGCGACATAGTCGACAAAGACATATTGGAAGTGGGTTGCGGCTCGGCGCCGTGTGCCCGATGGCTCGCCGGACACGGTGCTCGGGCCGTCGGTCTCGACATCTCGATGGGGATGCTCGCCCGCGGGCAGGACGCGATGAATGCCGGCGGACCGGCAGTCCCGTTGATTCAGGCAAGTGCGGAACTCCTGCCGTTTGCCGACGAGAGTTTCGACATCGTCTGTTCCGCGTTCGGCGCCGTCCCGTTCGTTGCCGATTCGCAGCGAGTGATGAACGAAGTCGCCCGGGTTCTGCGTCCCGGCGGATCGTGGGTCTTTGCCGTCAACCATCCGATCCGATGGATCTTCCCCGACGATCCCGGGCCGAAGGGCTTGACCGCGACCCTCCCGTACTTCGACCGCACTCCGTATGTCGAGGTCGATGACAACGGAGTCCCCACCTACGTCGAGCATCACCGCACCATCGGCGACCGGGTTCGTGAGATCGTCGCGGCCGGACTTCAGGTGCGCGACATCATCGAGCCCGAATGGCCGGAGTGGTTGGACCGCGAATGGGGACAGTGGAGTCCCCTGCGCGGCCAACTCTTTCCGGGCACTGCAATTTTCAGCGCCGTCAAACCCTGACGGCTACAGCAGCTTCGACAGGAACGCCTTGGTCCGATCGTGCTGCGGATTGGCCAGGAGTTCCCGGGGCTCGCCTGCCTCGACCACAACTCCCCCGTCCATGAACACCAACTGATCTGCGACCTCGCGGGCGAAACCCATCTCGTGGGTGACGACCACCATCGTCATGCCTTCTTTGGCCAATTGCTTCATCACAGTGAGAACTTCACCGACGAGTTCGGGGTCGAGCGCGGACGTCGGCTCGTCGAACAGCATGAGCTTCGGGTCCATCGCGAGAGCGCGGGCGATGGCAACTCTTTGCTGCTGACCACCCGACAACTGGGCCGGGTAGGCGTTGGCTTTGGCGCTCAACCCGACCTGATCGAGGAGGTCCTTCGCTCGTTCGACAGCCTTCTTCTTACTGACGCGCTTCACCTGCGTCGGCGCTTCGATGATGTTCTCGAGAGCGGTGCGGTGCGGGAACAGGTTGAAGTGCTGAAACACCATCCCGATGTCGCGGCGTTGTTTGGCCGCTGCTCGCGGGTGGAGTTCGTACAGTTTGCCGTACTTCTCCGAGTAGCCCACCAGGTCGCCGTCGACGTACAGTCGGCCGGCGTTGACCTGCTCGAGGTGATTGATGCAGCGCAAGAACGTCGACTTGCCCGACCCGGACGGACCGACCAGGCAGAGGACCTGGCCAGGGTCGATTTCGAGCGAAATCCCTTTCAGGACCTCCAGTGCGCCGAAGTTCTTACAAACTCGGTCTGCTTTCACCATGGGTGTCATTTGCGTTCTCCTCCGGGGGTATCCGGAAGCGTTTCCACTACCGTAGCTTTTCCTTGCGCGTCGGCCAGTGCCTGAAGCTGGCGTGTGGTCAGTGCTCGGGTTGCGCCCTTCGAATAGTGACGCTCGACGTAGTACTGCCCGATCATGAGCAGACTCGTGATCGCGAGGTACCACGTTGCCGCCACCATCAACAGGGGAATCGGCTCGAAGTTGGCGCCCGAGATATCGCGCGCTCGACCGTACAACTCGAAGCTGTAAGGGACCGCCGTCACGAGCGAGGTGGTCTTGAGCATGCTGATGACTTCGTTACCGGTCGGCGGAATGATCACGCGCATCGCCTGCGGTAGAACGGTTCGGCGCATCGTCTGACTCCACGTCATACCCAAGGCAACAGATGCTTCGGTCTGGCCCTCGTTGACCGAACTCACGCCGGCACGGACGATCTCGGCCATGTATGCAGCCTCGTTCAGTGCCAAACCGATCACCGCAAACAGAAACGCTGCCTGCAAGTCCTGGAGATTGATGTGCGCAAACTGATGTACGAAGGGAATACCGAGATCGATGCTCTTGTAGATCGACGGGAACAGGCCCCAGAAGACCAACTGCACGTAGACAGGGGTTCCTCGAAAGATCCACAGATAGCCCCAGGCCGCGGCACGAAGCACCGGGTTGGGAGAAAGTCGCATGACTGCCAAAATCACACCGAGGACGATCGCGATCACCATTGCCAGCACCGTCAGCTGGATCGTTGTCCACGCACCAGCGGAGATCCGTTTGTCGAACAGATACTGACCGTAAGTCCCCCATGCAAAGGCTTCGTTGGTCGCCGCGCCGTAAACGAACAGTCCGAAGAGGACCACGACGACGACCGCGGCAATCCAACGACCAGGTCTGCGTAGTGGAATCGCCTTGATCGGCACCGGATCGCCGGTCTCAGTTGTTGTCATGTTCATCAGCTTTCCGCGCCGTTGATCTTGGATACTTCGATGACGCCGGCCTCGACACTCCAGGTCTGCGCGATCTGTTGATAGACACCGTTGTCGATCAGGTACTGCATTGCCTGCTGCAGGGCGGGACCAAGGGCGGAACCCTTCACGATCGGCCAGCCGTACGGCGCCGAATCAAAGGGTTCTCCGGCAGCTTCCATCCGGCCCTTGCTCCGCTTGATCGCATAGCCGGTCACTGGCGAATCAGCGGACAGCGCGTCGACTCGACCGAGGATGAGCGCGTTGGCCGCGTCGTCCTGGCTGTCGTACTTGATCTTGTCGATCGGGGGCTTGCCCTCGGCCACGCATGCCTCGCTCTTGGCAGGCACCTCGTCGATGTCCTCGGTGGTCGTGGTCTGCACCGCCACCCGAAGCCCGCATGCGTTGTTCGGATCGACTGGCTTGTCCGGCCGTTGCGCCCACTGGATACCTGCGCTGTAGTACGTGACGAAGTCGACCGTCTTCTCGCGTTCCTTGGAGTCGGTGAACGAAGACATGCCGAGGTCGTAGCTTCCCGACTGGATAGCGGGGATGATCTTGTCGAAGTCGGCTTGGTTGAAGACAGCTTCGACACCGAGCACGGCGGCAACGGCATTCATCAGGTCGACGTCGAAACCGACGATGTTGCCGTCCGCGTCCTTGAATTCGTTTGGCGCGTACGGAATGTTGACGCCGACCTGCAGCTTGCCCGAATCCGTGACCTTGGACGGCAGAAGAGCGGCGATCTCGGGCACCTTCTGGACATCAAGTGGCGGCCCTTCCGGAACGAGACCCTCGTTGTTGGTGACACATCCGCCGCACAGTGCGACGATCAAGCCCACCAACAGGACTCGCACCACGTTGGTGCGGATACGCCCGCCACTGCTCGAGCCATAACCCACGCCACGTGGCCTTGGTGCCCGTGCGTTTTCATCGACCACGACTCTGCTCTCCACTCGTCGATCGCCGCACTTGCAACGTCCATCCGAAATTCAGTCGAACGGTAGGTTACGGCAGGAGTTCCACCGTCGCCGACTTCGCAAGATTCCGGCCTGTCGTACAAGAATCAGCGACGCAGAGTGTGTGCGTACACGACTTCGGAAAATTCGCTGGTCGATGCCAAACCGCCGAGGTCCGCGGTCGCGATACCCGACGCGATGGTCGTACGAACCGCGTCTGAAATGCGGCGTGCCGCCGCAGACAACAACCGATCTCCCCGCGCATCACCGAGCCAGTCGAGCATCATCGCACTCGAGAGGAACAGTGCCGTCGGGTTCGCCCGGTTCTTCCCGGCGATGTCGGGTGCTGCACCGTGCGCAGCCTGAGCCATGACCTGCGTCTCGGAAGCGTTGATCGACGGCGCGGTTCCGAGTGAACCGGACAGCTCGCCCGCCAGATCCGACAAAATGTCGCCGAACATGTTTTCGGTCACCACGACGTCGAAGTCTCCGCCGCGTCGAACGAGGTGCGCCGCCATCGCGTCGACGTGCTCGTCGTCGACGACTACGTGGGGGTACTCCGCGGCGACGGTTCTGCAGGCGTCGCGGAAGAGGCCGGTGGTCAGTGTCAGGACGTTGGCCTTGTGGACGATCGTGACGTGATTGCGCCGACGCGACGCCAACGCGAAGGCAGTGCGTGCGATCCGTTCGCATGCAGCGCGGGTGAACACACCGACGGCCAGGGCGATGTCTGGCGTCGGCATGAATTCGCCGCTGCCGACTGCCATGTTCCGATCCGCGTACAACCCCTCGGTGTTCTCGCGGACGATCACCAGATCCATGACGGGGACCATCGCCTTGACGCCGGGGAACGCTACTGCCGGTCGGATGTTCGCGAACAACTCGAACTTTTTCCGGATGACGCCGCCGGGGGTGAGTTGTCCGCGAAACCTCTCGGGATACGACGCGCTGTCATGGGGTCCGAGGATCCAGCCTTGCAGCTGCCCCAACCCATCGATGGTTTCGTCGGGAATTGGCGTGCCGTGAGTGTCGATGGCCGTACTCCCGAGCGGAAGCTCGACCCACTCGACGGGCGGAGCGTGAACCGATGACAGCGCCGCATCCACGATCTGCCGTGTCGCCGGGACGATTTCGTGGCCGATTCCGTCGCCGTGCATGAGCCCCAGCCGCATGGCCGGAGTACCGATTGCGCTCGCACCTGTCATCAGGCAATCATTGCTCACCATGGTCCAGTCGGTGGAATTGCTCCTCGATCCGGTGAGTGAGTCGGCAGTGCGAGCACAATGGCAGCTACTCGCCGACGCCGGATTACCGAGTCAGGCCTCTCATCACAGCCCGTCCAACCGTCCACACATCACGCTGTTCGTCGCCCGTGAGATCCCCGCGGAGATCGACGAACTGTTGGTGCGGCGCTTCTCGGCCCCGGACTTCGAGGTCCGGCTGGGTGGCTACGTCGTGTTCGGCGGCAAACAGATGGTCTTGGCGCGCTCGGTTGTTCCTTCGCGTGCACTCCTTCACCTGCACCGAGAAATAGCCGAGTCAACAGTTGGCTCGACGGCACTTCCCGCCCACGTCGAGCCCGGCGCGTGGACGCCTCACGTGACGCTCGCCCGACGCGTCGAACCTGCACGTCTGGGTGAAGCCATCGCCCTGCTCGGCACCGACGTGATTCACGGGCGCACCGGCGGGATCAGGCGCTGGGACGGCGAACAGAAGACGGAATGGTTACTGACACCGCCGGTGTGACAGAGCGGGTTGCACGTCGGGTCACCAGGATTCCCGCGATCACCGCCAGCGCACCAACCGGCTGATTCCAGCCAACGCTTTCGTCCAAGACTATTGCGCCGAGAGCGACGCCCACCACTGGACTGAGATAAGTGACGGTGGACGCCGCAGTCGGCCCCCACCCCTGAACGACGTTGGTGTTCCAGATGAATGCGAGCCCGGTCCCCAGTGCGCCTAGAGCGATCATCGACAGGACAACTGCCGGCGTGAGGTGCATCGGCGTGTTTGCGACGACCGGAGAGGCCAGAACCATCACGAAAGCACCGATACTGATCTGCACAAGCGCGACCGTACGAGTGTCGACGCCGAGAGGAAGCACGAAACGCCTGAGGTAGACAAACGAAATTCCGTACGACGCAGTCGCTCCTAGGCAAGCGACCTGAGCACTCACACTTCCGCCAACGCCGAGATTCCACGGCGCCAACACGATCAGCACCCCACCGAATCCGAGAAGCAACCCCAGCGACTTGTATCGCGTCAGCGTCTCCCCCGGCAGAAAGGCAAGGGAGACAGCCATAGTCATCAGTGGCGTGGTGGCGTTGTAGATGCTCGCGAGTCCCGAGGACATGTTTTGCTCCGCCCAACTGAACAGCAGCCACGGCACGATGCATTGCGTCGCTGCGAGAAAAGCCAGGTGCTTCCAGACACGAAATTCCCTCGGTAGGCCGATCCGGCTGACCGCTGACACGAGAACCAGCGCGAGCGCACCGAAGACCAAGCGCCACAGAACTACCTGCGTGAAGGACAGACCTTCGAGCCCGATCTTCATGAAGAGGAAACTGGCTCCCCACACCACCGCAGCTGCGGTGTATTGAAAGGCCAGACTTGCCCTCAAAGGGTGAAGTCTCCGTGCGGACTGACGTCGTGACGAGTGTCGGGCGTTCGGCCGGCAAGAGCTAGTACGTTCAGGACCAGTAGGACCAAGAGGCTGACGACGATGATTGCCATGTGTCCAGCCTGACGGAATGTCCCACGTGGCAGTAGTGGCAGAAAAGCCAGACTTGGACGATTTTCTGCCACTTTCCCGTTTTTCTGTCACACTCGAAAGATGCTCGCGAAAGTGGTGGTCCCACTGATGCCGATGACCGAGGCGTTCGAACTCGGCGTGGCATGTGAAGTCTTCGGCTTCGACCGATCCGACGACGGCCTCCCCACGTACGACTTCTCGCTGATCGCCGCAGTTCCGGGCCCGATCCGAACGCGGTTCGGTTACAACATCGATGTTCCGTACAACCTCGATTCTCTCGACGACGCCGACCTCATCGTCGTTTCCGCCGGCGGAACCTACGACGCCGGCGACGCGTACATGTGCTCACCGAGTCCCGACTCGAGTGTCGATCCCCTGCTGGTCAAACTCAACGAGGCCGTAGCCCGGGGCGCCAAGGTGGCGAGCCTGTGCACCGGAGCGTTTGTCCTCGGCGCGGCTGGACTACTGGACGGAAGGCGATGCACGACGCATTGGCGGCACGCAGAGAGGCTTGCCCAGACGTATCCGGAAGCCAAGGTCGATCCGGACGTGTTGTACGTGGACGAAGATCCGGTGTTCACCAGCGCAGGCACCGCGGCAGGAATCGATCTGTGCCTGCACATCGTGCGAAAGGAACAGGGTTCTCGTGTCGCCAACGGCATCGCGAGAAGGATGGTGGTGCCACCCCACCGTGACGGTGGGCAGGCCCAGTACGTCGCCACTCCCCTCACCTCGACGCCGAGTGCAACCCTTGCCCCACTCCTCGACTGGATGACGGAGAATCTCGCCCTCGACCTCACTGTCGGAATGGTCGCGGCCCGAGCGAACATGTCCGCTCGCACATTTGCCCGCCGTTTCCAAGCGGAAACGGGAACAACTCCCGCCCGCTGGCTCAGCGATCAGCGAGTACTGGCCGCCCAGCAACTCCTGGAGAATTCGGACCTCTCCGTCGATGTCATCGCAGAACGCGTCGGTTTCGGCGGCGGCGCCGTGCTTCGCCAGCACTTCATCCGGCTTCGCTGCACCACGCCCCAGGCCTACCGCCGGACGTTTCGGGCGACCGAGAACGCAAGCTGAAATCGGCTCAGGGAAGAATCAGCGGTTCCGGGGCGTTGCACACACCAACAGCCCGCACAATGGAAAGGACCCCTGTGGCCACCCAGACACTCACCCAGCAGAACTTCGACGAAACGATCAACGGCAGCGACGTCGTCCTCGTGGACTTCTGGGCCTCCTGGTGCGGCCCGTGCCGCCAGTTCGCGCCGACGTTCGAAGCCTCTTCGGAGAAGCATGCCGACGTCGTTCACGCCAAGGTCGACACCGAGGCCGAGCAGGGAATCGCAGCGGCCGCGAACATCCGCTCCATCCCCACGATCATGGCCTTCCGCGAAGGCGTACTCGTGTTCAACCAGGCCGGCGCTCTTCCCGCCGCTCAGCTCGAAGAGCTCGTCACTCAGGTCAAGGCACTCGACATGGACGAGGTCCGCAAGCAGATCAAAGCTTAGGGTTGCGGCCTCTTTTCGTAGCCAGACTGTCTTGACGCCGACTCAGTGAGCCGCGCTGTCCCAGCTTCGACCGGTTCCCACCGAAACATCCAGGGGTACCGACAACTCGATGGCTGTGGCCATCTTGTCCTTGACCAGTGCGGTGACTTCCTCCAACTCGGAGGCGACCACTTCGAGCACCAATTCGTCGTGCACCTGCAACAGCATGCGCGACTTCAATCCGGCTTCGGCGAGAGCCTTCTGAACATTGATCATCGCGACCTTGATGATGTCGGCTGCGGTGCCCTGGATCGGCGCATTCAGGGCAGCACGTTCGGCCACCTCACGACGCTGACGGTTGTCGCTGTTGAGGTCCGGCAGGTAGCGACGACGACCGTAGAGCGTCGAGGTGTAGCCGTCCTTACGTGCCTGCTCGACCACCGCGTGGAGGTAATCCCGCACGCCGCCGAAACGAGCGAAGTACGCATCCATCTGCTGCTTCGCTTCTTCGGTCGAAATCTTCAACTGCGACGCCAATCCGTAGGCACTGAGCCCGTAGGCCAGACCGTAGGACATCGCCTTGACCCGGCGACGCAGTTCAGGAGTTACCTCTTCGATCGGTACACCGAATGCGCGCGAGCCGACAAAGCTGTGCAGGTCCTCACCGGTGTTGAATGCCTCGATCAGCCCCTCGTCGCCTGACACGTGCGCCATGATGCGCATTTCGATCTGGCTGTAGTCGGCAGTGAGCAGAACGTCGAACCCCTGCCCGACTACGAATCCGTCGCGAATCTCGCGCCCCGCGTCGTTTCGCACCGGGATGTTCTGCAAGTTCGGATCGGTCGACGACAGACGCCCGGTCGCGGCAACCGTCTGGTTGAACGTCGTGTGGATGCGACCGTCTTCGGCCACGGCCTTGAGAAGACCGTCGACGGTCACCTTCATACGCGTCGCATCACGGTGCGCGAGAAGGTGTTCGAGGAACGGGTGTCCTGTCTTGTCGAACAGACCCTGCAACGCCTCGGCGTCGGTGGTGTAGCCCGTCTTCGTCTTCTTCGTCTTGGGCATGTCGAGTTCTTCGAACAAGACCACCTGCAGCTGCTTCGGCGAACCCAGGTTGATCTGCTTGTCGATCACCTCGTACGCGGAGTTTGCGGCGTCGGCGACCTGGGAGGCGAAACGGCTCTGAAGATCGTGCAGATGCGCGCTGTCGACGGCGATGCCGGTGGCCTCGATCTGAGCGAGCTCGATCGTCAACGGCAGTTCCATGTCGGAGAGGAGCGACTTGGACTCGATCGACTCCAACTCGGTGTCCAGTGCAGCTGCCAAGTCGAGAACGGCCTGAGCGCTGAGCATCGCGGTCTCGGCTGCTTCGGCATCGAGCTGTTCGGTGTCGTCGAGCAGTGAAAGCTGTTCCTGGCCGGATGTTTCGGCGCGCAGTTCACGCTTGAGGTAGCGGAGCGAGAGATCGTCGAGATTGAAGCTGCGCTGGCCCGGCCGGACGAGATATGCGGCCAGAGCAGTGTCGCTGGTCAGTCCACCGAGCGTCCAACCACGCCCACGCAGAGCATGGATCGCCCACTTGGCTTCGTGCAGCGCCTTCGGCTGCGATGCATCGGCGAGCCAATCACCGAGAGCTGCTTCGTCTTCCGGTGTTGCCGTCGACGCCGCGATGTACGCACATTCACCGTCGGAGGCCGCGATCGCGAGTGCAGTGACGTCGCCGGCAAACGGAGTTCTGGTTCCGAGCACCGTGACGCCGTGACGCTCACCGGTTCGCGCGTGGGCGTCGAGCCACGCGGCAACCGCACCCGGGGCGAGTGCGTCGCCGCTGACCTCGAACCCTTCCTCTGCTTCGGGCTCGGACGACGACAGGGTCGCGAACAGTCGATCGCGGAGAACCTTGAACTCGAGATCGTCGAACAACGCATGAATCTTCTCGCGGTCCCACGGGGCCAAGACCAACTGCTCGGGCGTGTACGGCAACGGAACGTCGCGAACCATCTCGGTGAGCTGACGATTGAGCAGGACGTTTGCGAGGTTCTCTCGTAGTGAGTCGCCCACCTTGCCGCGGACCTTGTCCACGTTGTCTACCAGTCCCTGCAGGTCACCGTACTCACGGATCCACTTGGTAGCGGTTTTCTCGCCGACGCCGGGGATACCGGGGAGGTTGTCACTCGGGTCGCCGCGCAGGGCAGCAAAATCCGGATACTGCGACGGAGTGAGGCTGTACTTCTCCTCGACGGCCGTCGGCGTGAATCGGGTGAGCTCCGAGACACCCTTCTTCGGGTAGAGCACAGTGACGTTGTCGGTCACCAGCTGCAGCGAGTCGCGGTCGCCGGTCACGACGAGAACCCGGTATCCGAGTGCCTCCGCCTGCGTGGTCAACGTGGCAATCACGTCGTCGGCCTCGAAACCTTCCTCGGCCATGACCGGGATGCCCAGCGCGCCGAGAACGTCCTTGGTGATGTCGATCTGGCCCTTGAATTCGTCCGGAGCCTTCGCGCGCTGCGCCTTGTATTCGGGGAACAGGTCGGCGCGAAACGTCTGACGCGACACGTCGAAAGCCGCGGCCAAGTGGGTGGGCTGCTCGTCACGAAGAAGGTTGATCAACATCGACGTGAAGCCGTACACCGCGTTGGTGGCCTGCCCACTGTGTGTCTTGAAGTTCTCTGCAGGCAGCGCATAGAAGGCGCGAAATGCCAACGAATGCCCGTCGAGAAGCATCAGAAGAGGGCGATCGTCCGCCTTGCCGGTGGTGCCGGCTGAAGCGGTGGACGTGCTGGACCGAGTTGTGGTTGCGGGGCTCACGGTTCATCAGTCTAGGGATCGCGACCGACATCGACGCCTTCGCCGTTGTTTACGCAGGAACAGACACAAGAATCAGACAATTGATGCAGCCTTCGGCCTTCGATACGGAACCGAAACATCCCGGAAATCTCAGAACCCCATCTGAAGCGAACGGAGCCGTTAGAGTCCGGAAATCGCAGCAACGAAACAATCCCTGTGCTGCGCGGCACCTTTGTCCAGACGCGCTATTCCCGACCCGCTCGGAGGACGTACGTGGCCCCACCCGTAGTGAAACGGCAGACCCTCGCGACACTCAGCCGACTACTGGCCTTTGCATTACTGACGTTCTTCGCATTACTCAGCCTGGCCGGAACTGCTTCGGCTCAGGAACCGACCACTTCCCCTACACCGCCGACCGCGACAGCATCCGAAACACCGACAGCACCGGTTTCCGACAACGCTGTCCCCGTCAGCGGCAATCTCAACAACGGCGGCACACGCCTCGCGGGCGTCACCGTCCGTGCGCTCGATTCTTCCGGTACGGAAGTCGCCACCGGAGAATCGGCATCGAACGGCCGTTGGGTACTGGCCGTGGCACCGGGCACCTACACCTTCGAGATCGTTGCCGACACACTTCCCGACGGGGTCAGTGTGCAAGCCGCTGTCGAACGCGAGGTGGTGGCCGGCCGCGCGAACACCGTGATCTTCTCGTTCGGCGAGGTACGTACCGCCTCGAATGTCAGCTTCGGCGAGAAGCTGATCCGCACAACGGTCGACGGTCTGCGGTTCGGCCTCGTGATCGCGATCGCCGGTGTGGGTTTGAGCCTGATCTACGGCACCACTGGCCTGACCAACTTCGCTCACGGCGAGATGGTGACGTTAGGAGCCGTTGCTGCCTGGGTGATCAACACGTCCTTCGGCGTTCCGCTGATTCCCGCCACGATCCTCGCGATCATCGTCGGCATCGGCATCGGCCTGCTGACCAACGGAATCGTCTGGAAACCACTGCGTAAGCGCAAGACCGGGTTGATCGCGCAATTGGTGGTCTCGATCGGTCTCGCGATTTCATTGCGCTACTTGATCCTGATCTTCTTCTCCGACCGCGCCGAACCGTTCGACGACTACCAGGGCCAGGTCGAGAAGAACTGGGGCCCGATCGCACTGACCGACGCCAACGCGATAGTCATGATCGTCAGTCTGGTCGTCCTGGTCGGCGTCGCACTGCTTCTGCAGAAGACTCGCATCGGAAAGGCCATGCGTGCCGTCTCCGACAATCGTGACCTCGCCGCTTCGTCCGGTATCAACGTCGAGCGCGTGATCATGTTCGTCTGGGGTCTCGGCGGCGGATTGGCCGCCCTCGGCGGTGTGCTGTTCGGTATCTCCGAACTCGGCGGACGCGTCCAGTGGGAAATGGGCTTCAAACTGCTGCTGCTCATGTTCGCCGGAATCACCCTCGGTGGTCTGGGAACCGCGTACGGGGCGCTACTCGGCTGCGTCATCGTGGGACTTCTGGTCCAACTCTCGACGCTCATCATCAACCCCGATCTCAAATACATCGGCGGACTTCTCGTCTTGATCGTGATCCTCGTGGTTCGCCCCCAGGGCATCCTCGGATCCAGACAAAGGATCGGGTGACGAACATGGACATCATGGGAGCTTTCCAGGTTTCCTTCGCCCAGTTGATCGGGCCGTCGGCAATCTTCTACGCATTGCTGGCAATCGGGCTGAACCTGCACTTCGGCTACGCCGGACTGCTCAACTTCGGTCAGATCGGTTTTGCCCTCCTCGGCGGCTACGGGGTCGGCATCATGACCGTGACCTACGACCAGCCGTTGTGGCTCGGCATCCTCGTCGGACTTACCGCAGCCGGGCTCCTCGCGCTCGTGCTCGGTATCCCGACGCTGCGTCTGCGCGCCGACTATCTCGCCATCGTCACCATCGCCGCTTCGGAGATCCTGCGTCTGATCTTCCGCTCGACCGCGTCGGATTCGGTGACCGGTTCCACCAACGGCCTGTTCGGTTTCGCAGACCCGTTCACCGCGCTGAGCCCCTTCGACTCGGCCAAGCAGTACTCGTTTCTCGGCGTGAAGTTCTACGGAGACGACCTCTGGTCGATGGTCGTGGGGTGGACGCTGGTCTTGATCTTGTGCGGATTTGTCTACCTGTTGACGCACAGTCCGTGGGGGCGCGTCCTCAAGGCGGTACGCGAAGACGAGGACGCAGCGCGATCGTTGGGCAAGAACGTCTTCGTGTACAAGATGCAGGCTCTGGTTCTCGGCGGCGTGATCGGTGGCCTGGCCGGTGTGTTCAACGCCCTGCAGACCAAGTCCATCAACCCGGACTTCTACTCGACCGCGCAGACGTTCTTCGCGTTCGGCGCACTGATTCTGGGCGGGGCGGCAACGGTATTCGGCCCGGTGGTCGGCGCAATGTTGTTCTGGTTCCTCCTCGCCATCCCTGATGCCTTGCTGCGTCAGGCGATCTCCGGCGAAAATCCGCTGCTTTCACTCACGGAACAGCAAGTCGGGGCCACCAGGTATGTCCTGCTCGGATTGATGATTGCTCTCCTGATGGTCTTCAGACCGCAGGGAATACTGGGTAACAAGCGGGAGGTGCAACTCAATGCTTGACGCCGATACCAGAGCACAGATCTTTGCCGACGTTCCTCACCTTCCCGGATCGGCGAAACCCGACCCGGTACTGGTCGCTGACAACGTCTCGCGGACGTTCGGCGGTCTCAAGGCCGTCGACGTCGATCACCTCGAGATTCAACGAGGGTGCATCACGGGTCTGATCGGTCCAAACGGTGCCGGAAAAACGACGCTCTTCAACCTCCTCACCGGTTTCGACCGGCCGGACACCGGTACGTGGTCGATGGACGGTCAATCGCTGGGCCGCATGTATCCCCACCAGGTAGCCAGGAAAGGAGTGGTACGGACGTTCCAGTTGACCAAGGCGCTCTCCAAACTCACCGTGCTGGACAACGTACGTCTCGGTGCCACCGGCCAACGTGGTGAACGCATTTTTGCATCCCTCGTTCCGTGGATCTGGAAAGGCCAGGAACGCGAGATCACCGAACGCGCCAACGAACTCCTCGCACGATTCAAACTCGACACCAAGGCAGACGACCTCGCCGGTTCACTCTCCGGTGGGCAGCGCAAACTGCTCGAAATGGCTCGCGCACTCATGACCTCGCCCTCGGTGGTGATGCTCGACGAACCGATGGCGGGGGTCAATCCTGCTCTGACGCAAAGCCTGCTCGGACACATCAAATCATTGCGCGACGACGGAATGACGGTCGTGTTCGTCGAGCACGACATGGACGTGATCCGAGATATCAGCGATTGGGTGGTGGTCATGGCGCAGGGCAGCGTCATCGCCGAATCCACCCCGGACGAACTCTCGTCCAACACAGCCGTCGTCGACGCATATCTGGGCAGCCACCATGACCAGGCCCTCGAGTTCGACGACAACGGAAATCCGGTGGGCGAGACGGCCGTTCTGGCCGCCGCCCTGGCTGAAGCCGAGGTCGAAACCCTCGAGTCGGGCGGGGACCTGTCGGAACCCGACGTCGACAACCTTCCGGCCGATCTCGCCGCGACGCTGGAATCGAGTCCCGAGGAACCGCGCGGAAGGCACGAGAAGCCATGAGCGAGAACCACGCACGTTCACTCACGCCTGCAGAGTTCGCCGCGACGGCCGAGGAGCATCAGCGACTGTCGGCAGGTGCCCTGCTCCGCGCCGACAGCCTCGTCGCGGGCTACATTCCCGGCGTCAACATCCTGCGTGAATGCAACTTCTTCCTGAAGGAAGGGGAAATCGTCGGGATCATCGGACCGAACGGCGCAGGCAAATCGACACTCCTGAAATCACTGTTCGGACTGATACCGGTACGCGAAGGGTCGGTCACCCTACGCGAGGACAACATCACGTCTGCGCCCGCGCACGTCCTCGTTCAGAAGGGAGTCGGGTACGTCCCTCAGACACAGAACGTCTTTCAGACTCTGACCATCGAAGAAAACCTCGAAATGGGCATTTATCTGCGTCCCAAGGCATTCGCGGAACGATTCGCCTTCGTGAGTGAACTGTTCCCTCTTCTGAGTGAACGACGAAAGGTGAAGGCCGGCGCACTCTCCGGCGGCGAACGCCAGATGGTCGCGATGGGCCGGGCCCTCATGATGGATCCGTCGGTGCTGCTGCTCGACGAACCGTCCGCGGGCCTGTCCCCCATGTTCCAGGACGAGGTGTTCATCCGCTGCAAGAAGATCAATGCTGCGGGTGTCTCGGTCATCATGGTCGAGCAGAACGCGCGCCGCTGCCTTCAGATCTGCGACCGCGGCTACGTACTCGATCAGGGTAAGAACGCGTACACCGACACCGGCGCCAATCTGATGAACGACCCCAAGGTGATCGAGTTGTACTTGGGAACGCTCGCCGGAAGCAAAGAGAAGTAGAACAGACACGAGAATGGGCCAGGGTCTTGCGACCCTGGCCCATTCTCGTTGGCTGCTTACTTGCCCACGACCACGAATCCTTCTGTGGTCAGCGTGTTCTCAGGGCCGAACTTGAGCTTTCCGTACGAACCGATGGACGGTTCTCCCGAATCGTTGAAGTCCAACTCACCGGTGATGCCGTCGTAGTCGATGTCGGTTCCCGCCTTCACCAACGGCAGGCACTCGACGTAGGACGTGCACTTGGTGCCACCTTCGGTGACGCTGTTGATGTTGGCTGCGATGTCGGTACCGGCCGTCGACTTCGCCTGCTCGGCAGCGAGCGCTGAGATCACCACCGCGTCGTAGGACTCTCCGGCGTAGTTGAAGTCGATCAGAGAGGGGTTCACAGCCTTGAGACGATCCTGGAAGGCAGCTCCGACGTCCGTCAGGGGCGTGGTTCCCTGCATGGTGTCGAGCAACGGCTTCGCCACGGATTCGCCGAGCGCGTTACCCATGTTGCCGTCGACGCCGTACATCGCCATTCCGTCCGACGGGCCGATGCCCACTTCGTGCATGCGCGTGATGATCTTCGCCGACTCCTCGAAGCCCACCAATGCCACTGCATCCGGATTGAAGTTCTTGACTTGATCGACTTCGGAGTTGAACGACTGCGCGTTCGGGTCGTAGATGATCTTCTCGATCTGATCGGAGGGGACGCCCGAATCGATCAGATTCTTTTCGATGTTGTCCGCCAGACCCGTCCCGTACGGGTCGTTGAGGGCCATGATCGCTACGCGCTGACCACCGTCGTCCGAAATGAGCTGTGCGACGGCCTGAGCCTGTAGTACGTCCGTCGGAGCGGTGCGGAAGTACATGCCCTTGTCGGGGTAGCAGACGAATTGGTCCGAAGTGTTGGCAGGCGAGAACATCACGACGCCTGCGCTGGCGATCTTGTCGATCACCTTGAGCGAGACCGAGGACGACGCGGCGCCGACGATGACCTGAGTGCCTGCAGCCAATTCGCGGTCGACGGTGGTGTTGGCGGTGTCCGTTGTGGTGTCACCCGAATCGCCGGGAATCAGCTGGACCGGTTGGCCGAGAACGCCTCCGGCTGCATTGACGTCGTTGACTCCCAGCTGGGTGCCCGCGACCATCGGCGGCCCGAGGAACGACAAGCTGCCTGTATCAGGAAGAAGCGTACCGATACGCAGCGCTTCCGTGGACGGGGTGGCGCCGGCCTTGGCCTGCTCCGGGGTGCAATCAGTCGTGACGGATGTCGTCGCGGCGGAAGCGCCGGACGTAGAGCCACTCGAAGACGAGTCATCCGACTTGTCCGAGCTACAGCCTGCAAGTGCCAGTGATGCCGCGCCGAGAACTGCAGCAGTACGCACAAGTGTTCGTCTAGCCATCCCACGCTCCTAAGATCAGCCGGTGCTCGCGCCACCCGAACTGGCGCTCGCTGTGGGATCAGACGCTAGACCTTGGAACCGTTTCGCGATCCTTCAAGAAAGCCCTGTGACCTGACTGTTATCTGAAGGCGCACAGTGTTTACACGGCTGTAGCGCTGCGCGACGTTTCGACGGTCGACGCAGCCACTCAGTGCAGCCGGATAACCCGGACACTTTGCTCAAGCGTCCGGTTCACCGCCCAGAGTTTCCAGTACGACCTGTGCGACCGCCTTCATCGTGGAGCGCCGATCCATCGCGGCACGCTGAATCCACTTGAACGCCTCAGGTTCGGTGAGCGCTTGGCGAACCATCAGAACACTCTTGGCTCGCTCGATCAGCTTGCGTGCTTCGAGCCGGTCGGAAAGATCAGCGACCTCACGCTCGAGCGCCGTCACCTCGCGGAAACGACTGACCGCCAATTCGACAGCGGGAACGAGGTCACTGATCGAGAACGGCTTGACCAAGTAAGCCATGGCGCCGGCATCGCGTGCGCGCTCGACCAACTCGCGCTGACTGAACGCTGTGAGAATGACAACAGGAGCGATCCGCTTGGCGGCAATCTCCGAAGCGGCGTCGATGCCGTCTCTCCTGGGCATCTTCACGTCCATGATGACCAGATCAGGCTTGAGCGACTCGGCCAACTCCACCGCAACCTGCCCGTCACCGGCCTCACCGACGACGTCGTAGCCCTCTTCGCGGAGCATCTCGACCAGATCCATGCGGATCAACGCCTCGTCTTCAGCGACGACAACACGACGGGGTGCGAGCTGATTGCCTTGCGGCTGCGGCGAATTCATGGCCACCATCCTCCTCCATCGAACCGCCCCGACACGAGACGCGAACGATTAGAGGGTACCGGTGTTTGACATTGAAATCGCATCTTCTAATGTAGTCATCGCAACAAGCCCTCGTATCCCAATTGGCAGAGGAAACGGATTCAAAACCCGTCCAGTGTGAGTTCGAGTCTCACCGAGGGCACCACCTGCCGCAGTTGGCCGTACCGCAAGGTTTCGGCATTCGGCTGTACCCCAGATCGACCGCAGTTAGATTCGATCCATGAACGGTCGTCGCCTGATTGCTCTGCTCGGAGCCATATCTGTTTTCGCGCTGCTCCCCGGGTGTCAGACTGACGACCAATCCGACACTGCCGGCGAATCCAACACTGCCGGCGAATCTTCCACCCAGACCGTCCTCGATGCTGCAACACAGACAGGCACCCTTCAGGTCGGCACTCCCCCGATCGATGCCCTACCAACCGAGATCTCCACGCTTGCTCCGCTCCCGAACGACACGGAGATCTTTTCACCGAATCCGCGCGTCGACGTGACCGAGATCGACGTAACCGATCACGACGGTTTCACCCGAATCACCTACTGATTCGACGGAAATGGATCAGTGTTCTGGAAAACCGAATACGTCAGCGAAGCAATCCGAGCGGGTGACAGCACAGTCGTGGACGTCGGAAGTCGATCGATACTTCAAGTCGACCTGATGGGAGTCCAATCGGATTCGTCGCTCAACTCCGTATCTCACGAGGGCGAAAACATCACGCGCATAGACAGTGCGGCCAGGAACAGTGCGATCCTGCAGTCGTTTGTCGGCACGGTCGACATCCGTCCGGCATACACCGTATCGACATCCGATTCACCGTCCCAGTTGATGATCGACATCCCCACGGCAGACAGCTGACTGTCGAATACCCAATTGCGCGCTCAGCTCAGCCATTCCAGCGCAGCGGTGCTCGACGCGGTAATTCGGTTATCGAGGGGCGGATGAATACTCCGTCTCGAAACCGAGGTCTCACAATCGATCCGAGGCGATTGCTGGGTCCGGTCCAACACGACTGTCATGATTCTCACTGCATGCCCGAACTCTCACTGCATGCCCGAACTTCCGCTGCGCGAACTGCTGCTGCCAGTGTTTGTTCCAGCAGGACGGCAACCGTCATGGGGCCGACGCCACCCGGCACCGGTGTGATCGCACCGGCATGTGGGAGCGCGGCGGCGTACTCCACATCTCCGACGTTGCCCGCGTTGTACCCCGCATCGATCACCACTGCCCCAGGCTTGATCCACGCCCCTTTGATCAGTTCCGGAACACCGACGGCCGCGATGACGATGTCTGCCGAAGCGACGTGGGCGGCCAGGTCGACGGTTCGCGAATGGCAGTATGTCACCGTTGCGCCTCGACGCAGGAGGAGCATTCCCATCGGCAATCCGAGTATCGGGCTTCGGCCGACCACGACAGCATGCTTTCCGGAGAGTTCGACGCCTGTGGCGTCGAGCAGGCGCAGGATGCCACTCGGTGTACATGATTCGAATCCCCCACCGGTCAACGCCATTGCCGCGAACGCTGCCGAGGTAACGCCGTCAACGTCCTTGTCGGCCGAGATGGCATCGAACGCAGCCCGTTCGTCGATGTGGCCTGGCACCGGGTGTTGCAGCAGTATGCCGTCGATCGAAGGGTCCGCCGACGACGCTCTCAGCACGTCGACTAGTTCTTCGGTGGTTGTACTCACCGGGAGTTCGACCGTCCGCGACGTCATTCCGACGACGACAGACCGTTTGGCCTTCATCTGTACATACGCCTTCGAGGCCGGGTCCGCTCCCACGATGACGGCGGCCAGGCAAGGAACGTGCCCCGTCTCATCACGAAACTGCCTCGTGCGCACTGAGAGGTCCGCGAGCGCAGCATCGGCAATTGCGCGTCCGTCGATTATTCGAGCGGCCACGTTCTGGCTGGGCAGATTTTCGGTAGACATGAATCCCCCTTCACACAAGATGTGTGAAGCACCCAGGCGGTCGATGCCTCGCGATGTGCACTCCCCGGTGGTGATTCCCACCCGCGCCAGTCGTGCGTGGTCAGCGTACCGCGCGTTTGTCTCACTGCCACGAAACACATCCGGAACGCCGCTCTCAAAACGAGACAAATCGACATAACCTATCAATAGGTAACGATCTGACCTGCAGTTATTCCATCCTAAGCAATTAGATGGCACGATGGGGGCAACCGCACGGGCACCAAGCATTGGAGGCACCGATGGACAACGGCAAGATAAACCTGACCTATGACGGTCGGGTGTCACTGAGCTTCCAACTGGCAATTCCGCACGCACCGGACAAGGTCTGGAAAGTGATAACGGAACGCGAGTACCTCGACGCCTGGTTCCCGGCGGACGTCGATTTCAATCTCACTCCAGGCGCGGATCTGCTGTTCAAGGTGACCCCGGAACAAGTCGAGCGATTCGGACTGCCCGCAGATCACGTGACACGCGGGACGGTCATCAGCGTCCACCCGCACCGAATTCTCGAATTCCTCTGGGACGCAGATACTCTGCATTGGGAACTGGCACCGGACGGCACCGGCGGTTGCTGGCTGACCCTCACCCACACGATGGAAGACGAAGAGTCCGCGTACGCCCACGCCGCCGGCTGGCACGCGGGCTTGGAAGTTGTTGCGGCCCAACTCGATGGACGCGAAGTCGACTGGTCTCCGTGGGACCGCGCCGACGAACTCTCACCGCAATATCGCAAGTCTGCTTGATTCTGGGCCCGAGTTCAGTCTCGGGCCCGCATCTCATTCCCCTTTACGCGGGAAATGCCTGATCATTCCTTCTTGGACCACCGTCGCCAACAGCAGTCCTTCCACCGAGAAGTACCGTCCGGTTGCCAGACCGCGCGAACCTGCGGCGACCGGCGATTCGGTGGCGTACAGAACCCAGTCGGTGAACCGGAACGGGCGATGGAACCAGATCGAATGATTGACCGTCGCCGCGACGATACGATCATGACCCCAGGACAAACCATGAGTGGTCAGAATCGAATCGAGCACGGTGGTGTCGGACGAATATGCCAGCGTCGCAGCGTGAATGAGCGAATCGTCCGGCAGATCACCGTCGGGGCGCATCCACACCCGATTGTGGTTGAGTTTCTCGCCGGTGCCCTTGAGGATCCACGCCGGATCGTTGGCGTACCGCATGTCGATCGGCTTGAGCGCCGCACTGAAATGCGGCAGTTTTTCCTCGTACCCCACCAGATGATCGCCGATGGGAGGCAACGACTCCGGAAGTGGAACATCCGGGATCTCGACAGCATGGTCGAGCCCCTTGCCGGAGTCCTGGAACGCCGCGAGCATCACGAACAATTCGTTCTCACCCTGATAGGCAGTCACCTGACGGTTGGCGAATGCCCTCCCGTCACGATGACGCTCCACCCGGTACTCGATAGGCGCCTTCACATCTCCGCCCCGAATGAAATGGGCGTTCACGGCATGGATGGGGCGATCACCATCGACAGTCCGTCCGGCGGCCATCAGTGCCTGAGACACCAATTGGCCGCCGAACGTCCGCGAACCTACCTGTTTCGGGTGGTATCCACGGAACGCGTCGTCACCGATCTGCTCCAGATCCAACAGACCGAGAAGAGTACCGAGGTCGGTGGACGCGTTCGCGTGGGTCACTCAGTGGTCCTCTTCGCCGATACGGTGGACGTGAATGAGGTTGGTGGAACCGACAGTTCCCGGAGGGGATCCGGCAACGATGACCACGAGGTCGCCCTTGACGTACCGCCCGAGGGAGAGCAACGCACTGTCCACCTGACGCACCATCTCGTCGGTGGTGGCCACCGCATCGACCAGGAACGTCTCGGTTCCCCACGTCAGCGTCAGCTGACTGCGCACCGCGGGCAGCGGTGTGAAGGCGAGCAACGGCAGCGGCGTGTGCAGACGAGCCAGTCGACGCACCGTGTCACCGGACTGAGTGAACGCAACCAAGGCCTTGGCGTCGAGACGTTCGCCGATGTCGCGTGCTGCGTACGAGATGACTCCGCGCTTGGTGCGCGGGACGTGGGTCAACGGTGGGACACGGGTTGATTCGTTCTCGACGGCCTCGACGATGCGGGCCATGGTGCGAACGGTTTCCATGACGTACTTGCCCACCGAAGTCTCGCCCGAGAGCATGACTGCGTCGGCGCCGTCGAGAACGGCGTTGGCGACATCGGATGCCTCTGCACGAGTGGGACGTGAGTTCTCGATCATCGACTCGAGCATCTGCGTCGCGACGATGACCGGCTTCGCGTTCTCACGAGCAATCTGGATTGCGCGCTTCTGAACGAGCGGGACCTGCTCGAGCGGCAACTCGACACCGAGGTCACCGCGGGCGACCATGACGGCGTCGAACGCGAGCACGATGGCCTCGAGATTGTCGATGGCCTCGGGCTTCTCGAGCTTCGCGATGACGGGAACGCGGCGCCCGACTCGATCCATGATGGCGTGAACCAATTCGACGTCCGCCGGTGAGCGAACGAAGGAGAGTGCAATGAAGTCGACACCCAGCTTGAGAGCGAACTCGAGGTCGGCGATGTCCTTGCCCGACAGGGCTGGAACGGAGACGTTCATACCGGGCAGTGAGAGGCCCTTGTTGTTGCTGACCGGACCGCCTTCGGTGACCCGACAGACGACGTCGTTGCCGTCGATGGACGTGACGACCAGGCCGACCTTTCCGTCGTCGACCAGCAGTCGATCGCCGGCCTTGGCGTCGCGCGCCAATTCCTTGTACGTGGTCCCGACGCGATCGTGCGTTCCCTCGACGTCGTCGACGGTGATACGAACCTCTTCACCGTTGGCCCAGGTGGTCCGCTCGTCCTTGAATCGGCCGAGGCGAATCTTGGGCCCCTGAAGGTCGGCGAGAACACCGACGGCCTTTCCGGTGGCGTCCGACGCGGCGCGGACGCGAATGTAGTTTTCTTCGTGATCGGCATGCTCGCCGTGGCTGAAGTTGAGGCGCGCCACGTCCATGCCGCTCTCCACGAGCTCACGGATGCGGTCGCCAGAAGCTGTCGCAGGTCCAAGTGTGCATACAATTTTTGTCCGTCGGTTCACGGCTCGAGCCTAGTCGCTACCCCACCGCACTTCTATCCGGCATTTGCGACCTGCACTTTCTGTACTTACTCGATTCAGTTGGTCAGCTCACGAACAGCGGAAATGCCTTTGGATGAACCGGAGCCGGAAGCGCCGACTCGCCTGTGAGAAACATGTCGACGGCACGTGCGGCCGACCGTCCCTCGGCAATCGCCCACACGACCAGCGACGCGCCGCGATGCGCGTCGCCGCAGACGAATACGCCGGGTGTCCGGGTCTGCCACCCGACATCACACTCGATTCTGCCGAGTGGATCGGTGCCGACATCAAGGTCGGTGAGCAGTGGGGCGGTTTCGACGCCGTCGAAACCCAGAGCGAGCAGGACCATCTCGCACACCAGATCCGTCGTGTCGCCGGTCTCCACCAGGGTCCGTTGTCCATTCGTCCCCCGCGACACGGCTACCGGAACCATCCGGATTGCGCGGACCGCACCCCCACCGTCGTCGAGAAATTCCTGCGCCGCCCATCGGAATCGTTTGTCACTGCCCTCCTCGTCTGCCGGCGAGCTGCGTAGGACCCGCGGCCACAACGGCCATGGGTCGCGATCTCGATCGCGGCGTGCCGGAGGTGGGACGTGGTAATCCAATTCCGTCACCGAGAGGGCGCCTTGGCGATGCACCGTGCCGAGGCAGTCGGCGGCCGTGTCGCCGCCACCGATGATCACGACGTTCTTACCTCGCGCCGAGATGCTCGACGCTCCGTCACCCTCGCATTCGTGGTTGGCCGCACGCAGGTACGTCATCGCACGATGGATTCCGCGAAGACTACGACCCGGTACGTCTGTGTCTCTGGCACGGTCAGCCCCGACCGCCAGGACTACCGCCTCGAATTCCGTCGAGAGGTCGTGCGCGCTCACGTTCACTCCGACGGCGCAGTCGGTGACGAATCTGGTCCCCTCGGCGGTCAGTTGGTCCAGCCGCCGGTTGATGAGGGCCTTGGGCAACTTGAATTCCGGAATTCCGTAGCGAAGCAGTCCCCCGATCCGATCGCTCCGCTCGAACACCGTGACACTGTGTCCGGCTCGTGTCAGTTGTTGAGCCGCAGCCAGTCCCGCCGGTCCCGAACCGACAACTGCAACACGGTTTCCACTGTGAACTACCGGTGCCTGCGGCCCCAACCAACCCGACTCCCAGGCGTTGTCGACGATTGCCTGTTCGATGCGCTTGATGGTGACACCCCCCGACGTGTGCTCGTCGTCGAGTGCGAGAACGCACGCCGTTTCGCACGGTGCGGGGCACAGATGTCCGGTGAACTCGGGGAAATTGTTGGTGGAATGCAGATTCTCCGAGGCTTCGGACCACCGTCCACGCCGAACCAGGTCGTTCCATTCCGGAATGAGATTGCCGAGCGGACACCCCACGTCGGCCGAATGGCAGTACGGCACAGCGCAGTCCATGCAACGCGAGGCCTGTGCAGATACGTCTCGATTTCGCACGACGGGATCCAGCGACTCGTATACCGACGCCCAGTCGCCGACACGCACATCGGTCGATCTGGTCGGTGAGCCGGATCGTTTCACGTTGAGGAACCCGCGTGCGTCAGGCATGAGCCGGCTCCACCAGTTCGTTCTCTTCCACGACCTTCCGGTAGTCGACAGGCAAAACTTTGGTGAATCTCGGACTCTGGCCAACCCAGTCGTCGAGAAGTTTTGCCGCCACCGGCGAGCCGGTCGCGGCCAAATGCTCGCCGAGAATTTCGACCAGCTGACTGCAGTCTTCCGCCGAAGGCCGCTCCAGAACGACCATGTCGCCGTTGACCTTCTCTGCCTTCACGTCGAGTACGAAGGCAATTCCGCCCGACATTCCCGCAGCAAGGTTCCTACCAGTTGGGCCGATGATGACGACGCGACCCCCGGTCATGTACTCGCACGCATGGTCTCCGACGCCTTCCACCACAGCGACCGCGCCCGAGTTGCGCACCGCGAATCGTTCCCCGACACGCCCCCTGGCATAGAGCGCACCGCTCGTAGCTCCGTACAGCAGCGTATTGCCGGCAATCACCTGATCCTCCGCTACGAAGGGCGCGTCCTCACTCGGCCGAAGCGCGATTCGTCCACCGGAGAGCCCCTTCCCCACGTAGTCGTTTGCATCGCCGACAACGACCAGCGAGATGCCGGGCGGCAGGAACGCACCGAGTGACTGGCCTGCCGTTCCACTGAGCACGACGTCGATGGTGCCTTGAGGTAGCCCGACGGCGCCGTAACGTCTGGTCACCTCTGCGCCCAGCCTCGTTCCCACCGCCCGATCCGTATTGTGTACTGGCAGTTCGATATGCACGGGTCGAGCGTCCTCGAGTGAGTTCGCCGCGCACTCGATCAGGGTGCGTTCGAGTTCGCTCGAGACAGGTACACACGGCGGGTAGGCCGCGCCGGTCGGCGCGGCCGGAACGTCGAAGAGTGGTGAGAGGTCCAACGTGCGACTCTTCCAATGCGCCACCGCCGGAGACATTTCCAATACGTCTGCGTGGCCCAGAGCGTCGTCGATACTTCGAAACCCCAGTTCTGCCAACAAACGTCGTACGTCGTCGGCGATGAAGCGAAAGAAGTTCTCGACGTACTCCGGCCGGCCGGTGAATCGCTCTCGCAGTTTGGGATTCTGCGTCGCTACTCCGACGGGGCAGGTGTCGAGGTGACATACCCGCATCATGACGCAGCCGGCCGCGATCAGTGGCGCCGTGGAAAACCCGTACTCCTGCGCCCCCAGCAACGCGGCGACGACGACGTCCCGCGCCGTGCGCAAACCCCCATCACACTGGACGACGATCCGATCGCGTAACCCGTTGAGCACCAAGGTCTGCTGAGTTTCGGCCAGCCCGATCTCCCAGGGCGTACCAGCGTGGTGGATGGACGAGAGTGCCGCCGCCCCCGTCCCGCCGTCGTGACCGGAGATCAGCACCACGTCGGCGTGCGCTTTGGCCACACCTGCCGCAACAGTCCCGACTCCGACTGCGCTGACCAACTTCACGTGTATCCGCGCACGATCGTTTGCGCATCTGAGGTCGTAGATCAATTGGGCGAGATCCTCGATCGAATAGATGTCGTGGTGCGGGGGCGGAGAAATGAGGCCGACTCCAGGTGTCGAGTACCGGGTTTCCGCGATCCACGGGTACACCTTGGACCCCGGAAGCTGCCCTCCTTCACCGGGCTTGGCGCCCTGGGCCATCTTGATCTGAATGTCGGTGGCATTGACCAGGTAATCGCTGGTCACCCCGAAGCGACCACTCGCGACCTGCTTGACTGCGCTTCGACGCTTGTTGTCACGCAATCGCTCCGGTGACTCTCCGCCCTCACCGGTGTTCGAACGTCCGCCGAGAGCATTCATCGCAACCGCCATCGTCTCGTGCGCCTCGGCAGAGAGGGAACCGTAGCTCATCGCACCGGTGTTGAATCGAGCGAGAATCATCTCGACGGGTTCGACCTGATCGAGGGGAATCAGCTGACGAACCTCACGCCGAAATCGAAACAATCCCCGAAGTGTTCCGCCCTGCGCGCTCAGTCGATCGACTTCATCGCTGTAGCGACGAAACGTCTCACTTCGCCCCGTCCGGGTCGCATGCTGAAGGAAGAACACGGACTCGGGTGTGAACACATGCAATTCACCACCGCGGCGATACCGGAACTCTCCACTGCTGCTCAACTGACGATGCTGCACCGTACGATACGTGGCCGCGTGACGCATCAGAACCTCTCGCGCGACTTCGGTGATACCGATCCCGCCGATCCGGCTCCGTGTGTTGCAGAAGTATTCGTCGACCAATTCTCGGCCCAAGCCCACTGCCTCGAATACCTGTGCGCCCGTGTAGGAGTGAACCGTAGCGATTCCCATCTTCGACATCACTTTGAGCACACCGGAATTTGCCGCTCTCAGATAGTTGTCCGATGCCATTTTCGAATCTATCCCGGGAAGCTCGTCTTGCTCGCTGAGTGCTTCTACCGATTCAAGAGCAAGATAGGGGTGGACAGCCGCCGCACCGTAGCCGATCAGCAGCGCGATGTGATGAACTTCGCGCGCGTCACCCGACTCGACGACGAGGGAAACCTTGGTTCGCAGGCCATGCCGAACCAGATCGTGGTGCACGGCAGATACTGCGAGCAATGACGGAATGGGAGCCTGCTCAGGGCCCGATCCACGGTCGGAGATCACCAGAATCTCGATTCCGGCTGCGGCGGCCGTTCGGGCGGACTCACGAAGCCTCTCGACGCCTTCGCCGAGACTGCCTCTCGGATCGAAACCTCCCCGTAGGACAGCGCTTCTCGGAGTTCTTGCGCCGCATAGTTCGGCGACCTTCGCCATCTTCCCCGGTCCGATCACCGGTTTATCGAGAACAATCCTTCGGCACGACAGCGCCGACGCTTCGAACAAGTTCTGCTCAGCGCCGAGGGTGACACCAAGCGTAGTGACGACTTCCTCGCGAATCGCGTCCAAAGGCGGGTTCGTCACCTGAGCAAAGAGCTGGACGAAGTAGTCGTACAACAGCTTCGGCCGATCCGAGAGAACGGCGAGAGGTGTGTCGACTCCCATCGATCCCAACGGCTCCGATCCTGTGCGAGCCATTGGAAGGAGAACTTCCTGCAAGTCCTCTGCCTGGTATCCGAAGAGCAGCTGCCTGTGCAACAGCGGAGCCGGATCGCCTCGGGCAGGCGCCGACTCGGGGATTTCCTCGAGATCGACCAATCCCCCCTCGACCCATTCCCGGTAGGGGGCTGTGCTCGCGAGTTCGGATTTGATCTCCGCATCGGAAACGATGCCACGGCGAGCGGTGTCGACGAGGAACATTCGACCCGGTTCGAGGCGCCCCTTCTCCAACACCTCGGACGTCGGAGCGTCGAACACACCGCTCTCACTCGCCAACACGATACGGCCGTTCCTCATCCGCCACCATCGCCCGGGGCGAAGACCGTTACGATCCAACACCGCCCCGACAACAGTGCCGTCGCTGAACGTCACGGACGCCGGACCGTCCCATGGTTCCATCAGGCAAGCGTGAAATTGGTAGAAGGCCCTCATCTCGTCTGGCATCGAAGAATCGTTCTCCCAAGCACCGGGAATCATCATCGCGATGGCGTGCTGCACACTGCGGCCCCCGAGCGTCAGAAACTCGAGCACTTCGTCGAACGACGAAGAGTCGGATCCACCCGGGGTACAGATCGGAAACATGCGATCGATGTCCCCACCTAAAAGTGCGCTCCGCAACATCGGCTCGCGAGCGCGCATCCAATTCCTGTTTCCCACAATCGTATTGATCTCGCCGTTGTGAGCGATGCAGCGATACGGCTGAGCAAGTGACCACGACGGAAAAGTGTTCGTGGAGTACCGACTGTGCACGACCGCCAAGGCAGTTCGCATTCGGGCGTCGCATAGGTCGGTGAAGTAACCGGGTAACTGCGTCGGCGTGAGCATGCCCTTGTACACGATGGTTCGGGCGGACAACGAGGGGAAATACACCGCATCATCGGCCGAATGAATTCGCTCGACTTGTCTCCTGAGCGCGAACACTCGTCGGTCCAAGGCAATTCCGCCCACACTGCGATCTCTTGGCTCGGCGCACGTCACAAAACATTGACTGATGTACGGAGCGCACTGCGCGGCAACGGTTCCGACGCAGTCACGGTCGACTGGGACCTCCCGCCACCCGATAATCCGCAGTCCTTCTGCCGCTGCGTACCGGTGTATCCGAACTACCGCGCGCCGACGTGCTTCCTGATCCACCGGGAGAAAGCAGTTTCCGGCTGCGTAGGTGTTCTCACCCATCGCGTTGGGTGGTGGAAGCTCGAACGCGGTCACCGCGTCGAAGAATTCCGTCGGCAGCTGAAGAAGGATGCCCGCGCCGTCACCACTGTTGCACTCGCGCCCGACTGCGCCACGATGGGTGAGATTGGCCAGGACCGCGAGCGCCTCGTCGACAATGGAATGCAGGTGACGTCCAGAGGTGTCTGCTACCACGGCTACACCACATGAATCGGTTTCCTGATCGGGGTCGTACAGGCCTCGAGGATCAGGTATTCGAGAAAACGGCACTCGGCGACCTCCACACGGTCATGCAGCCGACGTTCGCTAGTTTATCAGTACATAACCGCAGGTCGCGAGAGTAAAACTGTGGCCCCCTGACGACGAGCGTCAGGGGGCCACAGTTCCGAACATCGTTTTCGATCAGCTACGCAAAGGTCGGTTGTACTGATCGCGCACACTGCCGGTCAACATCATGATTCCGTCGATGAGCGGCCAGATGCCGCCGATTCCACACGTCAACCAAGTGACCGCGATCTGTGCGACAGCCATGCCGGGCTGGTTGAGGTAAAAACGTCCTGCTCCGAAACCGCCGAGCAGAATGCCCAGCAATCCGGCGGTCGTCTTCGACTTGTCCGAATACGGTTCGCCGGTCATCGGGTCACGTCCGTACGGTGCGGACGGGTCGACAAGGCCGAAGCCAGGCTGAGGATAACCCTGACCTTGCGGGTATCCCTGCGCCTGACCGTAACCGGGCTGCGAGTATCCAGGCTGGGGGTAGCCCTGCTGCTGACCGTAATTCTGGCTTCCCTGCGGTGGAGCGGCGGGGTAGCCCTGCGGCGGAGCCGCGTAGGGATTCGGAGTCTGATCTGCCGGCGCGCCGTAGACGGGACCGTCCGTCGGGGTTTGGGTCGGCCTCGAGTAGTCCGGCGCCGGATAGTCGGTCGCCGGATAGTTCTGGGCGGCGTAGCTTTCCTGCGACGTGTACGGCGCCGTGGGCTGATTCGGGGTGGAATCAGAATCGGCAGTGGGGAACGCTGTAGTCGATTCGGTTCCGGTCGGCGGCGGGTAGATGGGGTGGTTTCCCCAGCCCGGGCCGTTCCCGACTCCCGAATACGTGTCCCAGCCTGGACCGGTGCCGGTGGTCTCCGTCGACGGAGTCTTTTCCGTTGGCGCCGAGGTTTCCGTCAACGACGCATCCGCCGTCGCGTCGTAGTCGAACGGCGACCCGAACTGGGGTGGAACCGGCGGCTGCGATCCTGACGAGTCCCCCGACTCGGACGGTTCCGGATTCTTGTTCAAGTTAGGCAACGTACTTTCCTTCGATTCGACGACGGTACGTAATAGCTTTTGTTATCGGGCCACGAGAAGGGTTCGGCCTTCGCGTGGCCGGTCCCCCACACATCTGTCTTCGCGGTTCATCCTCGCGGTTCATCCTCGTAACGGCCGGCGAACACCGTCCCGCGCATTGCCCGAAAGTATCACGATGCCGTCGACGAACGCCCAGATCCAAATTCCGATGGCAAATGGAATTCCGATGAGGAACGCGGACATGAACAGCGCGAAGAACATGCCGAGCAGTTGGCACAGTCCGATGCCGACGCTCCCGATGTAAAGACGACCGACTCCACAGATTCCGAAGAAGCCCAGCAAGATCTGCAACAGTCCAGCTGTGGCTTTCGACTTGTCGGAATACGGTTCCCCCGTTACCGGGTGCCGACCGTACGGCGCATAGGGATCTCCGAACCCGTACATCGATGGAGCGGGCAGTGGCTGCTGATATCCGTACGGATTGGGCGCGCCGTAGACCGGTCCCTGATCCTCGGGGAATCCCCCTTGCGAATAGGGACCTGTCACGGCTTGTCTTTCTTCGACAGCTTCACCGCGTCCGACGACTCATCCGACGCTGCCGTGGAGGCGCTTGCCTCACTGGAAGCGGATTCAGCAGCATCGGATTCAGAATCTTCAGCGTCGGCGCCTTTCGCGTCGGCCTTCGCCGAATCAGTTTCGGTAACTGGCGCCGCGACTCCTGCTTCGCCGGCAGCTACCGCAGCGACGTAGTCCTTCGACTTCAAATCAGCCGGATCCTCACGACCCTTCTTCGCCAGGAAGAAGTAGGCCAGTGCGGCGAAGAACACGATCCCCGAAGTGAATGTGTTGACTCGAATGCCGGCGATCTCGTATGCGAAATCGTCGCGCATCAGTTCGACGACAAACCGGCCCAGGCAATAACCCGCGACGTACAGAGCAAACAGGCGTCCGTGACCGATCTTGAATCGGCGGTCGACGAGGACCAGCAGGATCACGATCAGGACGTTCCACACAGCTTCGTAGAGGAACGTCGGGTGAACGACCCGAATGACTTCTCCGTTGGAGACACCTGCCAGTTGATCGAGCTGGCCGGAGGAGTTCACACGCTCGAAGATCTCGAGGCCCCATGGGACGGTGGTCTCGCGACCGTACAACTCCTGGTTGAAGTAGTTGCCGATACGACCGATGGCCTGCGCGAGCAGGATTCCGGGCGCAATCGCATCACCGAGCGCGGAAACCGGAATGCCGCGTCGACGGCAGCCGATCCACGCACCGATGCCGCCGAGGAACACAGCTCCCCAGATTCCGAGGCCTCCCTGCCACACCTTGAGTGCATCGAGAGGCTGACCGTTCTCGCCGAAATAGGCGGGCCAGTCGGTCAATACGTGATAGAGCCTGCCACCGATCAGACCGAACGGAACAGCCCAGATCGCGATGTCGAGAACGGTCCCCTTCTCGCCGCCGCGGGCGACCCAACGACGATCTCCCCACACGATCGCGACGATGATGCCGAGGATGATGAAGAGCGCGTAGGCGCGCAGCGCTACCGGTCCGACGTACCAGACGCCTTGGGGCGGGCTGGGGATATAGGCCAGTAGGTCCACAGTTGAGGTCACGACGCCACGGTAGCCGAGCGGACGCCCTCGGCGAGTTCTTCGGTGAGCGAGCGAACCGCTCCCAAGCCGTTCTCGACCGCGGAGACCAGAGCCGAGCCGACGATGACGGCATCGGCGTACGCCGCGATTTCGGCAGCTTGTGCGCCGGACCGAACACCCAATCCGACGCCGACGGGAATGTCGGAATGCGCGCGGATTCGTGCGGTCAGTTCCGGAGCCATCGACGACACGGCGTCGCGAGCGCCGGTGACACCCATTGTCGAGGCCGCGTAGATGAATCCACTACTCGCGTCGAGTGTCATCGCGAGCCGTTCTTCCGTCGAGGACGGGGCGACAAGGAAGATCCGGTCGAGGTGGTGCTCCTCGGATGCTTCCATCCAGGCGCCTGCTTCTTCCGGAATGAGGTTGGGGGTGATGAGTCCGAGCCCGCCGGCGGAAGCGAGGTCTCGTGCGAACTTGTCGACGCCGTACTGCAGTACCGGGTTCCAGTAGGTCATCACGACGGCCTTGCCGCCGACCGAACTGATCTGCTCGATCACGGTGAAGATGTCGCGAAGGCGAACGCCGTTGGTGAGTGCGGTTTCGGCTGCACGCTGGATGGTCGGACCGTCCATGACCGGATCGGAATACGCGACACCGACTTCGATGATGTCGCAGCCACCGTCGACCATCGCCTTGAACACGTCGATCGATTCGGGAACGGTCGGATAACCGGCAGGCAGGTAACCGACGAGGGCGGCACGCTTGTCAGCCTTGCACGCTGCAAAGGTGGGTGCGAGGCGTGATGGTCGTTCGCTCACTTGTCCGAGCCTTCCGTGTTGTCGTTCTGGTCTGCTGCATCAGCCGGAGCGGTTGCCTGACTCGAGGCGCCGTCGAAGAGACCGAACCAGCTTGCGGCGGTGTCCATGTCCTTGTCACCGCGACCGGAGAGATTGACGACGATGATCGCGCCCTCGCCGAGTTCCTTGCCCAGTCGGAGCGCGCCGGCAACGGCGTGGGCGGATTCGATGGCCGGGATGATGCCTTCGCGGCGCGAGAGCAGCAGTAGAGCATCCATCGCTTCGCTGTCGGTGACGGGTTCGTAGGTGGCACGCCCGATATCGCTCAGGTAAGCGTGCTCGGGTCCGACGCCCGGGTAGTCCAGACCAGCAGAGATCGAGTGCGATTCGATGGTCTGACCGTCTTCGTCCTGGAGCAGGTAGGAGTAGGCACCCTGGAATGCGCCAGGTGTACCGCCGGCGAACGTTGCTGCATGCCTTCCGGTTTCGACACCGTCGCCGGCTGCTTCGTAGCCAACCAGCCGTACCGACAAATCGTCGATGAACGGGTGGAAGATTCCGATTGCGTTGGAGCCGCCTCCGACGCAGGCTGTGACTGCATCGGGCAGGCGGCCGGTCAGTGCCTGAACCTGGACGCGTGTTTCGAGGCCGACCACTCGCTGGAAGTCGCGAACGATGGTGGGGAACGGGTGCGGACCTGCCGCGGTACCGAAGCAGTAATAGGTGTTGTCCGCGTGGGAAACCCAGTCGCGCAAGGCTTCGTTGATCGCGTCCTTGAGCGTGCGCGAACCGGTCTCGACCGAGACGACCTCCGCGCCGAGCAGGCGCATGCGTGCGACGTTCAGTGCTTGACGTTCGGTGTCGACAGCACCCATGTAGATGACGCACTCGAGACCGAGCAGTGCACAGGCGGTGGCCGATGCCACACCGTGCTGGCCCGCTCCGGTCTCGGCGATGATGCGGGTCTTGCCCATACGCTTCGCCAGCAGAACCTGACCGAGAACATTGTTGATCTTGTGAGAACCGGTGTGGTTCAGATCTTCACGCTTGAGAATGATGCGCGCACCACCGGCGAACTCGCTCATTCGCGTTGCCTCGAAAATCGGCGACGGACGCCCGGTGTAATCGCGCTGCAAGCGATCGAGTTCGTTCAAGAACGTGTCGTCCGCGCGAGCCTTTTCGTACTCCGCAGTGACTTCCTCGATAACCGCCATGAGGGCTTCCGGCACATGCCGTCCGCCATAGACGCCGAAATGCCCTCCGGCATCCGGGTCGTGAGAGCGCTCGGTGAGTCCCGCGCTGGCCGGCGGCAGATTGCCGCCCTTGAATACTGCACCGGAGCCTGGTTCCTGAGTACGTGAAGTCACCCCACCAGTCTGCCCCAACGGTGTCGCTGGTCACCGCCCGGGTGCATCAAAGCACGCCGGGCGGGTGAACCGCTTTATCGAGACGGTTTGGGGCAGGACGGGTGTGCACCGGCATTGACCAGATCTGCGACGGCCTTACGAGGGTCGCCGCTGGTCACGAGGCCTTCACCGACGAGCACTGCGTCGGCGCCCGCACCGGCGTACGCCAACAGATCGGCAGTTCCGCGAACACCCGATTCGGCGATCTTGATCGTCTCGGTCGGCAGACCGGGAGCAATGCGACCGAAGGTGTTCTTGTCCACCTCGAGGGTCTTGAGGTTGCGCGCGTTGACACCGATCACCTTGGCGCCGGCTTCGAGCGCGCGGTTGGCTTCTTCCTCGGTGTGCACCTCGACGAGGGCAGTCATTCCCAGAGATTCGGTGCGATCGATCAGCGAGGCGAGCGCCTGCTGTTCGAGTGCCGCGACGATCAGCAAGATGACGTCGGCGCCGTGAGCACGAGCCTCGTGAATCTGGTACGGCCCCACGATGAAGTCCTTGCGCAGCACCGGAATGGTGACCGCTTTACGGACTGCGTCGAGGTCGGCCAACGAGCCGTGAAAACGGCGCTCTTCGGTGAGAACACTGATGATGCGTGCGCCACCGGCTTGGTAAGCCGCGGCAAGCTCTGCGGGATCGGCAATGTCGGCCAGCGCACCCTTTGACGGGCTCGCTCGCTTGATCTCGGCGATGACGCCGATGCTCGATTCCAGAAGTGCTGCTGCAGCATCGAGTGCAGGCGGTGCAGCGGCCGCAGCAGCCTTAACTGCAGCGAAGTCGAGTACGGCTTCGCGGGCGGCGACATCAGCGCGCACCCCGTCGAGAATCGAGTCGAGTACGGTCATCGTGGCCCGAATCCTTTCTGGGCAAGAGCCCGATGTGAGATACGTCATCAGGGTGGTCTCAGCCTAGTGGGACGAAATTTTGCTACTCCGCCGGGGTACCCACGCAGGTGAGGGTTCAGTCTTACTCAGTGCGACGACCCCGGTTTCGCACCGTTGCCTCCCCCAACTCCGTCGTCCCCGTCAGCCACTGTCGGGTCCTCTCCGGCATCGAGCGCGTCCCACAACATCCGTTGTGTCACAGGCTCGTCCGACGCGGGTGTGTCTCCCTGACCGAGCTTGGCTGCAGCTTCGCGGCGGGCGGCAGGGTTGTCGTACTTCGACGACAACCCGCCTCGCACTGGAGGTTTGCGCATCAGAAGTACTGCTGCGCCGAGCGCCGCCACCGCTCCGAGCAACGCAAGCAAGGCAGGCAGTACCGAAACAGTCGTCGAGAGATCTTCCGGGTGACCGGACAACTCGGCCAACTCCACCGCTCGGTCCGCAGAGGCTCCGGACACCAACAACTGCACCGCCGGAACCGCTACCGCGACGGCGACGAGTGCCACCAACAGTCCGACCACACGAAGCGCCCAACCTCGCACCGCGAACGACGCCGCGATCGCCGCCAGAAGCGCGAGCGCGAGCGGAGTCATCGCCGCCGCCCAGGTGCTGCCGTCGAGGTCCGTCGTCCGCTCCAGCGTCTTGCCGTCGCTCGAGGTCAGATGAACCCACGTCATTCGTGAGCTGCCCCACAGAGCTGCTGCCGACAGTGCAAGCAAAAGCGTCCTCGGCACAGCGGTGCCACGAGAAGCCCTTGTAGGCTGCTCCGCTGCAATCGACTCGTTCTCACTCACTGATCGTCACCTCCGATGGTGCGCAGGGTGTGCGCCGACGCGATGGCGCTCAGCACTGCCATCGCCTTGTTGCGGGCCTCGGTGTCCTCGTAGACCGGATCCGAGTCGGCGACGACGCCGGCGCCCGCCTGGACATATCCGATCCCGTCCTTGATCAATGCCGTTCGGATCGCGATCGCGGTGTCGGCGTCGCCGGCGAAGTCGAGGTAGCCGACGATGCCGCCGTAGATACCCCGCCTGGTGGGCTCGAGTTCTTCGATCAGCTGCATCGCACGCACCTTGGGTGCCCCTGACAGGGTTCCAGCGGGGAAGCATGCGGTGACCGCGTCGAGAGCGTGCTTTCCCTCGGCCAGATGACCGGTGACGGTCGATACGAGATGCATCACGTGGCTGTACCGCTCGATGTGCCGGTAGTCGTGCACCTTCACCGTGCCCGGGCGACAGACACGACCCAGATCGTTTCGCCCCAGATCGACGAGCATGAGGTGCTCGGAGTTTTCCTTCTCGTCGGCGAGGAGGTCCTTCTCGAGCAGGATGTCGTCCTCCTCTGTGGCACCGCGCCATCTGGTTCCAGCGATCGGGTGTGTCGTCGCGACGCCCTCGGCGACGGTGACCAGTGCCTCAGGGCTCGAACCGACGATCGAAAACGCCGTCTCTCCGTCACCGTTCGGCACGTTGAGCAGATACATGTACGGGCTGGGGTTCGACGCGCGCAGCATCCGGTACACGTCGATCGGTGCTGCAGTGCAATCGATCTCGAATCGCTGCGAGAGAACTACCTGGAATGCCTCGCCCGCTTCGATGTCGCCGATCAACTTTTTGACGTCGACACCGAAGCTCTCGGTGGTGCGTTGACGACGGTAGTTCGGAGTCGCTTTCGAGAATGTCGACACCGTCGATTTCGCCGGCGCCGCGAGAGCGCGAGTCATCGCGTCCAACCTGGCGACCGCGTCGTCGTACGCCGTGTCGACACGCTCGTCGGTGCCGTCCCAGTTGACCGCATTGGCGATGAGGGTGATCGCCCCTTCGTGGTGATCGACAGCGGCGATGTCGGCAGCAAGCAGCATGACCATCTCGGGTATCTGCAGGTCGTCGACCGCGGAGTCACCCAATCTCTCGAGGCGCCGCACCGCGTCGTAACCGAGGAACCCGACCATTCCGCCGGTCAGCGGGGGTAGGTCGGGAAGTCGCTCCGAACGAAGTAGTTCGAGGGTGGCACCGAGTGCATCGATCGGGTCACCGCCGGCCGGAGCACCGGCCGGAACATTGCCGTACCAAGCCGCCTCTCCGTCCACGACGGTCAGTGCAGCCGGACTCCCGACGCCGATGAACGACCACCGCGACCACGAACGACCGTTCTCGGCCGACTCGAGCAAGAAGGTGCCTGGACGATTGCCGGCCAACTTCTCGTACGCCGAGAGCGGAGTTTCGGAGTCCGCCAACACTTTCCGAGTGACCGGAACGACCCGGTGCTCAGCTGCGAGGGCACGGAACTGCTCCCGAGTGGTGGTGGAATCGGACGCGTCACCGACGATCGCGGTGTCGGACGACCGTGCGGACATGGAGGTGGGCTCGCCGTGCATGCCTCCATCATCCCAGGCTCCCCCACACGGTCGTCGTGCGCGGGTAACCTCGGCCGAATGAAACCAGGCCAACTCGCCCCCGATTTCTCGCTGCCCGACCAGGACGGAACTCCGCGCTCGCTGACGAGCCTGCTCGCGAACGGCCCCTTGGTCCTCTTCTTCTACCCGGCAGCCTCGACGCCGGTGTGCACCGCCGAGGCGTGCCACTTCCGTGACCTGGGCAGCGAATTCGCCGCGGTGGGCGCTTCGCGGGCAGGTATCAGCACCGATACGGTCGAAGCTCAGTCCACCTTTGCCACCGCACAATCCTTCGACTACCCCCTGCTCGCCGACACCGACGGCAAGGTAGCCGAACAGTTCGGCGTCAAGCGCGGACTCCTGGGCAAGCTGGCTCCGGTCAAACGCTCGACCTTCGTGATCGACACCGACCGCACCGTTCTCAAAGTCATCTCGAGTGAACTTCGCGCCAACACGCACGGCGACCAGGCACTCGAGTTCCTTCGCAATCGAAGCTGACTCACCTGGGCGAAATGATTCTCTGAGCAACCTGATTCTCTAGGCGACCTGAATCGAGCGCTTCGCAAGTCCCATCCAGAATCCGTCGATCACCTGGGTGGGCACCTGCTCCGGATCGGACGACGCACCGAGCGTGACGAACAACGGGGCGAAGTGCTCGATGGTCGGATGCGCGTACGGCATCCCGGGAGCTTGGGCGCGGAAGTCGATCAACGAATCGACGTCTCCGGCAGCGAACCTCTCCCCTGCCCACGCGTCGAATTCCGCCGACCATCCCGGGGCCTGCGCCTCCGGTGACGGATCGCGCAGGAACGGCAGCCCGTGCGTGGTGAATCCGGATCCCACGATCAGCACACCTTGCTCACGGAGTGGCCGTAGGCGTTCTCCGAGATGGAGCAAACGCTCGGGATCGAGGGTTGGCAGCGAAATTTGCAGTACCGGGATGTCTGCGTCCGGGTACATCACCGTGAGCGGCACGTAGGCACCGTGATCGAGTCCTCGATTCGGCTGCTGAACCACTCGTTCGTTGTCCGGCATCAACGCGGCGACCTGAGCTGCGAGTTCCGGAGCGCCGGGAGAGTTGTACTTCGCGCGGTAGAACCTCTCGGGAAAACCACCGAAGTCGTAGATGAGCGGGGTGCCCGTGGTCGTCGAACCGATCGTCAGCGGTGCTGATTCCCAGTGCGCCGAGACGACGAGGATTGCCGTCGGCCGCGGAAGATCGCCGGCCCACGCCCCCAATTGGTCGACCCACAACGCGCTGTCCACCAGCGGCGGAGCACCGTGGCTGAGATACAGCGCAGGCATGGTTGTGGTGGACATATGGGCTCCTCGGGATAGACATTCGTCGTTAAGTTGAAGGTTCAACCTAATATAGGACTCAACACTTGCGTCCCGCAACTATTCCCCGCAATATTCTTCTGGACATGCGTCTGAGACGCTGTACACCAGCACGCTCCGTGCACGAAGAATGCTCGACCCGAAGGAGAAGTCACCGATGAGTGAACCGACCGCGCAGCCCGACGCGCAGTCTCAGACGAAGTGGCTCACAGCCGAGCAGCAGGAAGCCTGGCTGACACTGATCGCTCTCGTGACACGGTTGCCTGCCGCACTCGACACTCAACTGCAACGCGATTCGGCACTCACCCACTTCGAATACTTCGTGCTCGCCGCACTCTCGGACGCCCCCGACCACAAGCTCCAGTTGTCGGTACTGGCCCAGCGCGCGAACGCTTCCCTGTCCCGCCTCTCGCACGTCATCACGAAGATGGAGAAAGCCGGCTGGGTGAAACGGGAAGTCATTCGCGGCAGCCGCGGCTCCAACGCAGTACTCACCGACGAAGGAATGACAAAGGTCGTCGCGGCCGCGCCGCCACACGTCGCCTCTGTTCAAGGTCTCCTCTTCGAGGGCCTCGATGATCGCCAGGTCGCCCAGCTTTCGTCCTTGGGGACTGCAATGCTCAGCCAACTGGACAAGGGAATCGCCGCCGGACTCGGCAAGGCCTGACCCCTTTCCCGACACGAGCGGGCCGATCCTTACGACGGCGGCTTCGTGAGGTCGAGTGCAGCCAGGTGACTGAACAGCATGCTCGCTCCGATCGGGTTTCCACCTCCGGGATACGTTGTCCCGCTGGCCGCTGCCATCGTGTTCCCCGCCGCGTACAACCCGGCAATCGCCGTACCGTCGGCTTTGAGCACCCGCCCGGTTGCGTCGGTACGTAGACCACCTTTGGTCCCGAGGTCGGAGATACCGAAAGCGGCAGCGTGAAACGGTCCTTGGTCGATCGGTACTAGCGGTGAAGCCCCCTCCGAAAAGGCACGGTCGTACGCAGTGTCTCCTCGGCCGAAGTCCGTGTCGACGCCGGTCGCCGCAGACTCGTTGAATCGCTTCACGGTCTGCACCAGTTCCGCTGCGGGAACATCGATCTGGGCGGCGAGGTCTTCGAGCGTCTGGGCACTCTTCCACAACCCCGCATCCACATACTGCTCCGTCTGCGCCATGGGCACGTTGGGCGCCTTCACCGGCGGCACTGCACCTTCCCTGTTGTCGTAGATCATCCAATACGGTGTGGTTACTTTTCGTGCCCGCATGTGTTCTATGACGGAGCGACCCAAGCGGTCGTACGGCGCAGACTCGTTGACGAATCGACGACCGTTGTCGTCCACGAAGATTCCGCCGGTGAACCACAGCGCAAACGCGGAGCGGCCATCCGGATGGGTGAGCCCCGGCGACCACCAGGCCTCCCCCATGAGGTCGGTATCGGCGCCCACGGCGATAGCCGCCTGATGCGCCTTGCCGAGATTGCCGGGACAACCCATCGTGTCGAGCGCCGAGCCGGGAACACCGAATTCGGCTCGCAGGGTCTCGTTCTGTTCGAATCCGCCCGCGGCCAGAATCACTCCTCTGCGGGCTCGGATGGTTCGACGTCGACCACCTTGTTCGACGACCGCGCCGACGACCGATCCGTCCTCGACGACCAATTCTTCGAGAGTGGTGTTCAGGTGCATGGCGGCGTTGGCGAATGTCGAAAGTGCCAGCAAGAATCGACCGATCAACGACTGCCCGCCGACGAGGTACGCCGGCAACTCTTCTCCCAACCGCTCCGTCGCGAGCGGCGATCGAAGTGAATCACGAAGCACACCAAGCTTCTTAGCGTTCATCGGTTTGGGAACGATGTGTCGACCGCTCGCGCGAGCCTTGGGTTTTTCCCCGAAGTAGTCGGGCCACGGCAGTATCTGGAACTCGAAATTCGAGTCCTCTTCGAGATAGTCGATCAGCCCGGCGCCGCCTCGAACGTATGCCTCCTGGACGTCGGCAGGTGTCCGATCACCCACCACCGAACGGTAGTACTCCAGCGCGTCTTCGATGGTGTCGTCGTCCCCGCCCCGGCGAAGAACGGCGTTGCACGGGAACCACATTCCGCCGCCGCCCGAGTACGCCGTTGTTCCGCCGTACTTGTCGGTCGCTTCGATCACTATGACGTCGAGGCCTTCGCGTGCTGCCGTGTACGCGCCGGCGAGTCCGCCGCCCGATCCCACAGCGAGTACGTCGCATGTCTCGTCCCACTTCGTCATAATCAGCCTCTCCGATCCTGGGCACATTTCCGAACGTGTTCTAGAAATCGTTCTAACACATGGACTTAGCGATCGCGGGGGATCGAAATTCTGTCCCACCGAGCGGGAGCGAGACATGACGCCGAGCGGGGGCGAGACATGACGCCGAGCGGGAGCGAGACATGACACCGAGCGGGGAGCGAGACATGACACCGAGCGGGGAGCGAGAACGAGCGGTGATAGCGCACACTTTGCTCGCACGGGTCTGATCCCGTAGTGTCTGGACACATGTCTGGTAAGACCAAGTTCGAGTCCACTCGTCGACGGCTCACACAGCAGCAAGCCGAAACCGTCGATCGATTGACCGCGGCAGCGATCACGGTCCTGCGCGACAAAGGGTTTGCCGATCTGACTGTACGAATGGTGGCAGCGGAAGCCGGTGTCGCCGCAGCCACGGCGTACACCTATTTTTCGTCCAAGAGTCACCTTGTGGCAGAACTGTTCTGGCGCCGACTCGACGCAGTACCGCACGAGCCCTCCCCCGAGGCGGAACGAGAAGCGCAGGTCTGCTCGGTCCTTCGAAGCGTCGCACTCCTCGTTTCCGACGAACCGGAGCTGGCCGCGGCCGTGACCACGGCGATGATGGGCAATGATCCCGACGTCGAACACCTTCGGGGACGTATCGGCAAGAACATCCGCGAGCGGCTCATCGAGGCGCTGGGGCCGTCATACGATCCCGACGTACTCGAAGCACTCGAAATCTCCTGGTCCGGAGCGCTTGTCCGAGCCGGCATGGGTTACGAGTCCTATTCGCAGATCGCAGACCGGCTCGAAGTCACTGCCAGGCTGATCATGGCGGGCCGCGACAACCTTCACTAGACGGGGGTCATGGCACTCACCAACCATGTGCCGTCGACTCGATCGAGTGTCACCTCGACTCGGCTCGACGTCGACGCTGGTGCCGGCCGCGCGATACTCGTCGTGATCTGATCGACGAACAGGAGCAATTCCGCTCGGTCTGCAGCAGCGGAGAGCACTCCCACGTCGACTACTCGCGCCTTCGTGCTGATTCCTTGCTCCTTCGACTGGGGTGCAACGGTTTTCGATCCGAATTCGGCGAAGCGGTCCTGAAATGTTCCACTTGCACCCTCGGCAGCATGTGCAAGATCCTCGTCCACCGTGTCGCTGTTGTAGCTCAAGAGATTCTCGACGAGCATCGGCGCCACACCGATCACCTCGACACGTGCGGTTTCAGTGGCTGCCGAACGGTGGTGACTCCAGAGCAGAGTCCCGCCGACTCCCACCAAGATCAGCGCTGCAAACGCCAAGACCACGCGCTTCACGGGACGAACTCCACACTCGACATCAGTACCCGACCGTCGACCTCTTCGACACCGACGCGAAGACGGTAGGTTCGCGCCGAAGACTCTCCCGCCGAATTGCCGACCTGAGCCGATGCCGCGATCAGTACCACCCCCGAGGTTCCGGATTCCGATGCCAGGGCTGCGGTGTCGACATGACCGTCGGAATCGACGGCGAAATCACGGATCGATGCGACGAACGCAGATTCACCGGACTTCAGTTCGTCTGCAAAAGTTCCCGTAGTCAGCGACTTCAGCTCCGCGAGATCCTCGTCGAGCGTGGCAGAGTGAACGTCGATCAGAGCAAGGGTTCCTGCGACAGCACCGTCGACGAACCCTTGACGCTGGGACTCTCGCACGCGGTCCGATCGAACTGCCAGACAACCGAAGACGACAACGACGCTCAGAGCCGCGAGTGCAATCCAGACCAGGGCAGTGAGTACACCGCGCTTCCCTCGGACCGGATCCAGCACCTCACCTCTCAGCGATTCGTCGGCGTCAGCAACTGTTGCCACGGCTCACCCTCCCCCGGACCGGAGTCAGCCGGAGCCAACTCCGTGTGTTGATAGTCGACTCCGTCAGGCCCGGTGTACAACTCGCCGGGCGCATTCGTCCCCGACGGCACGTACGCTTCGGGGCTCCGGCAGATCTCCGGGCTCGGTGCTCGTTTGCCCGGTACCTCCATGCAGGGAATGTTCCGAGATCCACGAACGGCGAAGACCGAGTTCTGTGGCACTTTGCAGTACAGATCAGCCGGGGTGTCCGGCACACTCGTCTGGGTCGGGTCCCGTCGCTGATCGGCAGGAAGGTAACCGGTCGAGCACGCCGCAGGGTCCTGCGCTTGGAGGTGGAAGTTGACGTTCGCGGCGCCGTCCACCTGCCCGCGTTGTACGACGGTTTCCTGTGCCGCGACCAGTGGCGGCAAGATGACGAGCACCTGTTCCAACCCGGCGTTGTACGTCAAAGCCACCTGAGCGGTGCTGGTGAAATTGGCAAGCAGCACAGGCAAAGTGGGTTTGAGGCCTTGAAACAGCAGGTCGGCTTCAGTCGCGAAGCCCGGTCCGGTCTCGAGGATATTGCGCACGGACCCGTCGGCGACCTCCAACTGTCCACTGAGCTGAGCGACACTGGACGCCCACTGGCGAATCTGATCGCCCGTCACCACCTGTGTCTGCAGGAGCGGATCCAACTGCTGTACGAGCGTCGTAGCCGGCGTTGTGGCAGCGGACATCTGATCGACGAACGAAGTGGTCGAATCCAGCAGACGAGCCAGATCCTCTCCCCTGCCTCCGAAAGCTGCCGCGGACTCGTCGATCACCGATCGCAACTTGTCCTGCGGTACGGATGCGAGCATCGCCTGCGCCTGATCGAGGACCGGTCCGATCTCGGTCGGGATCGTGACAGCGTCGGGGCCGATCACGTCTCCGTCGGCCAGAAAGGGTCCGTCCGCGGTGCTCGGTTGCATGTCGACGTATTGCTCACCGATTGCCGACACGCTTCGCACCGCTACTGTGAGTCCGCTGGAGGGAACGGGAACCGCACTCTCCAAAGATAATTCGGCGCGTACCACTCCCGGCGAGAGACGCACCGACCTGACCTGACCGATGGTGTCGCCGCGATAGGTCACGTTCGCGTTCCGATACAGGCCGCCGGCGTCGGGCAGTTCGACTGTCACCGAATAGCGCCCGATGCCGAGCATGGTCGGAACTCTCAGGTACGAGATAGCCGCTGCGCTCATGCCTATCACCGCCAGGATCGCGAAGATCGTCAATTGCCTTCGCACCAACTTCGTGAGAATCATCGTCCACCGTCCTGGGCGGTCCGCCCTGTGCTACTTGGGTCGGTCCGCCCTGTACCACTTGGGGCGGCCCGCCCGGTGTCACTTGGGGCGGCCCGCCCGGTACTCAGAGGCGCGGTCAAAGGATCGACCAGTACTCCGTTCTCCACCGGAGTTTGCGGCGCCCCGAACGGAGTACCGAAGCCCAGACCTGACTGAAGGCGATTACTCGTGAGGTCGATCAGCGCCCACAAATTGGTGTAATCACCGCGCATTCCGTCGTCGATGGTCGTCTGGGGGAAGGGGAAGGTACTCAGATTGCCCAAATTGTTGATCAGGTCCGGTCCTGTTTCGACCACCTTCTGCAGCGTCGATTCCAAGGCGCTCAAATTGGCTTTCAAATCGTCGCGGGTCCGGTCGACCAGATCGGTCCCGACGTCCCCGAACCTGCCGACCGCATCGAGGGCGGTGGTCAGGTCGACGCGTTGGGCGCTCAGTTCCGCCAAGGCCGGATCAAGGGTCTCCAACGCCTCACCGAGAACGTCTCGCTGAGCCGTGATCTCGCCGGCGAACACGTCGAGATTCTCCATGGTCGTGACTATCGCCTCGCGTTGACGGTCGAGTGTCTCGGTCACGGTGTCCATCTGGCTCAGCAGGTCGCGCGCCGCATCGGTCCGTCCGCCGAGAGCAGTGTTCAGTTCCGTGGTGATGCTGTGAATCTGGGCCAGCCCACCGCCGTTGAGCACCAAGGACAGTGCCGTCAACGCTTCCTCGGTGGTGGGATAGACACTGGCCGATGCAAGGGGAATCACGGATCCCTCCGACAACCGCCCTTCCGGCGCCACCTCGGTGGGCGGCGCGAGCGCGACGTGTTTGGATCCGAGCAGACTGGTTTGGCCGATCTTGGCAGTCGCGTTGGCGGGCAGCGACACCGAGCCGTCGAGCGCAACCGTCACCCGTGCGTGCCAGTTGTCGGTCTCGATCGCACTGATACTTCCGACTGTCACGTCGTTGACCATGACCGGGGAGTTGGGACTGATCGACGTGACGTCCGGCATCTCGATCACGACCGAGAAACTTCCCTCACCGCGGCCGGCCGCGCCCGGCAGCGACACCGAATTCAGCCCGCTCCATTGACAACCCGTCAGAACGAGCACAGCGCTCGCCGCCACACACACTGTTCCCCACTGGCGGCTAGTCATCGTGATCCTGTCGACGGCATGAGCAAGCCGGTCAGATCAGACGCCACCGGTACCGTCGGAAAACTCAAGGCGCCAGTCGGTTCCAGATCAGGCTCGCTGTACACCAGTTGGTCCGGAAGAGCGCCGAGCGCCCGGGTCGGATTGATGCTCAGGTCCGGGTAGTTCGCTTTGATCGTGTTGAGCAACGGGCCGAGGTATTCGATGCACAAATCCGCGCCCTTCTTCGAGGTGTCGTTGGCCAGGCCGGCGATTCCGCCGCAGATCAAGTCGATCGGGTTGCCGACGTTCTGGAATGCGGGCACACCCACCATCGCTCCTTGGGCCGGCCGATAGACGTTGTAGTAGTTCGACAACGCTGTCGGAGCCAGATGCAGTACCTTCTCGAGACCTGCGCGCTTGTCGACCAATACCTGGGACACGTCGGCCAACTTCGCGATCTGCTCCGTCAAGCCGGTTCGGTTCTGTTCGACAAACCGCTGTACGTCGACGACGGCGGCGTCCAGATCGGCGAGAGCCGGAGCCAATTGCGTCCGGCTCTCGGCGAGCACACTCGAGACATTTGCCAGCCGTCCTTGGAACTGAACGATCTGTTCGTCGCTTGCGGCGAGTGCGGTCGTGAAGGTCTGCAGGCCGCGGATGGTGCCGAACAGATCGGCTCCGCCTTCGTCGAGTGTGCTCATAGCCTCCGAGAGTTCGGTCACCGAGCGCCCCAGCGCTTCCCCGTTGCCGGCCAGTGCGGATCCGGCACCGTCGAGGAAGTTGGCGGCGGGACCACGATCGTCCCCGTCGGGACCCAAAGCATCGGCAGCCCGGCCCAGCTGTTCCTTGATCTGGTCCCACTCGACCGGGACCGCCGTTCGGTCGAGCCCGATCTCCGCACCGTCATTCAGTGCGTCGGCGCCGTCCGTCACCGCCGGCGTCAACTGCACGAAGCGGGCCGAGACCAGCGACTGGGCAACGATCACCGCTTTCGCGTCCTCGGCGACGGGAACCTCGCGCGCCAATTTCAGTTCGACGCGCATTCGATCTCCCTGTGGGGCGATCTCGGTGACGCGGCCGACGTCGACCCCCACGACACGAACGTCGTCACCGACATACAGACCAGTCGTCGAGGTGAAGTAGGCGGTCACGTTGTAGTAGCGCAGATGTTGCACCGCAAGGTATCCCGACGCGACGACGATCGCCGCGCCGACGACGCTTCCACCGACGACGGCGATTCGACGCCAGTTCACCGGTTTGCGAACTCGTAAGGCACCCATCATCGAACCTCCGGAATCGGTAGCGGCGCAGGTGGTAGCCCGAACATCGCGTTGATCAACGGTTGGGTGTATTGCGCCGGTACCAGGTTCTGGACGTAGGCGTAATAGAAGGGACCGCTGGCCACGGTGTCGCCGAGCGTGCCCACGTACGTACCGAGACCGTCGATTCCCTGAGAAAGGTTGTCCTTGTTGTTCTGCAGAATGCCGACAACCGTGTCGAGTTTGCCGAGGACCGGTTGCAATTGCGCCTCGTTGTCGTGGACGAGCCCGCTCAGCTGGGTCGACAACGCCGAGATGTTCGTGATCACTTCCCCCAGCGCCGCCTGTCGCCGATCCAGTTCTCCCAACAAGGCGTTGCCGTCGACGAGTAGCGCGTTGACCTGTGGTCCACGCTCGGCCAGCGTCCCGGCGACGTCGTTTGCATCGGACAGCAAGGTGCGCAACATGTCGTCGCGTCTATTGACGCTGTCGGAGATCCGTGCGACACCGTCCAGCGCCGGCCTCAGGTTCGGCGCACTGTCGGACATCACCTGCCCCACTGCGTCGAGTGATTCGGAGAGCTGGTCGAGATCGATGTCCTCGACCGTCGTGGTGAGGTCACCGAGCACGTCGGGCAGCGAGTACGCCGATCTTGTTCGCTCGACCGGGATCTCGCCGCCGACCGCGATCCTTCCCGTACCGTCCAGATCGAGCGATACCGCTCGCTTGCCGAGCAACGACATCGTGGTGACGGCTGCCGACGTGCTTTCTCCCAATCCGATCGAGCCTTCCAGTGTGAAATCCACGCGCGCGAGTCCGTGCTCGACCTCGATCCGGTCCACCGTTCCGATCTTCACTCCGGCGGCGTTGACTTCGTCTCCCGGCGCGAGACCGCTGGCGTCGGCGAACACCGCGCTGTACCCGACGCCCGATTTCAGGAACTGCAGATTCTGATACTGGAGCGATGCCAATACGACGGCGGCCGTGACGACCAATCCCACGACCCCCACGCGTACGGCCTGGCTCTGTGCCATCTCTCTCATCGTGGTGCGCACCTTCCGGTCGTCTGATCCACCAGGTCGACAGTGAGCGGCGTACCGTCGGCACCGTCGACCTTCAGTGCAATTCCGCACAGATAGAAGTTGAAGAACGACCCGTACGAGCCGACTCGGATCAGCTGCTTGTAGTTCGAGGGCATGGACGCGAGAATCCGATCGAGCTCACTCTGTTGCTCGATCAGCGGATTCAGGCTTGCGTCCAGCTTCGACAGGTTTCCCGCGATGTCCGGGCGAACTCCGGCGAGGAGATCGGCGAAGGTGCCTGATGCGGTATTCACGCTCTCGACGGCAGTCCCGATCATCTCCCTGTCCGCCGCGAGCCCGCTGACCAGCTGTTGTAGGTGATCGAGAGTGTCACTGAACTGACCACCGCGGCTGCGCAATTCACTGAGCACACCGTCGAGGTTGCCGATCACTCGACCGATCAGTTGGTCGCGGTCCGCGAGAGTGTTCGTGATCGATCCGGTGTGCGCCAGCACCGATGCCACAGTTCCGGACTGGCCCTGAAACACCTCGAGCAAGGACATCGACAACGCGTTGACCTGCTCCGGGTCCAGGGCTTGAAACAGCGGCTTGAAACCACCGAGTAGCGCATCGAGGTCGAGTGCCGGCGCGGTGCGATCGACGGGAATGCTCTCGCCCTGTGGCTGCGGTTCCGCGATCCCCGGATCGTCGATCAGTTCGAGGTATCGATTACCCACCAGATCCTGATATCGAACAGCGGCTCTGGTCGATACAGTCACGGTGTCACCCGTATCCACACTGAAACTCACGTGGGCACGGTAATTCCCTCCGAATTCGACGGAGCCGACAGAACCGACCGGCACACCCGCGATGCGCACCTTGTCGCCGGCTCTGAGCCCGGAGGCGTTGACGAACTCCGCCGAGTACGACCTCGCGTCGCCACCTCGCATCTGGCCGAACACGAGGATCAGCCCGGCGTTGACGAGGATCATCACCAGAACAAAAATTCCGAACTTGACGGTGTACCCACGAACTTTCATCGGATCTCCGTCCCGAACAGGTAGCTCATCAGATCCGGGACCGTGTTCATCGGTTGCCCACCATTCGGCTGACGCTCGGGCGCAAACGGATTCACCCCGGTATCGGTCACCAGGTACGGAGCATTGACGTTCGGGTCGCGCAGTGGAAGACCCATACACTGCGGGCCACCTGTTGCCGCGACCTTCGGAAGGTCGTCGGGATATCGGTACGGTTCGGTTCCGGCGATCAGACCGATCGACATCTTGATTCCTGGTTGTCCGTTGTAGGCGCCGTCGCCGATCTTCTTGCTCTCCTGCAGTCCGTGGAACATGCAGGGAATCACCGGGGAGTATTCATCGAGCAGTGCGGTGGTCGGCCGCAGTAACGACAGAACGGTGTCGATACCGTCGGCGTTGGCTCCCAGTACATCTTCTCCGGTGCGGGCGACCCCGATCACGTTGAGCAAGAGGAGATCAAGATTCTGCTGCTCGTCGAGAACAGTGGTTCCCGTCGTCGTGAGCGAGTCGAGGGTGTCCATCAAGTCGAGAACAGCGTCGCGGTAGGTCTGTGTGACGGCTGGTAAATCCGTCAACACATGATCGAGAGCCTCACGTGCAGTGTTGAATTCGAGCAACGAGGAATCTGCTTGTTCGAGTGCGACCCCGAGCCGTTCGCCGCGTCCTTGCAGAGCAGTCGAGAGGGCACCCAATGTCGAATCGAGCTTGCCCGGGTCCACCGTCCGGAGCACGGTGGTGAGTTTCTCGAACACCGTGTTCAGCTCGACAGTCACCCGGGATGCGTCGATCGTCGCCCCGGCGGCAAGTCGCGCGCTGCTCGGCTGCTCCGGCGAGGACAGGCTGACGAACTTCGCGCCGAAGGCCGTGTTCGACGTGATCGCCACATCCACGTTTGACGGAATCGATTCGAGCGCTTCGGGATCGATCGACAACGACAGTTGTGCGGTGGCGTCGTCAGTCGGCGTGATGGACTCCACCGAGCCCACGGTCACCCCGGCCATCTTCACCCGCGCGCCCGGATCCATCACGAGCCCCGCGCGCTCCGCGATCACCGTGATCGGGACGCGAGCGACAAACACCTGGTTGAAAGACGCGACCGACAAAGCGATGACCCCGACGATCGCCGCAGCCAAGCCCAGAGCAGCCAACTTGTAGCCGTATCTGTGCACGCAGTCCCCCTAACCGGACAGATTGAAGTTGCCGGAACCGCCGTAGAGCGCGAGTGAGACGAGCAGGGTCACCGCCACGACGCAGATCAGCGAGAGCCGAACCCCGCGGCCCACTGCAGTTCCCACGCCCGACGGTCCCCCGGACGCGTTGTATCCGTAGTACGTGTGGATCAGCATCACCAGTAGTGCCATCACGAGCACTTGAACGAAGGACCATGCGACGTCGACCGGATCGAGGAACGTCGTGAAGTAGTGGTCGTAAAGACCCGAGGACTGACCGAACAGCACGACCGTGGTGAATCGTCCGGCCAGAAATGATCCCACGAGCGCCAGTGAGTACAGCGGCAAGATCGCGATCATCCCTGCGGTGACGCGGGTGCTGACGACGTACGGGACCGAACTGATCGCCATCGATTCGAGGGCGTCGATTTCCTCGCTGATGCGCATGGCACCGATCTGCGCGGTCGAACCTGCTCCGATCGTGGCCGACAGGCCGATTCCCGCGATGACCGGCGCAGCGATACGAACGTTGATGAAGGCGGAGAAGAATCCGGTGAGCGCTTCGACTCCGATATTTCCCAGCGAGCTGAAACCTTGGATCGCAATGGTGCCGCCCGAGGCTAGGGTCAGAAATCCTACGACCGCAACCGTGCCGCCGATCACTGCCAAAGCTCCGGTGCCCATGCTGATCTCGGCTACCAGCCTCAACACTTCTTTCGGGTGTTTGCGAATTGCCCACGGGATGTGAGCGATGGCGCGCGCGAAGAAGACAGCTTGTCGCCCAACATCGTCGATCGAGCGTGACGTTCGAGCCACCCGCGCCCGCGTGCGTCCGAACTTGCCGATTTGTGCCAGCGAATCCGACAGCGTCACCTCGATCACCCCGCCGTCAATCGGATGCCGACCGCGGTGACGATGGTGTTGACGACGAACAACGCCATGAACGCGTACACCACCGTTTCGTTGACGGCCTCCCCCACGCCTTTCGGCCCACCCCGTACCGACAGACCGCGATAGCAGGCCACCAATCCCGCCAGCATCCCGAACAGTGCAGCTTTGACCATCGACAACGCCACCTCGGGCAGGCCGGTCAGCAACGTGATTCCCTCGACGAAGGCGCCAGGGTTCACGCCCTGGAGAAACACCGAGAAGGCGTAACCGCCGGCGATGCCGATGACGCAGACGAGTCCGTTGAGCAGCAAAGCCACCACGGTCGACGCGACCACCCGCGGAATCACCAACCGATTGATCGGATCGATCCCGAGCACCTCCATGGCGTCGATCTCTTCACGAATCGTTCTCGATCCCAGATCGGCGGCGATGGCTGTCGCGCCCGCACCTGCCACGATCAGCACCGTCACCACCGGACCGACCTGAGTCACGGCACCGAGCGCGGCCCCGGCGCCGCTGAGGTCGGCGGCACCGATCTCGCGGAGAAGGATGTTGAGGGTGAAACTCACCAGGACCGTGAACGGCACGGCTACCAACACTGTCGGCACGATCGACACCCGGGCGATCATCCAACTCTGCTCGAGAAACTCCTGCACCTGAAAGCGGGTGCGGAACAAGCCCACTGCGACATCGGCGCCCATCCGGTAGAACTGGCCGAGTTCGCGCATCGGGCCCGCAAGTGCAACTCTTCCGCTGTACACGTCAATGCCCCGAAGGACATGACGTGGAGTTGCCGTAGTCGACCTTGAATTCCTTGATCCCGTTGAGCCAACCGGACGAGAGCCTGCTCGGATCGCCGAGCTTGCTGATGTCGGGCATGTGATCGGCGATCTTGCCGAAGATCAGATCGACCTCCATTCTGGCCAGGTTGGCGCCGACGCAGTAGTGCGGTCCGGTTCCTCCGAACGCGAGGTGCGGGTTCGGGTCTCGGGTGATGTCGAAGACGTCGGGGTTCTCGAAGACGGTTTCGTCGAAGTTCGCCGAGCCGTAGAGCAGTACGACACGCTGCCCCTTCGCAATCGTAGTGCCGGCAATCTGTGTGTCCACCACTGCTGTTCGTTGCATCGACGTCAGTGGCGAAGCCCAGCGGATGATCTCGTCCGCGGCGGTGCGCGGACGCTCACGCTTGTACAGTTCCCACTGATCCGGATGCTCGAGAAATGCCATCATGCCGAGTGTCGTTGCGTTGCGCGTCGTTTCGTTGCCTGCGACAGCCAACATGATGACGAAGAAACCGAACTGTTCCGGGGTGAGTTTCTGTCCGTCGATGTCGGCATGCACCAAGCGCGAGATGATGTCGTCGAGCGGTTCCTCCCGTCTCGCCTCGGCCAGTTGATAGGCGTAGCCCAGGATCTGCGCCGACGCCATCCGCGACTCGCCGGCGAGCGACTCGTCGTCGTATCCCGTCATCTGATTCGACCATTCGTACAGCTGACGGCGCCCGTCCTGCGGTACACCGATCAGCTCCGAGATCGCCTGCATCGGTAACTCGCTGGCGACCTGGCTGACAAAATCACCGCTACCTTCCGCCAAAGCAGCCGACGCTATGTCTTCTGCCCGCGCTTCCAGCCCGGCCCGCATCGCTTCCACCGACCGCGGAGTGAACAAGCGCGCCACCAACTTGCGCAGCTGTGTGTGCTCAGGGGCGTCCTTGTTGATGAGGACGTGTTTTGTCGCCTCCAACTCCTCCGCCGAGATGTTGTCTTCATGCCGCGGAATGCAGCCGTTGACGTTGCTCGAGAACTCCTCGCTGCGCAACGAGACGTCGCGGACGTCTGCGTGGCGGGAGACAACCCAACAACCACCGTCGTGAAATCCGCCGGTACCCGGTTCCTGGGCGTTCCACCAGACCGGAGCGCATCGTCGTAGTTCGGCGAACTCGGCAAGCGGGACGCGCTCGCCGTACAGATGCGGGTCGGTCACGTCGAACCCGTCGGGAAGGTCGATCTCAGGCATTGCAGATGCTCCTTTACGGATGGGTGCCGGGTGCCGGGTGTTGCGTGTGAGCGCTAGTCGATCCGGTGGACCGGGTCGCTGTTCTGTGAGAACTCCTTGGCCCAGCGGTAGTCCGGCTTGCCGCTCGGCGCTCGAACGACCTCGTCGGCGATCCAGAAGGAACGCGGAATCTTGTAGCCGGCAAGCTGAGTGCGGGTGTGTTTTTCGATGGAATCGAAATCCGGTTCCACACCATCGCGGACGCGGAGCACCGCCGCCACCCGATTGCCCCACCGCTCGTCGGCAATGCCGATCACTGTTGCGTCGTAGATGTCGGGATGGGCCTTCACCACTGCTTCGACCTCTTCCACGAAGACTTTCTCACCGCCGGTGTTGACCACCATGTTTCCCCGGCCGAGGAGAGTGACCGAGCCGTCGTCCTCGATCCGCGCTCGGTCTCCGGTCACCACTGCCCGCGCGCCGTTCACCTCTCGGAATATCTCCGCCGACTTCACCGGATCGTTGTAGTAGCCCAGTGGGACGTTGCCGAGTTTCGCCAACCATCCTTCGGCCCCCGAACCCGGCTCCAACACACGGTTGTCGTCGTCGACGACGACCGTGAATCTGTTGGCGCCCACTTTGGGTCCGCCACGCTGCTCGAGCCCTTTGGTTGCGAATCCGATTCCGCCGAAGCCTGTTTCGGACGATCCAACCGAATCGGAGATCATCAGATTCGGAAAGACGTCGAAGAACGCGTCTTTGACCGATCCGGAGAAGAGCGCAGCGCCGGAGGCGAGCACAGCCAGGCTCGACGCATCCGGTTGCAATTCGTGATGGGCTTCGACCAGTGGACGGCCCATGGCGTCGCCGGTGATGACCATGACCTGGGGCCGATACTCGGCGACGACTTTCCAGACCTGCGCCGCATCGAACTTCGGTTCGAAGATGACGGTGTTTCCGGAGAACAGAGCGTTGAACGTCGGCATCAGTGCCGAGGTGTGGATCAGCGGTGGAAGCATGCACCACCGCATCGGTTCGGCTGCCGCGGCGCCACCGCGCGACTGCTGGTACTCGTCGGCGATCGGCTCACCCGAATAGAAGTCGTAACCGCCGGCCAACACGCGCCAGATGTCTTCCTGCCGCCAGACGACGCCTTTCGGTCGTCCGGTTGTTCCGCCGGTGTAGAGAACGTAGACGTCGTCGCCGGAACGCTCGGGAAAAGCATGTTCACCTACGCGCAGCGGGGATTGGTTGCCGAGCGCATCCTCGTACGCCACTGCCCCCGGAATCGACGGTTCGTTCCCGAGAGCGAGTTCGTCCGCCACCTCGATCACGTACTTGACCCGCGGCGCGGACACCAACGCCTCGGCGACCCGCTCAGCGAAACCACGATGGAATACCAACGCCGTGAGATCCGCATTCTCGTACAGATAAACCAATTCGTCGCTCGTGTAGCGGTAGTTCACCGTGATGGGAACGCCGCGGATCTTGAAGGCCGCGAGGACAGCAACCATCGCCTCGATCGAGTTGTGCAGTTGAATACCGATGTGCGAACCGACACCCAACCCGACGGACTGGAAGTAATGCGCCAATCGGTTGGCCCGCTCGTCGAGCTCACGGTATGTCACCTCCTCGCCGGAAACGATCAGCGCGAGGCGATCGGGCATCACATCGACGGAATGCTCGAACAGGTCTGCAAACGTGTACGCCATAGGTTGAGTCCTTCGGGTTCGGCCGGTCAGACGACGAAGAGAGGCAAAGGGATTCCGCGATCTTCGAATACGAATGCCGCGCCGGTACTGACCTTCGTAATGGCGACTTCGACGCATTCCGGAGCGGGAGCTTCGGTGATGTCGACGGCCAGAAGGAGCCCCGCGGCATCTTCGGCCACCACTCTCACGGTGAAGTGCGGATTCACGCCGCGGACCAAAGCCTGGAGGGGATCGAGGTGCTCGCTGCCGAGCAAGGTCGGCCAACCGCCGTCGCGGTCGACAAGAGCGTCTCGCGAGATCCACAGCTCCAGAGCACCGCCGTCCGGTCGGATCTCACTCTCCACATACTGCTTCGGATTCAGCAAGGGATGCACGGACAGGACCAATGCCAACGATTCCAGAGTCGAAGGAAGCCCGAGCGCATCTCGAATACGCTGTGCCGCAACTCCCGCGATTCCGGTCAATTGCTTTCGCGTGATCTCGCGCGCCTTGTCTTCGTCGGCACGGCGGCGAACCGCTGCCAGAAAGCCCAAGGCCAACAGATGATGCTGCACGCAGATCTCCTCTGCGATACGAACCAAGGCCGATCGCGAGAAGTCGGAAAATCTCAGGTCGGACAACAACGGACCCGAGTAGTCCGCCCTACCGTCCCCACCGTGATCGATCGGGCTCAGCTCGACCGTCACCGCGGCGGTGCGTCCGATCTGCTCGGTGTGCGCGGTCATCACGGGAGGCGTGTGCGACGGGTCGATGGAAACGGTCCAGGCACAGTGCGGATGTCGGTCCGCAGGCCTGCGCGGTGGTCGGTGAATCGGACGGATCTGGGCGTGCGGGTTGGTCGCGATGGCCGTCGCATCGAAAGTCGGATCCTCGATGTCGTGACACATCGAGGTCACGAACTCATCGCCCAACGGCTCGACGTCCATGAGTGCTCCGCAATGATCGAGCCAGAATTCACCGTGCAGCGGATCGTCGACCCGGTATCGAAAGTCCATGAACTGTGGCGGAGCGCCGATGTCGAGTTGTAACCCTTTGAAGATCGTCACGACGTCGTCGCCCTCGTATCCGAGAGCCTTCTGCATGCGGCGGGTGTACCAGGGGCTGGCCGATTCCCACTCCTCGACGGCCACCTGCGCCATACCCTCGCGTCCGAATTCGACGATCAGATGCGCCATGCCCGAGCGATCGATCAGCTGCCCGCACAGGAGCAACTCGGGCACCAACACGGCAAGGTCGCGCTGCGAGAGTGTCTCGAAGGAATCGCGCACCGTCATCGGACTCACCACAGCGGGACCGGCGCGGTGCCCACCGGATACCAGCCCGGTAGCGGGTCGCCCGAGATCGATCGCTGGATCCGGCCCTGCATCCCCTTCGAGAGAGCGTTGTTGCCGATCATCTCCATGAACAGTGCCGACACGTTCCCGAAGTCGAAGAAGTCACGCTGCCAGGACCATTGGAAGTCCCCGCCGTAGCGGAACCAACTACCGCCGATACCGTAGACGGAGTAGTTGCTCCCGTCCTCACGCTTGGCATCGGAAATCTGCTTCCACAAGCCGATCACGTTTCCGCTACGTTCGTCGATCACAAAGTCTTGATACGGGTACTCCCAGCCTTCGAGGCCCTTCATCTCGAGGCCGAGTGCGACTTCGCGAATCTCCTCGCGCCCCACCGCCATGAAATCCTGCTTGGGACCGTAGTTCCACCCGTACGTGGCGTCCTCGGTGTACATGTCCGCCAACGGTTTCCAATCACCGGCGGCTTCGGCCTTCTTGTTCGCCTCGATCCAGCGTTGGACCATCTCGTCGAGCTCTGCGCGGTCGAAACCGGTCATCTGAACTTCCTCCCTCGAGTACTTGAATTCGCTGCAATCAATCGACAATCCGCTGTAATCAGTCGACAATTCTCAGGGCGCCGGTCGGGCAGTACCTGACCGCCAGCTCGGCTTCACCGCGGAGAGACTCGGGCGGGTCCGAGTCCAGAAGACTGACCTTCCCCCGCTTCGGGACGACAAAGATCTCCGGTGCCTCGAGCTCACACGCCGCGTGGCCTTGGCACAGGTCGAGGTCGACTTCGACGTGCATGATCACCCCTCACGCCCGGGACGTGTTCTGCGCCGGTACCTCACCGCGCACGGCTGCTGCAACTGCACGACCATCTTGCTGTGGTCGTTTCGGTAGGACTCCGACGGCTGCGCCATCTCGAACTCGAAGTCCCGCAGCAGGATCGAGAAGATCGCTTTGAGCTGCATCTGGGCGAATGCAGCACCGACGCAGCGATGCCGGCCGGCTCCGAACGGAATCCACGTCCAGCGGTTGACGATGTCCTCTTGATTCGGGTCGATGTACCTCCCGGGATCGAAGGTGTCCGGTCGGGGGAAGTCCTCGGCGATTCGATTGGAGATCGCGGGCGTCGCAGCGACAAGATGGCCCTCTCGGATCTCGAAGCCGCCCACTTCGAAATCTCCACGTGCCACCCGCAACAGGATGATCAACGGCGGATGCAGTCGAAGGGTTTCCTTGACCACAGCCTCGAGAACCGGAATCTGGCGCAGGGCATGAAAACTGATGTCGGCGCCGTCGGAGTACAGATCGTCGAGTTCGTCGACGACGTCCGTCATTGTGTCGGGATGCCGCAGCATCTCGATCAGCGACCACGCTGCCGTGCCGGAAGTCGTGTGGTGGCCGGCGAACATCATCGAGATGAAGATGCCGGTGATCTCGTCGGCACTGAACCGGAGGTCGCCGTTCTCGTCCTTGACCGAGACCAACACGTCCAACATGTCGCGGTCCTCCTTGCCCTGCGGAGGATTCGCGATGCGCCCGTTCATGATGTCCTGTACCAGTGCGACCAACGCCAACCGGGCCTCGTCGCGGCGGCGGAAACTCTCGATCGGCGCGTACGGATCCACGAAAGCCAATGCATCCGTTCCCTGTTCGAGCTCGTGATACAGCTTGGCGAAACTATCGTCCAGTTCGTCGCGGAACTTCTTGCCGATCAGGCACGCCGACGAGGTGTAGATGGTCAGCTCGGCGAAGAAGTCGAGCAGATCGATCTCGCCTTCGTCTCCCCACTGCGCGACCATCGCCTCGACCTCGCGGCCGATCGTGGCGGCGTGCCCGCGCATCTGTTCGCCGCGCAGAGCCGAGTTGTGCAGCATCTCCTTGCGCCGCTCCGGGCTGGCATCGAAGACGACGCCTTCACCGAATATCGGCTTCATGAAGGGGTAAGCCGCTTGTTGGTCGAGATCCTCGTCGGTGGAGCGGAAGAAGAACTCGTTTGCCTCGGCTCCGGACAGCAAGATCACCGTGCGGTCGGCAAGTTGAAAGGCGCCGACGTCACCACATTCCTCACGCACCCGGCGCATGAGCGCTATCGGGTCGGTTCGCAGTTCCTCAAGATGCCCGTGCGGGAGATCCCCGCCGGACACCCGCGGCGGCTCGGGCAGTGTTCGCGACGTCTCCTGCACTCCGTGCGTCATGTCGTCTCCTGTGAGTTCGCAGTGGGAAGTTTGTCCAGTGGTGCCTCGGGCTGAACTTCGACGAGCACGATGTGTGCTCCTCGCGGCGCCGACACAACGGCGACGATGGCATTGGCGATGTCCGAGGCGCGCAGAAAGTAACCATGGCGGGCGAACCCCCACTTACTCCACGATTCCCCAACCGGTCCGATGATCTCCGGCGTCGTGTCCATCCCCATGCCGGTCAGTGTCGGCCCGGGTCGCACGATCGACGCGCGAATGCCTGTTCCTTCGAGCTCCATTCGCATCTGGCGCCCCATTGCTTCGAGCCCGGCCTTGGCCGCGTCGTAAGCACCCATGAGTGGACGCTGGCGCTCGGCACAATCCGAGCCGATCAGTACGAAGTCACCGCGCTGTCGTTGCCTCATGCCGGGGAGTACGCGATGCGCCAATCGCTGCGCACCAACGAGGTGGACTTGGATCTGCCGTGAGAACGCCTCTGGATCCATCTCGTCCGCAGCCCCGAATTCGAGGTCACCGGCACCGGAGACGACCATTTCGGTGGGACCGTGGACTGCCTCTGCGGCCGAGACGAATCCGTCGACCGAATCACCGTCCGTGACGTCGAGGAAGTGGGCGAACGCTTCACCACCATTGCTGCGGATCTTCTCGGCGATGGCTTCGCATTCGGTGACTCGACGCGCACCGAGCGCAACCGGATGGCCGAGTTCGGCCAGGGCATACGCAGTAGCGGTGCCGATTCCCGACGATGCACCACTGATCAATGCCGGCCGGCGAAGGGGATTGGGTTCGAAACGAGGCATCAGCGCACCTGCACTTTCACCGGCAGGGCCGCAAAGCCCCGGACGTTTGTCGAATGAACACGCTCGATTCCGGACTCGTCGACTTCGTAGTCGCTGACCCGACGCCCGAACTCTGCGAGGGCGATCTTGGCTTCGAGCTTGGCAAGGTGGGCACCGAGACAGAAGTGCACGCCACCACCGAAACTCGCGAGTTTTCCCGACGAACTCCGGCCGATCTGGAAGCTGTCGGCATCCTCGAAGACGTCGGCGTCTCGGTTGGCCGATCCGATCAGGAGCAGGACCTTCTCCCCCGCCGGAATGGTGCGTCCGTGATATTCGAGGTCGACAACCGAAGTCCGAGCCACGATCTGGCTCGACGTGTCGTAGCGAAGAGTCTCTTCCACCCATTCCGAGGCTCGTTCGGGATCGTCGAGAACCGGTGTGATCTGCTCCCGGTGGTGCGAACCCCAGTACAGAGCGTTTCCGAGAAGCTTGGTCGTGGTCTCGTTTCCGGCCACGACCATCAGAAACATGAATCCGAGGATCTCCTGGTCCGAGAGTTTGTCTCCGTCGATCTCGGCATCGAGCAAGGCCGAGGTCAGATCGTCCGTCCGCGATCGGCGACGCTGCGCGATCATCTCCTTGTAGTAGCCCATCAAACTGATCGAAGCCTCCACCGCAGGTTGCGGCACGTCGAGAACACCCGCCTCTCGATGCACCACCAGATCCGCCTTGCGCCGCAGTTCGGCCCTGTCGGGTTCGGGAACCCCCATGAGTTCGGAGATGACGTCCATCGGCAGCTTTCCCGCCACCTCCGTAATCCAGTCGAACTCCCCCGCGCCCAACGCAGGTACCAGATGTTGCTTCGTGAGTTCGAGGATCCGGCCGTCGAGCTCCGCAACCCGTCGCGGCGTGAATCCGCGAGAAACCAACTGGCGCAACCGCATATGGCGGGGATCGTCCATCGCGAGAAACGACATCACATAATGCGCGTGTGGACCGTAGGCTGCTGGGTCGAGCGATACCCCGTTGGCGCTCGAGAGACGCTTGTTGTCCTTGAATCCGTCGACCACGTCCGCATATCGCGACAACGCCCAAAAGCCAACGTCCGGATTGTGATACAACGGTGATTCTTCGCGCAGACGCTTGTACGTCGGATACGGATCGTCGTGAAAGTGGTAGTCGTACGGATTGAAGACCACCGGATCGATCAAAGCTTCTGTCATGATTTCTCCAGGATCAGTAGAGCTGAGGCCTCGAGGCGTCCAGCGATTTGCGCGTAGGTTCCGTAGCCGATCCCTGCTCGCAGAAGCGCCCCGGCATAAAGCATTTCGAGCGCTTCCAACACTTCGGGTTCGCCATTCGGATCCAACGCCGAAGCGAGTCGTTGATGGATCTCGAGTCCGATCCGCCCGCGAAGATGTTCCACTTCAGGATCGGATCCGAGCAGTGCATTGGTCACGGCGGCCGATACCTCCGGTTCGTCCGCGAGAAGCAGCGCGATGTTTCGAAGTACAGACAGCACGTGCGCGGTGCGATCCAACCCTGAGCCATCAGGCGCCGACGAGTTCTGAAGTCTTCGCCAGAAAACCTCTGCGACCAGATGCTCCTTGGACGCGAAATACGTGTAGGCGGTCGCAGTTCCGACACCCGCTTCGGCCGCAACCGAACGGACAGTCAGTCCGGAAAACTCTTGTTTGCGTAGAACTTTCACTGTTGCTTCGGCAAGCCTGGCCACAGTTTCCGCCTGTTTTCCCGTGAGGCGCCTGCGAGTGGATTCATAGACAATCGATCCCCCGCCACTTGAATCGCCCCGTTTGCTGGACACGTGTCTGGACGTTACTACAGCGCCCTGTCCAGGGCAACGAAATGGGGAAACTTCGAAAATTCACCACTCACAGGCAGCCACGAAGCGAAAAGTTCTACTACAGACCGATCTTCATCCCGGCACCAGCGTCCACGCGCAGTTGCTGGCCGGTGACGAATCGCGACTCGTCCGAGGACAGATACACGACCGCATGCGAGATGTCCGCGGGCTCGACCCACGGGGTCGGCATCGCCTGCATGAACGGGAACGTCACTGCCGCATCCTCGGCGGTCGGATTCTCGAGGTCGGGACGGAACGTCCGGTACATCGGCATGCTCTGCAACATGTCGGTGTTCACGTTGGTCGGATGAATCGCGTTGACGCGAATGGAACTCGGCCCGAGAGTCAGTGCCAACGAACTGGTATATGCCTGAATCAGCTTCTTGGCCAGTCCGTATCCGTCGCCACCCGGACCCTGGAGCGCCTGCTGCCCGTTGAATCCGGTCTGTGGCACCAGACCGGCAACAGAGCCGATCGCGATGATCGAACCCCCTTCGCCGAGGTATTCCATCGACGCGTGCACTGTATTGACGACACCGAGAAAGTTCACATCGAACGCGTCGACGAAACCGGCAGTCGACACGTGCTTGCCGAGCGGACAGATACCGGCGTTCGCCACGACGACATGCAATCCGCCCAACTGACCTACCGCCTCGGCAAGTGCCGTTTCGAGTCCGGCGCGATCGCGGACGTCGACACGGGCCGTCACCACCTGCTGTCCGGCCTCTTTCACCAGTCGAGCCGTTTCCTCGAGTTCGGCAGGACTGGCGAGCGGGTATTCGTTGCTGGCGATGTCTGCGCACAGATCGAAGGCGATGATGTGCGCGCCCTCCCGTGCGAGATGAACGGCATGACTGCGCCCCTGACCTCGAGCAGCACCGGTCACCAGCACCACTTTTCCGTCAACTCTGTTCATTTCGACCTCTCTCCCGTGTACGTGAAGGCGTGTATGTGAAGGCGTGCATGTGAAAGCGTGGATGTGAAGGCGTGGTTGTGAATGTGCGGTGAACCGTAGCCGCGCCGCCCCGGACACGAGGCGCTTTTCACCGAAGCAGATCCCGAGACGCTCTCGAAATCTCTTATGCCCCAGAAACCATTGCCTCAACCACGAGTGTGAACTAGAGTCCAGACACATGTCCAGAAAGAGAGGGTTCGCGTTATGACGCTTCGACCCGCAGACAGTTCTGCACTTCTCGTCGACGGAAAGCTGGTTCCCGGATCCGGTGGAACCTTCGAAGTTTTCAACCCGGCCACCGAGGAACTGATCGGCCGTGCGGCCGAAGGCACCACCGCGGACATGGATGCGGCCATTGCCGCGGCGCGCCGTGCGTTCGACGAGACCGAATGGGCACGCGATCACGGGTTTCGCGCTCGCTGCCTGCGCCAACTGTGCGACGCACTCCAGTCCCACATCGAGGAGTTGCGTGAGATCACCGTCGCCGAGGTCGGCGCACCCGTCATGCTGACGAGCGGTCCGCAACTCGAAGGCCCGATCGAAGATCTTCGCTACTGGGCTGACCTGATCGAAACCTATTCGTGGGAACAAGATCTCGGGCACGCGTCACCCATGGGGATTCCGACCCATCGCCGACTGCTCAAGGAAGCGGTCGGCGTCGTCGGCGCAATCACACCGTGGAACTTCCCGCACCAGATCAATTTCGCCAAACTCGGCCCCGCCCTCGCGGCCGGCAACACCATCGTTCTCAAACCCGCGCCGGACACGCCCTGGTGCGCCGCGCTGGTCGCCAAGGTGATTGCAGAAGAAACCGAGATCCCGGCGGGCGTCGTCAACGTGGTGACGTCGACAGATCACTCTCTCGGCGCGCAGCTGTGCAGCGATCCGCGCGTCGATCTCGTGTCCTTCACCGGTTCCACCGCCACCGGACGCACGGTGATGGCCGCGGCCGCGCAAACCCTCAAGAAGGTCTTCCTCGAACTCGGGGGCAAGTCCGCATTCATCGTCCTCGACGACGCGGACATCAAGGGTGCATGCTCGGTTGCCGCGTTCTCCGTGTGCGTTCATGCCGGTCAGGGATGCGCACTCAGTACCAGACTTCTCGTGCCGCGCGCTCGGTACGAAGATGCTCTGGCCGCGGCCTGCGCCGCGATGGCGGGTATCCGAGCCGGTGACCCCAGCGCGCGCGGAACGGTGTGTGGTCCGGTCATCTCCGCGCGCCAGCGCGCCAGGGTGGAGAGCTACCTCGCCCTCGCGGTCGAAGAGGGCGGCACGATCGTGACGGGTGGAGGCCGACCCGACGATCACCAGAGCGGCTTCTTCGTCGAACCCACTCTCATTGCCGGGCTGGACAACTCGTCTCGCGTAGCGCAGGAGGAGATTTTCGGGCCCGTTCTCGTGATCATTCCGTACGACAACGACGACGACGCTATCCGAATTGCCAACGATTCCCCCTACGGCCTGTCCGGGTCGGTGTGGGGCACCGACCCCGATCGCGTCGCGCACGTCGTTGCCGGTGTCAGAACCGGAACGCTGAGCGTCAACGGCGGCGTCTGGTATTCGGCCGACGCACCGTTCGGCGGCTACAAACAATCCGGGATCGGCCGCGAAATGGGCCTCGCCGGTTTCGAGGAATACCTCGAAACCAAGCTCGTCGCTTCACCTTCCTGACATTCCACACCCTCACCCCACACCCTCACCACAGAATCATCACCACGAAAGTAGGTCGACATGGGACGTTTCGACGGTCGCACCGCGATAGTCACCGGAGCAGCGCAGGGTATCGGAGAGGCATATGCCCGCGCTCTGGCTGCGGAGGGGGCCAACGTGGTCGTGGCGGACCTCAATCGCGAACTCGGTGAAGCTGTCGCCAAGCAGATCACGGCGGACGGTGGAAGTGCCGTGTTCAAGGACGTCGACGTCGCCGACGGGGAGTCGACTGCGGCACTTGCCGACTTCACGATCGAGCAGTTCGGTAGCATCGAGCATCTGGTGAACAACGCTGCCATCTACGGCGGAATGAAGATCGATTCCCTGTTGACGGTGGACTGGGACTACTACCGAAAGTTCATGAGCGTCAACATGGACGGCGCATTGCACGTGTGCCGGGCGGTCGTACCTCATATGCGCGCGAAGGGCGGTTCGATCGTCAACCAGTCCTCCACAGCAGCCTGGCTGTACTCGAATTACTACGGACTCGCGAAAGCCGGCGTCAACAGCCTGACACAACAACTCGCGACCGAACTCGGCTGGTCGAACATCCGGATCAACGCCATCGCTCCCGGTCCCATCGACACGGAGGCGACTCGAACCGTCACCCCCGGCAACATCGTCAAGGACATGGTAAGGCGAATCCCGTTGCAGCGCATGGGAACGCCGGAGGATCTCGTCGGCATGTGCCTGTTCCTTCTCTCCGACGACGCAGGCTGGGTGACCGGGCAGATCTTCAACGTCGACGGAGGCCAGGTGTACCGGTCATGACGGAATCGGCGCCGAAAGCCAGCGCTTCGAAAACCAGACTGGGATACATCGGCCTAGGCAACATGGGCGCGCCGATGGCGCAGCGCCTCCTGGACTGGCCGGGCGGACTGGTGGTGTGTGATGCCCGCGCAGAAGCGCTCGAACCGTTCACCACTGCGGGCGCGAGCGCGGCATCGACGCCCGCCGACGTTGCAGCGCAGGCGAGCATCATCTCCGTCACGGTGCTCGACGACGCGCAGGTACGCGAGGTTGTGTGCGGGCCGCACGGGATCCTGTCGACCGCACAGCCAGGCACTGTCGTCGCGATTCACTCCACTATCTCGGACACCACGGCGGTGGAACTCGGTGACATCTGTCAACAGCGTGGTGTTCTGCTGGTCGACGCGCCGATCAGTGGCGGTGCCGGCGGCGCAGCGCAGGGCAGGCTGGCAGTGATGATCGGCGGCTCCGACGAGGCGTTCGAAGCCGTCCGCGAGCCCTTCGGATCCTGGGCCGAGCTGGTGGTTCACGCCGGTGACGTCGGCGCGGGAACGCGAATGAAGCTCGCACGCAACCTTCTTCACTTCGTCTCGTTCACCGCCACGACCGAGGCCGCGCGACTCGCCGAAGCAGCAGGACTCGATCTCCGCACGCTCGGAAAGGTCGTCAGGCACACCGATGCGATCACTGGTGGCGCGGGCGCGATCATGCTCCGCGACACCACCGCACCGGTCTCGGAGGACGACCCGTGGTTCTCGATACTGCGGCATGTTCGCAATCTCGGGGAGAAGGACTTGGCCTTGGCCATCGACCTCGGTGATCGGCTGAATCTCGATCTGCCGCTCGCGCACCTTGCGCTCGCCGGACTCGGTGCCGGTCTGGGCGTCGGGAATGACAGCGAAGACAGGCCGGCCGAACCTTCAACGGCATCTTCGGCATCTACTACTCGGGAGCACGCATGACCGACACCCCTCACATGACCGATGCCGGTGGAACCGACGAAAGCCGCATCTCCGAGGCCCGCGCTCGTGGCGTCGCGAAGATGAACGAGGTGTACGGCTGGGAGCTTCCCGCCGACGTTCCCGGCGACTTCTTCGCGGTCACCGCCGACCACCTCTTTGCCGACATCTGGACGCGACCGGGACTGTCGGTGCGTGACCGACGACTACTCCTGATCGGTGCCATCACCGCCCAGGGGCAGAACGATGTGGCAAAGATCCAGATCAACGCTGCTCTCCACAACGAGGAGTTGACCGAGCAGCAGTTCGAAGAGGCCGCGATCTTCCTGTGCCACTACGTCGGCTGGCCGCTGGCCACCGGACTCAACAATGCGCTGATCGCCGTGAAGGCCGACAGACGTAAAGCCGCGCGCGCCAAGGAGAAGGCCGCAGCCGATTCCGCGAAAACGGACACCGACTGACTTTCGATCGAGATACTGCCATCAGGGCATCAATCACACCCACCGATTCCCCCCACCAACCAACCAGAAGAACGAAGGATCCGAATCCATGGCCGAGGCCAGCTCAATCCGTCCGCAGTCCGCCGCAAGCATCGAGCAGTGGGACTTCGAGGCTGACGTCGTCGTCGCCGGCTACGGCATTGCCGGAGTGAGTGCTTCGATCGAGGCCGCGCGAGCGGGCGCCGACGTATTGGTGCTCGAGCGCACGAGCGGCTGGGGCGGCGCTGCGGCGCTGGCAGGTGGATTCATCTATCTGGGCGGCGGGACCCCGTTGCAGCAGGCACTCGGGTTCGAGGACTCCCCCGCCAACATGAAATCTTTCATGATGGCCGCACTCGGGCCCGGCGCCGACGAGGAGAAGATCACCGACTACTGCGAAGGCAGCGTCGAGCACTACAACTGGCTCGTCGACAACGGTGTGCCGTTCAAGGAAAGTTTCTACGGCCAACCCGGCTGGGAAACACCCTTCGACGACGGACTCATGTATTCCGGCGGCGAGAACTCGGCACCGTTCAACACGATCGCGACACCGGCCCCTCGCGGGCACGTGCCGCAGATGAGCGGCAAGCGCACCGGGGAGAAGGGCGGTGGTTTCATGTTGATGAAGCCACTGATCGAGACGGCCGAAAGCCTCGGTGTACGAGCCGAATACGACATGCGAGTCCAGCGCCTGGTCGTCGACGGCGATCGAGTAGTCGGCATCATCGCCAAGCAGTACGGCAAGGAAGTGGCAGTTCGAGCACGCACTGGTGTCGTACTGGCGACGGGAAGCTTCGCCTACAACGAAGCGATGATCCAGTCGTACGCCCCACGGCTGATCGGGCGCCCCGGTGCGGCTATCGAAGAGCACGACGGCAAGGCCATCCAGATGGCGCAGGCACTCGGGGCCGACCTCGCACACATGGACGCAACCGAGGTCGCATTCTTCGGCGACCCCCAGTTGATGATCCGCGGCATCCTGGTCAACGGACGCGGCCAGCGCTACGTCAACGAAGACACGTACCCGGGAAGAATCGGCCAGGAGACGCTGCTGCGCAACGAGAATCAGGCCTACCTGATCATCGACGAAGCTTCCTACGAAGAGGGCTGCGCCGCCGACAGTTCCACACCGTTCTTCAGATTCCAGCCCAAGTGGGTGGCCGAGACCGTCGAGGAACTCGAATCCGACATGGGCCTGCCGGAAGGCACCCTTCAGTCGACCGTCGAGGTCTACAACCGGCACGCCGCCCGTGGTGAAGACCCGGTACTCGGTAAGAAGAAGGAGTGGGTCAAGCCGATCGGCTCACCCGTCGCTGCGCTCGACCTTCGCAATTTCACCGCCGGATTCACGCTCGGCGGTCTGCGCACGTCGATCAACTCGGAGGTCATCCACGTCTCCGGCGAACCGATCCCGGGTTTGTTTGCCGCTGGACGCTGCACCGCCGGCGTCTGCGCCGGTGGATACGCCTCCGGAACGTCCCTCGGTGACGGCAGCTTCTACGGGCGACGCGCGGGAATCAGCGCTGCCAAGGGCTGAGCGCCTCTTCTCAAATGTCAGCGTCCTCAATGTCAGCGTCCTCGCTGCGACGTTCGAGGAACAACGTGTCACGCCACCTGCCACCGAGTTGAGCGATACGCGAGCGAGTGCCGACGATTCGGAATCCGACGGCCTGATGCAAGGCGACACTCGCCCGGTTCTCCGGGAAGATCGACGACTGCACCGTCCAGATCTCACTGGCGTCGGCGGCTTGCACCTGTCGGCGGAGCAGCAGCTTGCCCACGCCGCGCCCGCGAGCGCCGCTACCGATGTAGATGGAGTTCTCGGCGACCCCGCGGTAGCAATCACGCGAGGACACCGGGCTCAGGCTCGCCCAGCCTTCGACTCGGCCGTCGATCTCGGCGACCCATCGATGATCGGGCAACCATTGCGCTTCGAGCTTCTCGGCTGACGGCACCGACGTGGTGAACGTCGCGGTTCCGGTGTCGATTCCTTCGCGGTAGATCGAGCGCACGGCATCCCAGTCGCCGGATTCCATGCGGCGCACCACCACATCGTCGGGAAGAACTCCCAGTGTGTCTTCGACCGGGCCACGCGCAGCCACGACGGCGGCCGCTGCCATCAGATCGGAGTATGCCGTTCCGGCAACACTGACAACCGAAGTGCCTTCACGCACCGAAGCCTCGACAAAACCGACCTCGATCAAGGCCTCGAGGTGAGCACTCAGCGCCGACGGCTCGAGTGATGCGGCGTGTGCAATCGTGTCGACGTCGATCGGACCGCCGGCAGCGAGTCGGAGCACTCGCAGCCGCGTCGGATCACCCAGGCACGCAAACCTGCGCGCAAGTACATCGGTGTCGAGGGGCGCGAGTGTTTCTGAACTCATGTGGCGACTATAACGCCGCTGACCTGCAGTTCGGTCGGCTAGGTGGGGCGAGCGGGCCCCGAAGTGAGAAACAACTCAGCCGCCGATCCTCGGGTTTACCGGCTAACGCGCACCGATCGACTCGGCAATCATCGACCACGAGTTGTGAAGATCGTCCTGCCAATAACCCCAGGAGTGAGTGCCAGTTGCCCGGAAATCATAGGTGGCCGGGATGCCCAGGGAGTCGAGCCGCTCGGCCAAACGCTGGGTGCACTGGTTTGTCCCGGCCTCGATGACTCCACCCACGATCACCTGGTTCGCCAGAACGCCGAGGTCGCCGTTGACCATCGGTCCCCCCAGATTCTCGTGTGGGCCGGGCAGGCCCGATCCATTGCTGATGTAGAGGTCGACGCCCCGCAATCTCTCGGCGTTGACCACAGGATCGTTGGCTACCCAGCCCGGACCGCCGGGAGGACCCCACATGTTGTCCACGTTGCCGCCGCGGAATCCGACCACGAATCTCACGTAGTCCTGACCGGGTTGAGTACTCGTCTCGGCGCACCCGCTGAAAGCACCGACGGCACGGTAAACGGATGGCGCCGCCTCGGCCAGGCTCAGAACGGAGGTTCCTGCCATCGACAATCCGGCGACGGCATTCACACCCGTCGTCCCGAGCGTGGCATCGACGATCGGTGGCAACTCCTCGGTGAGGAACGTGGTCCACTTGTTCAGCCCGAGAACAGGATCGGGCTTCTCCCAGTCGGTGTAGTAGCTGTAGGCACCGCCGATCGGGTTGACGACGTTGACGTTCTTGTCGCCGAAGAAGTCGACGACGTCTGTGCGTGTCTGCCACGTCGCCGTGTCCTCGCCTCCGCCCGCGCCGTTGAGCAGGTAGAGAGTCGGCCGGGGCGCACTCGTGTCTGCCGGCCGAATCACCTCGAGCGGAATCACCTTGTCCATTGCAGCGGAGTAGACGTACATCGTCAGCTGACGGGCGTTGATCTCCTCGACGTGATCGAGAGCTGAACCACCTGGAGGGGATGTTCGCGCCTGATCAGCCGAGGCAAGCGCCGCTTCACCGAACAATCCCGTCCATGCGACGAGGGCGACGACCAGTATCGCCCGAGTACGTCCGTTCCTTCTCATTGCCGCTCCTCGTGCTCGATTGCGGTGCCCGGCAACAGCTCGGTGGCGCTCGCTTCACGGGCGTGCGGCTCGGTGGCTTCAAGTTGTCATGCCCGTTCGGAGTATCCGGAAAACATCGAGAGCACCCGAGCCATCTCCGGTCCGATGACCGCCATGGCCGGTGCCTCGATCATCTCGTTGTGTCCGCATCGCACTGGTACCTCCACGATCCGGCCCGTCACGAGCGGACGCCATTCCTGTGGCGACCTTTCCCGCGGAATCCTGTCGTCTTTTCCGTCAGCCGGGAAGATCAGCAGGTCTCCCTCGTAGATCTGGGGAACGAACTGGTGCGTGATTCTCTGCGAAGTCTCGTACCCTCTGGCAATCCGCTCGAGGTCCCGACCGTCGACTCCCGTCTCGGGCCCGAGCCTCCGGGCCAGCACGGCCGCCGCCTCGTCGAAGGTCAGATCTCGGTCGGTCTCGATCTCGAGGCCGAGTCCTCGCAGTAGGTCTCGGACGTCGAGTGCGGCTGACGCAGAGGCATCGCCGTTGTCGGGGTAGCTGTCCATCATCGTCAGTGTGGCAACTTCGCGGCCGGACGATTGCAGTTCGACGGCCATGGCGTGCGCGATGACTCCGCCGAGGGACCAACCGAGCAAGTCGTACGGCCCGTCCGGCGAAACGGCTTCCATCTCTTCGACGTAGCGATGCGCCAACTGTTCGATCGACTGATAGTCACCGTCGTCGCTGAGTGCGGGTAGCTGAAGTCCGTACACCGGTCGGTCCTCGGGCAGATACCGCACCAAGCCGGCGTACCCCCAGGACAGGCCGATACCAGGGTGCACACAGAACAGCGGTCGCCCACTTCCTTCTGTCCGCAGCGGAACAACCACGGCGAGAAGCTCTTCCATGCCGGCGTCCACTGTCGGCATGTCGAGGCGTCGAGCGATTCCAGCGGGTGTCGGGTCGAGGAACATCCACTGAAGCGGAATTCTGCGTTGGAAACGGGAGTGCAGTGCGCTGACGATTCGGGTGGCTACCAGGGAGGACCCGCCCAGGTCGAAGAAGCTGTCGGTAGTGCTCACCCGGCTGACACCCAGAACCTCGACAAACGAGTCGACCACGGCGCGCTCGGTGTCGGTGACCGGCTCGCGGAACTCGGCTGCAACCGAACTGAATTCGGGTTCCGGTAGAGCCTTTCGGTCGAGCTTGCCCACCGGTGTCATCGGAATCCGCTCGAGAAGTACCACTGCCGACGGAACCATGTGCGAGGGAAGTCGGTCGGCTGCGTACGCCCGTATCTCGTCGCTGTCGGAGGCGTCGGCAGCCGACGCACGCACGTACGACACCAGGACCGTTTCACCCGACGGTCCCGTGTAGCCGACAGTCGCGGCGAAGTCCACCGACGGATGGCGTGAGAGAACTGCATCGATTTCCCCGAGTTCGATCCGAAAACCACGGACCTTGACCTGGAAGTCGCTGCGCCCGATGTATTCGAGTGTGTGATGCACTCCATCGCCGGACCCAACGATTTTGGCACTGTCACCGCCGGATTCACGCCAACGCACGACATCTCCGGTGCGGTACATCCGGCGCCCCGGCGATCCGTACAAGCAAGCGACAAATCGTTCCGACGTGAGCGACACCCGATTATGGTACCCACGTGCCATACCTGGGCCGATGATGTACAACTCCCCCGGCACGCCCACCGGTACGGGCTGCAAACGCTCGTCCAGCACCAGGAAGCCGAAGCCCACTGCCGGCGAGCCGATGTTCACTCCCGCACCGGGTTTCATCGAATCGCTGACACTCGCCTGCACGGTGGTTTCAGTCGGGCCGTAGCCGTTGTGCAGCCTCCGACCCGACGCCCATTGCGCGACGACCTCCGGCGGGCAGGCCTCGCCCACCAGATCGAGAACACGGAGCGCCTCGAAACCGTTGTCCCCCAACGCCGCCAGCGCGGTCGGTGTAATGGTGGCATGAGTGACCTGCTCGCGCCGGAAAACATCGGCCAATTCGGCGCCACCGTACACAGCAGGCGGAACGATCACGACTTGCGCCGAGGCGCTGAATGCCATCGTCAACTCGAAGATGGAAGCGTCGAAACTCGGCGATGCCAACTGTGAGACATGAGAGTCGTGAGTGACCTCGAACCTCTCACGAGTTTCGGCCGTGAAGCTCGCCAAACCTCGATGAGTAATGTTCACTCCCTTGGGTTTCCCGGTAGATCCCGAGGTGTAGATCAGGTAGGCCGGATGATCGAGGTTCAGTTCACCGGTTCGATCGTCATCGGTGATCGGTTCCGGCGACAGCGCGGCTACCCGCCGGGCGAATTGTGGGTCGTCGAGTTCCAGCCAGGGAACAACGTCGGGTAGGTGAGTTCGGCTGGACTGAACGGTCAAACCGAGCGAGGCTCGGCAATCGGCGAGCATGTATTCGACGCGCTCGCGCGGATAGGCCGGATCGACAGGCACAAAAGCCGCTCCGGCTTTGGTCACCGACCAGATCGCCACCACCGATTCGATCGAGCGAGGCATTCCCAGTGCCACGAAGGTCTCCGGGCCCACACCGCGACCGCACAACTCCCGGGCAACACGATTCGACCACTCGTCCAGGTCGCGATAACTGAGCTGCCGGTTCTCGAGCGACAGGGCCACCGAGTCCGGATCGATCGCCACGGCGTCCGCCAACAACTCAGGCCACAATTTCGGAGGTACTTCGGGGAGCCCATGCGCCGGCGTCAACTCGCGACGTTCAAGATCGCCGAGTAGATCGATGTCACCGATCGGTACCTGCGGATTCCGGGTCACGGCCTCGAGTACACGAACGAACATGTCGGCAAACCCGCTGACCGTACCGGGGTCGAAGAGATCGGTGGCAAAGTCGACGGCTCCGCTCATTCCTCCCGGTGCACCGCGATCGTCGTACTCTTCGGCGAGGAGGAATTCCAGGTCTACCTTCACTACCTCGAGTTCTGGGTCGATCCCGCGGACTTCCAGTCCCGCCAGCTTCAGAATCGGCCGATCGTTGTTCTGGAATTCCAGCGACACCGAGGAAATCGGTGCATAGGCGCTCGACCGTTTCGGCCCGACCGCGTCCACTACCCGCTCGAAGGGAACGTCGGAATGCGCGAACGCGGCGAGGTCGACTTCGCGGCAATGCGCAACCAACTCCCGGAACGATTGAGCCGGGTCGACCTGTGTGCGCAGTGCGAGCGTGCCGACGAACATGCCGACCAGATCATCGAGGGCACGATCTCCCCGGCCGGCGATCGGCGTTCCGATCACGATGTCGTCGGTGCTGCCCAAACGTGCCAGCAAGAGCGCGAGCGCTGCATGCACAGTCATGAATGCAGTGGACTCTTGCTGCCTCGACACGTCTCGGATACGGCGGTGAAGATCACTGCTGATCGAGAAGTGAATCCGCGAGCCGTGAAAACTCTGTTGTGTCGGCCGGTCTCGATCGAGGGGAAGTTCCAAGAGGTCGGGAGCGCCTGACAGTGCGCGTCGCCAGTAAGCCAACTGCTCGGTGATCACCGACCCAGGGTCGTCGCCGGAGCCCAGAATCTCCCGTTGCCAGAGCGCAAAGTCGGCGTACTGGACTGGAAGCGGCGTCCACTGGGGTTCCCTGCCGTACGCGTGGGCCTCGTATGCAATCATCACGTCTCGGGTCAGTGGAGACATCGAGAAGCCGTCAGCCGAGATGTGGTGCACCACTACGGCAAGTACGTGTTCGCGCTCATCGATGGTGAACAACGCTGCCCGCAGGGGAATTCGTGCGGCGACGTCGAAACCGGCCGAGACCATTCGGGCAAGCTCGTCACGGAGATGATGTTCGTCGGTCACCGATGTCTCGGCCAGTTGTGGCAGCGCGGCGCTTTCGGTGGGCACGATGTGCTGGACCGGTCCGTCCCCGTGGACCGGGAACATCGTTCGCAGCGATTCGTGGCGGGCGATGACATCGGACATCGCTGATCTCAAGGCCGGTTTGTCGAGTTCACCGCTCAACCGCACCACGAGCGGAATGTTGTATGCAGGAGAACTGGTGTCGAGTTGATTGACGAACCACATCCGCTGCTGAGCAAACGACAAGGGGATGTTGTCGGGTCGGGGGCGCGGTTCCAGTCGCTCCGACCGTTCGGCGACCGACTGGTCGATCACCGTAGCCAACTCGGCCACCGTCGGCGTATCGAACAGGTCCCGCACGCCGACGGTAGCTCCGAGCACCGCCCGTAGCCTCGCCGCGACCGAAGTGGCGCTCAGAGAATTTCCACCGAGCTCGAAGAAACTGATGTCGGTACCGACTCGTTCGAGGCCGAGCACCTCGGCGAACACGTCCGACACTGCCTGTTGGACCGGGCCGACAGGGGGACGGAAATCCCCTGTGGTCGTCTCGATTTCGGGGCTGGGCAATGCCGAACGGTCAACTTTTCCGACAGCGGTCAATGGTATGTTCTCCAGCACCGTGAGAACGGCAGGCACCATGTGCGAAGGCAAGCGCCGGGCCACGGCGCGAATCAGGAGCCTGGTGTCCAGTCGACCCGCGGTGGGCATGACGTACGACACCAGTCGGGTGTCTCCGGTGGGGGCGGAATCGGCAACCGTAACGGCAAATCCGACGTTGGGCTCCGCCATCAGCACACTGTCGATCTCACCGAGTTCGACACGGAAGCCTCGAACCTTGACCTGGAAGTCGCTTCGCCCGACGTACTCGACACACATGTCCGCCGTCCATCGCACGATGTCGCCGGTGCGGTACATCCGCGTTCCTGGGTCGGCCGGATTGGCAACAAAGCGCTCTGCCGTCAACCCCGGCCTTCGGTGATATCCCCGCGCCACGCCTGGTCCGGCCAGATACAGCTCGCCGGGGACCCCGACGGGAACCGCTTGAAGTCGAGCGTCGAGCACCAGTTCACTGACGCCACTGACAGGTCCACCGATCGTGATGCGTTCCCCGGCGGTCATGGGCGGACTGACGTTGGACATGATCGTTGCTTCGGTCGGTCCGTACGCGTTGTACAGGCGGCGGCCAGGTGCCCAGCGAGCGACGAGATCGGGTGGGCACGCCTCGCCCCCGAATACGACTTCCGAAAGTTGTTCCAGCCCACCCGGGTCCACCGTTGCCAATGCCGCCGTGGTGATGAACGCGTGCGTGACGGCGTGCTCGGCCAGAAGCTGCGCCAGGTCCTCGCCCCCGTAGATCCCGGGTGGAGCGATAACCATCGTCGCCCCGGCGCCGAAAGCCTGCAGATATTCGAAGAGCGACCCGTCGAAACTCGGAGTGGAGAAGTGCAGCGTGCGTGATTGTGGAGTTGCGCCGTAGCGTTCGACCTGGTCTCGGGCGAAGTTGTCGAGCCCTCGCTGTGTGACCACGACTCCCTTGGGCACGCCGGTCGACCCCGAGGTGTACACCACGTAGGCAGCTGAATCCAACCCGATCGGACGGAGTCGGTCGTTGTCGGTCAACGGGCTCCCCGAGAAGTCCTCGCACTTCTTCGTGAAATGCGGATCGTCGAGAATCAGCCACTCCGCGATATCGGGCAATCGATCTCGGCCCGCGGTGGTGGTCAATCCGAAGCTGACCTTCGAATCGATCAGCATGTGATTGATCCGCTCGTCGGGATAGGCGGGATCGATCGGCACGAAAGCAGCGCCCGTCTTGGCGACGGCAAGTATCGACACCACGGACGTGAGAGAACGTGGGACACCGACTGCTACGTAGTCCTCGGTTCCCAGTCCTCGCGAGACCAGCACGCGAGCAATGCGATTGGAGACGATGTCCAGCTCGCCGTAGGTCAGGCTGCCGTCCGCCGATTCCACGGCGAGCGCGTTCGGATCACGCTGGGCTGCCGCGTCGAAGATCTCGGGGAAGATGCGAGACGACCCACCAGCCGTGCCACGGGCCGGCACCAATTCGGCACGTTCGGACGGGGCGAGCACCGACACCACAGCCAAGGGGCGATCCGGCTGGGCACACGCTTCGAGTACACGATGCAGTCGTCCGGCGATCTCTTCGATGTCGGCGGCACCGAAAACCTCGGGTAGGTACTCGAATTTCAGGCGGAGTCTGGTGTCGACCGATGCCACCAGGCTGAGCGGGTAGTGGGCAGCGTCCTTGGCTTCGACATCGGCGATCCGGATCCCCGCAATATCGGTATCGGACGAAAGCCCCTGACGGTCAACGGGATACGATTCGAAGACAGTCAACGTATCGAATCCGGTCTCCGGCCCCGTGGCTACTTGGATCTCGGAAAGCCCGAGATAGTGGTGATCCGACAGCTCTGCTTGCTCGGCCTGGATCCGCGCGAGGAGTGTGCCGATACTTTCTCTCGAGCGCAGAGTGATACGGACCGGAATTGTGTTGATGAACAGCCCGATCATGGTTTCGATCCCGGTCAGCTCGGGAGGTCGACCCGACACCGTCGCCCCGAACACCACATCGTCTCTCCCGGTCAGTGCAGCGAGGACGATCCCCCACGATGCCTGAACAATTGTGTTGATCGTCAGTCCGAGTTCACGCGCCATCCCGCGAAGTGAGGTTGTGAACTCCTCGTCCAGATCGAACACCCACTCGGCCGCCATGGTGGAGAGTCGACGAGATCGAACCGCCGGAGCCAACAGCGTCGGTCCTTCGACTCCGCTCAGCGTCCTCGCCCATACAGCTCGAGAAGCTTGCTGATCGCGGCGGCTCATCCAGGTCAGATAGTCGCGATACGCGCGCGCGTGAGGCAAGGCCGCCACTTCACCGTCAGCGGCATAGAGCGTCGCCAACTCCCGGATCAGCAGTGGCATGGACCAGCCGTCCAGAAGGATGTGATGGTTGGTGAGCACCAGCGTGAACTTTTCGGGGGCGAGAGCAATCAGGGTGAATCTGATCAACGGCGCCTGCGCCATGTCGAACGGGCGCGCTCGGTCCTCCGCCAGTGCTCGATCAAGATCCTGATCTGTTGCACCAGTGAGGTCGATTTCCTGCCACGGCGCTGCCACGGCGCTTCGGACCACCTGGACGGCACGGCCGTCCGCGCCGTGAAGGAAGGCGGTACGCAGGTTCTCATGCCTGTGGAGCAGCGCGTCGGCGGCGCGACGCAGGCGCTCCGAATCGACTGCGCCGGCTAGATCGAGAGCCACTTGTACGAGGTATGCGTCGACCGATCGTTCGGCCAGTTCGGCATGGAACAACAACCCCGCTTGCAATGGAGAGAGCGACCATACGTCGGTCAGGTCGGGGCACCGGCTTTCGAGGTCGTCGACCGCGTCCTGTCGAAGATCGACCAGATCGAAGTCCGAGGGTGTGAATCCGCCGCTGTCCGTCGCGTACTCTCCGAGCCCGACCAATGCGTCGAGCCACCACTGCGCCAGTTGCCGAACATCATCCGCGCCCAGAATGTCCGGTGGGAACGTCCAGCTGGCAACGAGCTGCGGGCCGTCCTCGGTATCACTGTTGTCGGTGTCGCTGTCGTCGACGGTCATCACGTTGACCTCGAGGACGCCGGCGAGTGGGAGATCGACGGCCGTAACCGTCCGCAAGTTCTCGTCGCGGATCGGTACCCATCCCGCTGAAGCGTCGGCCTCGGATCCACCGACGCGTCCGAGGTAGTTGAAACTGATCTGGGGCTCCGGAAGTTGCGAAAGGGTGTGTGCCGTTTCGCGGTTCAGATAGCGCAGCAACCCGAAGCCGATGCCGCGGTCCGGCACCGCCCGGAGTTGTTCCTTGACGGCCTTGGCAGCGACGCCCGCGGCCGGGCCGCCGGCGAAGGCGTCGATCGGATCCACTCCGCTCAGATCGATCCGCACCGGGAAGATCGACGTGAACCATCCCACTGTGCGAGCAAGATCTGCCCCGGGAACCACCTGTTCCTCGCGTCCGTGTCCCTCGAGGCTGATCAATGTCTCCGGATTTTCGATCCCGCGCTCCCTATGCCAGCGGACCATCGCAAGAGCCAAAGCCGTCAACAACCCGTCCTCGACGCTCCCGTGAATCGCCTGCGGCACTGTCGTCGACACGGCATCGGTCAATGCCGTGGGAACTCGTACTTCGATGTCGGTGGTGGCCGAGGCGGTGTCCCTCTTCGTCAGGGCGCGCACACCCAGAGTCGGATCTGGACCCGCGAGCACCTCTCGCCAATAGTCGAGTTCAGCAACCCGATCCGGCTCGCGCGCGGCGTCGACGAGGCCACGTGCCCATCGACGCATCGAGGTCCCGACCGGAGCCAGTGACGGGTCGACGCCTGATTGCACCTGCGCACAAGCAAGTGCAAGATCGGGGATCAGGATTCGCCAGGAAACACCGTCCGTCACCAGATGGTGCGCTACCAGTAGCAACCGTTTCTGGCGCTGTCCTTCCTTTTGAATCTGTCCGTCGGTGTCGAGCAGGACTGCCTGCACCATCACACCTGTCTCCGGGTCGAGCCGCCCCAGAGCTGCGTCGAGTTCAGCCGAGACCGTCTCCGCGGCAGCACCCTCCAGGCTCGCGTGGCGTACGACGGTCTCCGCCCGCACCGTACCTGCTGGCGCAACGTCCATCCGCCGAGCGGATTCAGGATGCAGCGTCGCCCGGATGCCCGCGCGGAGGATGTCGTGGTGGTCCAGCACGGCCTGCATCGCCTGTGTCAGCGTGACCTCGTCGAGCGTGGCAGGAACCGCGAGGAGAACAGATTGTGAGTACCGCCGAAAGTCTCCGCCGCGATCGAGCATCCATTCCGCGATCGGTGTCAACTCGATCTCCCCGACGCCGCCACCGGGCAACTCGTCGAGAACAGCGTGACCGCCAGACGTACCGGCCGTCTCGGACAGCGCCGCAACGGTTTTGCGTTCGAATACCTCGCGCGGTGAGATCAAAACTCCGGCAGACTTGGCTCGCGTCACCAACTGGATGGACATGATCGAGTCACCGCCGAGAGTGAAGAACGAATCGTCGACCCCCACCTCGCCGAGTCCCAGAACCTCGGCGAACAGGCCCGCAAGGATGCTTTCCGTCTCGGAGGCGGGGCCACGACTCACGGTTGTCTGTAGCCCGAAGTCAGGTTCAGGCAACGCTTTCCGGTCGAGTTTGCCGTTCACCGTCAGCGGCAACGCCTCGAGAACCGTCACGACAGCGGGGACCATGTGTGCCGCCAACCTCTGTGAGAGATACTCGAGCAACGCCGCCGGAGAGACAGTGGCAACGGCCTCCGGCACCACGTAGCCCACCAACCGGTCTCTGCGAGCCACGACCGCCGCCTGAGACACGCCCACTCCGGAGAGCAGCGCAGCCTCCACCTCGCCGAGTTCGATTCGGTACCCCTTCACCTGCACCTGCAGATCGTTTCGTCCGAGGTACTCCAGCTGCCCGCTGTCGTTCCAGCGCCCCAGGTCACCGGATCGATACATACGCGCCCCACTGACGGTGAGATCGGGAATGAACCGCGCGGAGGTCAGACCGGACCGGCCGAGGTATCCGCGTGAAACCTGATCGCCGCAGACATACAGTTCACCCACCACACCGGGCGGCACCGGGTGCAACCGCTGATCCAACACATACACACGCAATCCGGGCAACGCCCGACCGATCACCGAGGCCGATCCGTCACGCGCCAGCTCACGATCGAGCGGTAGGTGGCTGACGTGCACCGTGGTCTCCGTGATGCCGTACATGTTGACCAGATCTGGTGACGACGTCCCATGGCGGGCGTACCAGCGCGTCAACTGTCCGAAGTCGAGGGCTTCTCCACCGAAGATCACGTAGCGCAATGACAGGGCCGCGCTCCCGATACGCCGGTCGGCTTCCGCCAATTGATAGAAGGCAGTGGGAGTTTGATTGAGCACCGTGACACGTTCGTGCCGTAGCAATTCGAGGAATGCCTCTGGTGAACGGGCCGTGAAGTAGTCGACCAGCACCAGCCGGCCACCGTGTGCGAGTGCGCCCCACATTTCCCAGACCGAGAAGTCGAATGCCTCGGAATGGAACATCGTCCACACATCGCCGCTGCCGAAGCCGAAGAGCGCTCCGGTGTTTGCCAGCAACGTCACGACACTGCGGTGGGAAACCTGCACCCCCTTCGGACGCCCAGTAGACCCCGAGGTGTAAATCACGTAGGCCACCGAATCGGGTCGGAGCGGTCGCAGCCGGTCTTGGTCGGTCACCGGAAACGGAGAACTCCTAAGCAGCGCTTCGAGAATCGCCGGGTCGTCCACGGCAATCACTGGAATCTCGTTGTCTGCGATTGCGTCACTGTCTCGTATGTCGGCGCCGTCGGCCCCAGTGGTCAGCACACACTTCGGCGCGCAGTCACGCAGCACGAAGTCCACCCGGTCGACCGGAGAAGTCAGGTCCACCGGTAGGTATCCGCCACCCGCCTTCACCACCGCCAGCAATGCCACCACCAGGTCGATCGAGCGGGTCATCGCGACTGCCACCAGGGTTTCCGGCACCACACCCTGAGCCACCAACAGTCGAGCGAGGCGGTTTGCTCGCTCGTCGAGTTCGCGGTAGGTGACGGACAATCCGTCGCAGCGCACCGCCACGACATCACCGGACGTCAGCACCGCACGATCGAAGAGATCCGACAGCGAATCCTCGTGGGTTCCGACGCCCGAGACCGAGGCCGAGCCCGAGGCCGAGGCCGATGGCGCAACCAGCATCTCGCTGTATTCGCCGGCCAGAAGTATGTCGATGTCGCCGACGACTGCCGACGGATCCTCGATCACGGCGCCGATCACTCTCTCGAAGCGCTCCGCGATGCGCGTCACCGATACTCGATCGAAAATATCTGTTGCATAACGGAAACCGGCGCTGATACCGGCCGGCCCACCGTGCTCGTCGACGTGTTCCATCACACTCAGTTGTAGATCGAATTTTGCAACCGCGAGATCGATGTCGAGCGAGCGAGCCGTCAGTTCCGGCAATTCGAAGCTCAGTCCCGTATCGGTCTGGAATTCGAGGAGTACTTGAAAGAGGGGTGAATGCGCGGTGGAACGGTCGGGCGAGAGGTCATCCACCAACCTCTCGAAGGCAATGTCTGCATGGTCGAGTGCACCGAGATCCGTTGACCGCACCGCGGCCAACACCTCGGCAAAGGTTGCTCCGGATTCGACGGGTGTGCGAAGCACGAGCGTATTGACGAACATCCCGACCACATCGTCGAACACCGAAGCACCGCGCCCTGCGACCGGAGTGCCGATCACTACGTCGTCCGACGCCGAAAGCCGTGCCAGCAACACCGCGAGCGCCGCATGCATCACCATGAACAGGGACGCAGCATTCTGGTGTGCGAGGTCGGTCAAAACTCGATGGATCTCGGGTGAGAAGTCCATCGAAACCACCGCGCCCTCGGTAGACCGTTTCGGCGTTCGTGGTCGATCGAGAGGGAGCGGCAAGACTTCTGGAATATCCGACAGCTTCGCTGTCCAGTAATCGAATTCATCCGACGTCGACGTTCCCGGACCAACTTCTGCGTCGAGGATCTCCCGCTGCCACAGACTGTAGTCGGCATACTGGATGGGCAGTGGCTCCCAGTCCGGATTCTGCTCCTGAGCACGGGATGTATAGGCGCGCATCAGGTCACGTGCCAGTGGCGCCATCGAGAAACCGTCCGCGGCGATGTGGTGGACGACGATCGCAAGAACATGCTGCTCCGGCCCGATTCGGAGTAACCTCACGTGCAGCGGGAACTCTTCGGCCACATCGAATCCGACGTCGAAGAACGCGTGCAAATCCGTAAAAAGCCGCTCACCGGAAATCGGGACGGGGTGGATTCGAGGAGCAGCGAGCGCTGGTTCGGCGATCACCTGGTGGGGCCCGTTCGCGGACGTCGGGAAGATCGTTCGAAGGGTTTCGTGCCGTTCCACCACATCACCCAGTGCGGCTTGGAGCGCACCCGAATCCAGGAAGCCGTCCAGTTGTAGTGCGACGGGGATGTTGTAAAGCGGAGACGAGGTGTCGAACTGGTTGACGAACCACATGCGCGCCTGTGAGAGCGATAGCGGAATATGTTCTGGCCGGGTCTTACCCTCGATTTCTGAAATCCTCGAACCTTCCGGCCCCGAACCTTCCAGCCCTGAACCTCGCAGCACAGCTTGCAGCTGATCGATCGATGCCGCCAGATCAGCGACCACGGGAGTGTCGAACAAGGCCTTCACACCGACATTCGTGCTCGATTCGGATCTGATGCGCGCTGCGACGCGAGTGGCGCTGAGCGAGTCTCCACCCAATTCGAAGAAATTGTCGTCGGCGCCCACCTGGTCGAGATCGAGCACCTCGGCGATGGCTCGAGCGACCATAACTTCGGCCCGTGTGCTCGGCGTCCGATAGTCCGCGGCTGTAAAAGTAGTGTCCGGGAGGGCTTTACGGTCCAACTTCCCATGCACCGTCACCGGAAACTCCCCCAACACCACAACCACCGACGGCACCATGAACCCCGGAAGAGACCTCCGCACCCCCTCCAACACCACCACCTCATCGACCACCACACCCACCTCACCCACCACAAACCCCACCAAAAAATCCCCACCCACACCCGACCGCAACACCACCAC
>NZ_JBFUJB010000020.1:0-191171 GCF_056401575.1 Rhodococcus sp. P4_E4 | reverse complement strand
GATCTGATCCGCGGCTGCACCTCTTTTTGCTGTCTGGGAGAAGTGTGAATTCTCCTGTGTTTCAGTGCTTTGCAAAACTACCGAATCGAGCTGGGGCCGGCTGGTCCAAATCCCTCAGGAGTTGGCGACTTTGGGGAGCGGGCTGTCGAGGTGATCGGCGGCGACGAGACGGCCGTCGAGGAACGAGAGCACCCAAGTGCTCGCCTTACGGTTGCGTGCAGAGGGCAGTGTTACACCGGCCGTATCAGCCCACCAGCGCATCAAATCGGGGATGACGCCTCCTTGGCTGCAGATCACTGGAGTGCCCTCCAGTGCGGCGATCTGCAGCGCACGTGCCCGAGCGGCGTCGGGATCGGCCTCGTAACCTTCTTCGGTCAGAAGAGGTTCCGTCGAAATCTCGACACCCAATGCCTCCGCCAACGGCATTACGGTGTCGATGCAGCGCGTACGGTCAGCCGCGAAAACCGAATCGGCTCCGAAGATTTTCAGCTGTTCGACCAAGGCGGCGGATTGCTCTTTGCCCTTGGCGTCGAGTGGACGCAAATTGTCGTCGCCCTTGTACCGCTTACGGCTTCCAGCCTTTGCGTGGCGGACGAGTAATACCGTTTTCGTGTCAGGCCGAATGGAAACGAAGCGGCGAAGAATCATTCGATCCATCGGGTAGGAAAGATGATCGGCGACCTCGGCGACCGGAAGCCAATAGAGAACATCTACTTCGTTATTCGGCCCGAAATCTCCGTCTACTGCTTCGGCCGACCAGTATTCGACTCGTTTGAGTTTGCGATGTCCCGGGATCGGGTACGTCACGCCACCGAGGTGCCTTCCGAAACGTCCGGTGATCGAGGTCTCTTCGCGGACCTCGCGAACTGCTGCGGTCAAGAAGGTCTCGCCTGGATCGAGCTTTCCTTTGGGGAATGACCAGTCGTCGTACTTCGGTCGATGTACGACGGCGATCTCGATGGCGGAAGGATCCTGGGGAGCCTTCCGCCACAGAACCGCGCCTGCGGCAAAGATGTTGGCTTTGACCGGCTTGTCGCTCATGGTGTGATCCGAGCCCGTCAAGACCCGCTGGCGGTGCGGCTGCGCATCAACGACTGTTGATGCTCACGTACGTCCTCACCGCGTTCGGGTGCAGCGACCCAACTGCCGTCCGGATGCAGTACCCAGCAGCGAGTTCGCGGATCGAGCGCGGAATCGAAGATGTCACCGAGTTGCTTCGACAGTTTCGGATCCTTGACCTGCACCATGACCTCGACGCGGCGATCGAGGTTGCGGTGCATCATGTCTGCGCTGCCGATCCAGAATTCGTCGGCCGAGCGGAAATGGAACATTCGCGAGTGTTCGAGGAACCGCCCGAGAATGGAACGTACTTCGATGTTTTCGCTGAGGCCCGGAACACCCGGCTTGAGCGCGCAGATTCCGCGGACCACGATCTCGACGGGGATACCGGCCTTGGACGCGCGGTACAACGCGTCGATGACCTGCTCGTCGACCAATGCGTTGGCTTTCAAGCGGATACCGGCATCGCGGCCTGCAAGCTTGTGAGCGATCTCGTTGTCGATCCGCTCGATGATCCCGCGGCGAACCCCGTACGGCGCAACGAGAAGGTTGCGGTAGCTCGTCTTTCGGGAGTATCCGGTCAGCGAGTTGAAGAGGTCGGTGAGGTCAGCACCGATCTCCGGTGCTGCGGTGAGCAATCCGACGTCCTCGTACATGCGCGCGGTCTTCGGGTTGTAGTTGCCGGTGCCGATGTGGCAGTAGCGACGAATTGTCGAACCTTCGCGCCTGACGACGAGGCAGGTCTTGCAGTGAGTCTTGAGACCGACGAGACCGTAGACGACGTGAACGCCGGCCTGCTCGAGTTTGCGTGCCCACTTGATGTTGGCTTGCTCGTCGAAGCGCGCCTTGATCTCGACGAGGGCAACAACTTGCTTGCCGGCCTCGGCGGCGTCGATCAGTGCGTTGACGATGGGGGAGTCGCCCGAAGTTCGGTACAGGGTCTGCTTGATCGCGAGCACCTGCGGGTCGGCCGCGGCCTGTTCGATGAAGCGTTGAACGCTGGTGGAAAACGAGTCGTAAGGGTGGTGGACGAGCACGTCGCCCTCGCGCAGGGTCGAGAACACACTCTTCGGTGTCTCACGCTCGCCGAACGCCGGATGCGTCGCCGGGACGAACGGAGCGTCCTTGAGCGCCGGGCGATCGACGGCGTAAACCTGCCAGAGGCAGGACAAGTCGAGGAGCCCGGAAACCTCGATCACGTCAGCCGGATCGACGTCGAGTTCACGCAGAAGCAGTTCGAGCATGTGCTCGGTCATGTCGTCGGCAACTTCGAGGCGAACGGGCGAACCGAAACGACGACGCGCCAATTCACGTTCGAGTGCCTGCAGCAGATCCTCGTCCCGATCCTCTTCGACCTCGAAATCGGCGTTGCGTGTGATTCGGAAGGCGTGATGTTCGACGATTTCCATTCCGGGGAACAGCACGTCCAGATGAGCCGAAATCAGTTCTTCCATCGGGAGGAACGAATCGATGGTGGACGAAGACGTCGTGCTCTTGACTCGCACGAACCGGCCGACGTTGTCGGGAACCTTGACGCGAGCGAAGTGTTCGCCGCGGGTGACGGAGTCCTTCACTGTCACGGCGAGGTTGAGGCTCAGTCCGCTGATGTAGGGGAACGGGTGGGCGTGATCGACTGCCAACGGCGTCAGTACCGGGAAGACCTGCTCGTGGAAATGCGCCGAGAGCCGGCCGTGATCGTCGGCGCTGAGGTCGGCCCATCGAACAATTGAAATGCCTTCTGCCGCCAGGGCAGGGCGGACCGAGTCGAGAAACACGTGTGCGTGCTTGTCGGCGAGTTCCTGGGTGCGACGCGCAATGAGCGCCAATTGTTCGCGTGGGGAGAGGCCGTCGGCGGACCTGACCGACAGTCCCGTCTCGTCGCGGCGCTTGAGTCCGGCGACCCGGACCATGAAAAATTCGTCGAGATTGGAAGCGAAGATGGCGAGGAACTTTGCGCGTTCGAGCAACGGCAGTGACTCGTCGGCAGCCAATGCGAGAACACGGGCATTGAAATCGAGCCAGCTGAGTTCGCGGTTTAGGTAACGATCCTCGGGAAGTCCGACGAGCAATTCGGGTAGCTCTGCCTTGGTAGCTGCAGGGGGAGCGCCCGGGATGTTGGTGGCGACCGCGACGGCCTGAGATCGCGGCGAGGTGGCCGCGCCGTTCTCGTGCCGGCCGGAGCTGTGGTCTCCGTCCGACTGGTCTTCGGAAATACGGTTTTCGAGTGCTTCGCCATTGCTCACTCGTCGATCATCCCCCACAATCGCGCGGTCCGACAATCGATGAAAGAAAATTCATCGACTGTTCGACGGCGTGGCCTTGAGTCTGGTCAACGAAGCCAATGTCGCGGGGCCTACTCCCAGTGCGCGCACGGTGTCGAGGTCGGCGTGGGTGTCGACGTCGGTGCGCAGTCCCGGCCATTGGCCGTTGAGTGGACGAGCACCTGAATTAGCATGCCCCCGTGCGGATTCCGGACCGAATCGGGGGTCGAGCGCACTCTCGCCACACGCAAACAATGCGGAAGTGCCGGTGCCGTGGTGATCGACGACGACTGAACGTCCACCGCTTCGGGCGGCGGCCACGGCCTCCGTCAGTTCGCTCGGTCGCATCGCGGGCAAGTCGGCTTGCAGCACAACGAGGTCGACCACTCCGCGTTTGGCTCGGATATCGGCGGCCGCTGCACTCAACGCTGCGTTGAGGGTTTCCTCCGCGCGCGGTGAGGCGCCGTTGGTCAGCGAGATGTGGGGAGCTGGATCGGCGTAGACCGTCACGCCGACGGAATACGCAAGAGCGGCAACGGTCGGGTCTGGGGTGACCACCGTGACGGTGTCGATGGCAGAGACGGCGGCAACGGTCGCGAGGGTGTCGTGAAGCATGGCCAACACGAGGTCTGCACGCGCGTCCGCGTCGAGTTCGCCCGCGAGCCGGGACTTGGCCGATCTCAAGGACTTGACGGCCACTATCGCATGCATGGGGCGTTCGATCTCCGTGCGCGCATGCGGTGTCTCCACGACGTGTGGGTACGGGGGTTCCGCGCTGTCCATCCCTCGATCTTGCCAGTCATCACGCTCGGTGTCCGCGGCTGCCCACCGCAGTGCACCACAGGCGATACTCTGTGCAGACGATTTTTCTGGCGGCGACCCGCTTCGCCGGGTAGACGGGGTGAGCGTGTGAGTAAGGCAGCTGTATTGGGCGCAGGTTCGTGGGGAACAGCGTTGGCCAAGGTGATGGCCGAGGCCGGAACCGACGTGACGATGTGGGCCAGGCGTGAAGAGGTCGCGAAGCGCATCGACACCACACACGAGAACAGCGACTATCTGCCAGGCATTGCTTTGCCTTCGTCGATTCGCGCGACCCACCACCACGAGGAGGCAATGGCAGGCGCTGACTTCATCGTGCTGGCGGTTCCCTCGCAGTCGCTACGGGGAAACCTGGAGCAGTGGAAAGGCTCGATCGGACCCGATGCGACTCTGCTGAGTCTGGCCAAGGGAATCGAGACCGGGACGCTCATGCGCATGAGCCAGGTCATCGTGTCGGTGACCGGCGTGGAACCGGGGCGCGTCGCGGTGCTCTCGGGCCCGAATCTTGCACACGAGATCGCCAGCGGGCAGCCAGCGGCCACGGTGATCGCCTGCTCGGATTCCTCGCGTGCCCTCGCTCTCCAGGACGCTTGCGCTACCGGCTATTTCAGGCCGTACACCAACTCCGACGTCATCGGTTGCGAGATCGGTGGCGCGTGCAAGAACGTGATCGCGCTGGCCTGCGGCATGGCCGCCGGTAGTGGATTCGGCGACAACACGGTTGCCAGCATCATCACCCGTGGTCTCGCCGAGACGATTCGGCTCGGTGTCGCGCTCGGCGCCAAGGCGTCGACGCTTGCAGGCTTGGCGGGCGTCGGTGACCTGGTCGCGACCTGCACGTCCGAGTTGTCGCGAAACCGGACGTTCGGAGAGCGACTCGGACGGGGCGGGTCGATGGAATCGGCACAGAAGGCAACCAACGGTCAGGTCGCCGAGGGTGTGAAGTCGTGCACGTCGGTACGCGCACTCGCTGCCGGCTACGACGTGGAGATGCCGTTGACCGACGCGGTCCATCGGGTGTGCCACGAAGGCATGGCCGTCAGCGATGCGATCGGTCAGTTGCTCGGACGCCGGACGAAGCCGGAATGAGTGAAATTAATGTGAGTGATTTCGAGGGTTACGGGGATTCGACGCGCAGTGTGAGCGCCGTTGCGCGCGAACACGCTGCGGGTCAGCCCATGCAGCTGGGTCCGATATTTGCTGCGCCGTACCAACTTTCGGTGGACGAAGGCTCCGAGTCCGATACCTATGCTCGAGCGTCGAACCCGGGTTGGCGCGGACTCGAATCGGCGCTCGCGGCGCTCGAAGGAGCGGACCACGCACTCGTCATGGGGTCGGGGATGTCTGCGATCACCGCGACCTTGCGCAGCGTGCTCGTCGCCGGGGATACCGTCGTCGTGCCCTCGGACGGGTACTACCAGGTGCGGTTGTACGCGAACGAACGGTTGGCGCCGTTGGGAATCACCGTTCGCGAAGTCTCGACCCTGCAGATGGGCGACGCGAGTTTCGGGGAACTGCTCGACGCGTCACCGGGTCGCGTGGTCGTCGTCGCCGAGACGCCGTCCAACCCGGTGCTGGACGTGGTCGACCTTCGCGTGCTCGCCGACGTGTGCCACCGAGCGGGTGCGCTGCTGATCGTCGACAACACGACTGCAACACCGCTGGGGCAGCGCCCGCTCGAATTGGGTGCCGACGTCGTGGTGGCCAGCGGTACCAAGGCACTCAGCGGGCACAGTGACCTCCTGATGGGTTACGTCGCTACTTCCGATGCGGCGGTGAGTCAGCGGATCGAGCGTGAGCGACTTCTTTCGGGAACAGTGCTCGGCCCCTTCGAGACGTGGCTTGCGCACCGGAGTCTCGGCACGGCAGGCCTGCGATTCGGGCGTCAGTGCGACAACGCGCTGGCCCTGGCCGAGATGTTGGCTGGACACAAAGCGGTCCGGTCCGTTCGTTATCCCGGCCTTCGCGGTGACCCGTCCTACACAACGGCATCCGGTCAGATGAAACGATTCGGCGGATTGGTGAGCGTCGAGTTGGATTCGGCTCAAGCATTCCACTCGTTCGTCGAAGCGAGCAATCTCGTCACGGCCGCCACCAGCTTCGGTGGGATCCACACGACGGCGGATCGCCGTGCGCGCTGGGGCGATCCGGTCAGTGCGGGTTTTGTCCGAATCGCTTGTGGCATCGAGGACACCGCCGATCTCCTGGCCGACATCGAGCGCGCGCTCGACGCGTGAGCGGACCACGTCGATGATTTCCGGCCCGGCCCGATCGCGTGCCGAAGTCGATTCGGCGGTACGGTTTGACGCGTGAACAGCAGCCGTACCCGCGTGGCCGTGATCTTCGGTGGCCGGAGCAATGAGCATTCAGTGTCCTGTGTTTCCGCCGGAAGCGTCCTGAGCAACCTCGACCCTGATCGGTACGACGTCGTACCGATCGGCATCACCGTCGACGGTTCCTGGGTCCTCGGGTCGAGCGACCCCAGCTCCCTCGCGATCAGCGGGCGCGCGTTGCCGTCGGTCGACAAAGACGGAACGTCGGTGGTCCTCAGCGCGGACCCCACCCGCGAGGGCGAGGTCATCTCCTTCGACGGCTCCGACGCCGGTGCTGTGCTCGCGTCGGTCGACGTCGTTTTCCCCGTTCTGCATGGGGCTTACGGCGAAGACGGCACCATTCAAGGATTGCTCGAACTTGCCGGGGTTCCGTATGTCGGACCCGGAGTCCTGGCCAGCGCCGCCGGCATGGACAAAGAGTTCACGAAGAAGCTTCTTGCCGCTGAAGGACTTCCCGTCGGAGTGCAGGTCGTGCTTCGGCCGGGAATCGCAACGCTGACCGAAGAGCAGAAGGCGGAGTTGGGCCTTCCCGTGTTCGTGAAGCCCGCTCGTGGAGGCTCGTCTATCGGCATCACCCGGGTGAGCAATTGGGACGGTCTGGACGGGGCGATCGCTCATGCGCGCCTGCACGATCCCAAGGTGATCGTCGAAGGCGCGATCATCGGCCGTGAGGTGGAATGCGGCGTCCTCGAATTCCCGAACGGTGACGTCAAGGCCAGCGTGGTCGCCGAGATCCGGATGCCGGATGCCGACACCGATTCGGACGCGTTTTACGACTTCGACACCAAGTACCTCGACGACGTCTGCGAATTCGACATCCCCGCAAAACTCGACGAGTCGGTGAGCGACCAGATCAGGGAGCTTGCAGTCCGCGCGTTCAAGGCACTCGATTGCCAGGGACTCTCGCGGGTCGATTTCTTCGTCACGGCTGACGGCCCGGTGATCAACGAGATCAACACGATGCCCGGGTTCACTTCCATCTCGATGTATCCAAAGATGTGGAACGCCACCGGAATCGATTACCGCACTTTGATTTCGACACTGGTCGACACCGCCATCGCTCGCGGTACCGGACTTCGCTGATCAGGGAACCGCGACCGGCGCCGGGTCGAGGGGCTTCTGTTCGAGAGTCGCCGTGATGGTGTCGGAGATCTCCTGAATCGGCGTCGGGCCGGTCCCGTCGGGGATCGTGATACCGATGTACTCACCGCGGTCTACGGCAAACCAAGTGCTCGCAGCCAGACCGACGTCGGTTCCCGAGACCTGGAACCATTGGACACCGTTCACAACCTGTAGTGCTGCAGCCTGGTCGAACTCGGTCGGACGGTCGAGCCCGCAGCGCAACACGATCGGCTCACCTTCGCTGCGCTGCCAAGCTGCCGCTCCAGCCGGAGCAGGGTCAACCAACTCGGCTTTCGTGAAGTCGTCGATCTTGTCGGGGAGCGCACCGAGGAGGGAAACGCAGGCCTCCGACTCCGCCGCCGGTGCCGGTACGGGTCCCAGCGCTACCGGCGAGAGTTCAGGGTTGTTTCCCGCGACGACGGCCGCGATCACCACTCCGACGATCAGGGCTACCGGGAGCGCGATGGCGGTGGCGATCAGCGCCGGACTGCGGCGCTCGGACGGATCGTCGTCGCTATCGGGGTCGATGTCGGCGTTGTCTGCGGTGGAGGTGTTTTCTGCCATGCTCAGTTCTTCGCTCGGGTCCTGGTCCAGTCGATCAGCGGTCTCGTCACTTCGCAGGGCACGTCGGTGAATCGGTAGGATTGCCGACACACGCGTGAGCTTGCAGAAGCATTCACGACCACAGCTAGAAGGTACCGCAGGCCGCTTACGAGCGAATTGCGTCGGCATTGGAGACACTCATCGCATCATCGGAGTTCGGGTCAGAGCACACCGTCGAGCAGGTGGGGGAGTTCGACGTGATCGCGCGATCTCTGGTCGGCCGAATCCAACCGGTCACCACCGAACTGGGGCCGGGCGACGATGCCGCGATCGTGACGTCCGGAGACGGCCGTGTGGTTGTCTCGTCCGACATGCTGGTCGAAGGTCGGCATTTCCGAATGGATTGGTCTTCGCCACGCGACATCGGCCGAAAGGCAGTGGCACAGAACGCTGCGGACGTCGTCTCGATGGGAGCGCGGCCGACGGCATTCACCGTGTCTCTGGGATGCCCGCCTTCGACTCCGGTCGACGTGATCGACGCAATCTCCGCGGGAATCTGGGACGCGGCAACTGATCTGGGGGCCGGTGTGGTCGGCGGTGACCTGGTCCAGTCACCGGTAGTCGTGGTGTCGGTGACCGTGCTCGGCGATCTCGGTGGCCGTCCGGCAGTTCTGCGTTCGGGAGCAAAGATCGGTGACAAGATCGCGGTCGCCGGGTTGTTCGGTTGCTCGGCAGCAGGGTTGGCACTACTGCTCGACGAAGCCGAAAGCTTTCCAGACTTGCTTGCCGCTCATCGTGTTCCGAATCCGCCGTATCAATCGGCATGGGACGCCGCAGAATCAGCACATTCCATGACGGACGTATCCGACGGATTGATCGCGGACCTTCGACATCTCGCAGAGGCCTCGCACGTGCGGTTCGACATCGTCTCGGCCGCGGTTCCCACCTCACCCGATGTCGCATCGGCGGCCGAGGCGCTCGACGTCGATCCGCTGGACTGGATCCTCTCCGGTGGTGAAGATCACGGATTTGCAGCAACTTTCGGGCCTGAGGTCGAGATTCCGTCGGGTTGGACTGTGATCGGTGAGGTTGCGGCCGGTTCCGGCGTGAGCGTCGACGGTTCGCTTCGCGAGAGCGGTGGGGGATGGCACAGCTTTTCGCCCACCGGCACCACCGCGGTATAGGTTGCTTTCATGGCTGTATATGCACTTGGAGACAGAGTTCCGGACATTCATCCGGACGCATACGTTCACCCGGACGCAGTGGTGATCGGCGCCGTGACTCTCGCGGCGGGCACCTCGATCTGGCCGCAGGCGGTATTGCGTGGTGACTACGGAACCATTTCGGTGGGAACCGGATCCAACATCCAGGACGGAACTGTCATCCATTGCACCGCCATCGATGCGACTGTCATCGGTTCCGGTTGCGTGGTGGGCCACAACGCGCACATCGAGGGGTCGACCATCGAGGACCACTGCCTGATCGCATCGGGCTCCGTGGTTCTCAACGGAACGGTGATCGGGACGGGGTCGATCGTCGCCGCGGGTGCGGTGGTGGCCAACAAGATGCAGGTTCCCCCGCGCAGCATGGCACTCGGTGTGCCCGCCAAGGTCCGTGCGGGATACGAAGTTCCGCTCGGTCACCTCGACGGAAACGTCAAGATGTACGCAGCCAATGCGGCGTACTACCGCGACGCGTTGCGCAGGCTCGACTGATGGCGCCGCTTGCAGAGATCGTCGATCCAGGGTGGGCGCGGGCACTCGAACCGGTCTCGGAGCAGATCTCCGCGATGGGTAAGTTCTTGCGCGAAGAGATCGCTGCGGGACGGGAGTATCTGCCTGCAGGAGAGAACGTCTTGCGCGCATTCACGAACCCGTTCGACGACGTTCGAGTGCTCATCGTCGGTCAAGATCCCTATCCGACGCCCGGTCATGCTGTCGGGTTGAGCTTTTCGGTTGCCCCGGACGTGCGGCCGGTTCCACGAAGTCTCGGTAATATCTACAAGGAGTATCACCAGGATCTCGGGTTGCCGATACCGCCGAACGGCGATCTGACGCCGTGGTCGAAACAAGGTGTGCTGCTTCTCAATCGCGTACTCACCGTGCAGCCGGGTCAAGCCGCTTCTCATCGTAAGAAGGGCTGGGAGCCGGTGACCGAGCAGGCTATCCGCGCTTTGGTGGCGCGGTCGTCACCGATGGTGGCGATCTTGTGGGGTCGTGACGCGGCCACTCTCGCGCCGATGCTGGGCGACACACCGATCATCGAATCAGCGCACCCGTCACCGCTTTCGGCTTCGCGCGGCTTCTTCGGTTCGCGCCCGTTCAGTCGTGCGAACGAACTCTTGACCGGACTCGGGGCCGACCCGGTCGACTGGAATCTGGGCTGATCGAACTGCGCCTGCACTCACCTGGCATGCCGAACGTCGTGACACGACATTCGGCATGCCAGCTGACTAGGCCTGCTTTGCGGAAGTGAAATCGGGGCGACGCTTGTCGACGAATGCGTCGACACCCTCGCGCCCGATCGGGCTGTTCGCCGCGAGGGCGATGGACGCAGCCTCGGCGTCGAGTTGCTCGGCGAGCGAGTTCGTCCGCGACGAACGCAGCAGTGCTTTGATTCCCGAGTACGACGTACTCGGTCCGTTGGCCAAAGCGCGGGCGAGGCGAGCTGCCTCTTCCTGGACCTCGTCGTCGCCGACGAGTCGGGTGAGGATCCCCAGCCGGACGGCTTCGTCGCCACCGATCACCGAATCGTTGAGAAGAATCTCGCGAGCGCGTGCCACGCCGACGATGCGTGGGAGTGTCCACGACATTCCGCCGTCCGGGGTGAAACCGATGGAGGGGTACGCGGGGCGGAGCTTGGTGCCGGTGCCGCCGATTGCGACGTCGGCGAGGCAGACCAGGCTCATTCCGGCGCCGGCAGCCCATCCGTGGACCCCGGCCACCACTGGAGCGGTCGCGGCGTCGAGCGCGCGAACGAACACGTGGAAGACACGGGCAACCTCGGCGACGTACTCGCCGCGGTCAGGGGCTGCGGCGAACGCACGGACGTTGCCGCCGGCACAGAAGTTTGCGCCTTCGCCGACCAGAAGGATGCTCCCGATGTCGTTTCCGACTGTCTCGAGCGCCTGCGCGCCCTGAACCAGTCCTTCGTCGTCGAGGGAGGTGCCGTTGGCGGCGGTGGAAATGGTGATGCGGAGTACGCCCTCGTCGAGGGTCACTTTGCTCAGGTCATCGGTGGAAGTCACTCAACGCACATTACGGGTGTCGGACAGCCATACGAAACACGGGGACACATAGATACAGCCACATAGAAACAGCTCTGCCCCCGTCACCGAAGTGACGGGGGCAGAGCCTGCAATAGTTTGTGCTCGGGCAATCAGCCCCGAGCGACCTTGCCTGCCTTCAGGCAGGAGGTGCACACGTTGACCTTACGGGTGTTACCCGGGGCAACCTCGGTACGAACAGACTGAATGTTCGGGTTCCAGCGACGATTGGTACGCCGGTGCGAGTGCGAGACCGACTTACCGAAGCCGGGCCCCTTGGCGCATACGTCGCAGACGGCAGCCATAGTCGCGAACTCCTTGTTAGAAATGAATATTGAAGTGGTTACCCTACACGGTAGGGCAGCCAGAATTACAATCCGAATATACTCGACTTCGAACCGATCCTTGACCGCTCACTGTGCAGCCGAACGTGAAAACAGTCAATCAGCAACAAACAAAGTGCAGCATTATTTCGTGTAGCCCGTTCGAGGCAACCGTGTAAGAGTAACCGCTTCCGGCCCGAATGGCCAAACCGCCCGGTAATGACGGTTGCGCAGAAGCGTCGGACTACCCTCGACTGCACCGATCACCGATCTCTTTTTCATCGTCAGTCTTTCCATCGTCTGTCTGTCCATCGTGGAGGGGAACCGTCAGTGGGGGAAGTGCAACGCGTCGCCGAAGAAGCGGAATCCGTCGCGGACGGACATCTGCTGCGGCGCTGGGCCCGTCGGGCGGTCGACAGCCTCCAGAAACGTCGCGGTGAGATCAACAGCCTCAACGTCTTTCCCATCCCTGATTCGGATACCGGCACCAACCTGTTGTTCACGATGCGGGCCGCGCTCGATTCCGCCGAGACGATCGAGGACGACGTCCGCAGTGCCGGCCGCGTCGCCAACGCGCTGGCTCGGGGCGCGGTGTCCGGTGCACGGGGTAATTCCGGAGTGATCCTCTCCCAGGTGATCCGGGGTATCGCGGAGAGCGTTCAAGGCGAGCACATCGACGGCCGTAGCTTTGCGAACTCACTGACCACGGCGACGGGGCTGGCTTCTCGGGCTGTCTCCGATCTGGTGGAAGGCACCATCGTCACGGTTCTGCGCGCGTCGGGTGAGGCAGCGCAGGAGTGCGTCGACACCAAGACGCCGAGCGGCGAGGATCTTGCTTCCGTGGTTGCCGCCGCTGCCGATGCGGCTGCGATCGCGCTGAACAAGACCCCGGAGCAACTGGACGTTCTGGCGTCGGCCGGGGTGGTCGATGCCGGGGGATTCGGTCTGGTTCTGATCCTCGACGCTTTTGTCGAGGTGGTGACCGGGAAGTCGCAGGTTCGCGAGGATCTGGGGACGCCGGACCCGAGGTCGAGCGCAGTTGTCGACGTCAGCGCATTCGATCACGATTGGGCTCACAAGAGCCCGATCGAATGTGGTGATCACTCGGAACAGGATTTCGAGGTCATGTACCTCGTCGACGACTCGGACGACGATCGCATGACGGCGCTGCGCACGCGGCTGTCCGTCCTCGGAGATTCGACGGTCATCGTCAGCGACGGCTTCGGTGGCTGGTCGGTGCACGTGCATTGCTGCGATGCCGGTGCAGCCGTCGAAGCCGGCCTCGAAGCCGGGAAGGTCCACGGTATTCGCATCAGCAGTTTTCTCGTCGACGAACGCGACCAGTTGGTGGCACGGGCGGAGAGGCGATTCCCGGGTGCCGGTGCCCGCGGCGTTCTGGCCGTCGTCGCCGGTGAGAGTGCGGCGGCGTTGTTCGAGAGTGAGGGTGCGACGGTTCTTCGGTGCGACGACGCGCCGGTGACACGTGCGCAACTGCTCGGCCGCATTCGTCAGATGGAGCGAAGTGAAGTTCTGGTGCTGCCGAACGGAGCCTTGACGGCTCAGGAACTGGTCGCAGTCAGTGCCGCTGCACGCGATCCGCTTCACCAGGTTCTGCTGCTGTCGACATCGTCGATGGTTCAGGGCTTGGCCGCACTTGCCGTTCACGACGCTCAACGCAACGTCGCCGACGACGGCTTCACGATGTCCGAGGCGGCGGCTGCGACGCGCTGGGGATCATTGCGAATTGCGGTCGAGCGTTCGCTGACGTACGTCGGGACGTGTGATCCGGGTGACGCGATCGGTCTGATGGGGCACGAGGTGGTGCTCATCGGTCCCGACGTCGCGGAGTCGAGTGCGCGACTGGTCGACCTCGCGCTCGGATCCGGTGGCGAACTCGTGACCCTACTCATGGGCGCCGACGCGCCGGACGCCCTGGCCGGGCAGCTCGAGGCGCACGTCATCGCGCACCATCCGGGCGTCGACGTGCTCGTCTATCAGGGTGATCAGCCGGGTGACCTGTTCCAGTTGGGTGTGGAGTGATCGAACCGGGTCTGTCGGTGACTACTGATATACGAACACATGTGCTTACCGCGACACTGTGCTGGAGGAACTGATGGCGACGCTCGCCGACCCACTCGATCGGCTGCTGGGAAAGAAGACCGCGGACGCGCTCGACGAGGCATTCGAGATTCGGACGGTCGAGGACCTGCTGCGTCACTACCCACACCGGTACGCGTCGGCAGGCAAGGAACTTGCCGAGAAGGAGCCGCCCGAAGGTGAGCACATCACCATCATCGCGCGGGTGGCGTCGGCGGCGGTCGTGAAGATGAAGAACCGTCCGGGGCAGATGTTGCGAGTATCGCTCGCGACTGATTCGCAGACCGTCGACGTCACGTTCTTCAACCCGCAGAAGGTGCGGCACGTCATCAAGCCCGGCGTGCGCGCGATGTTCTCCGGGACGGTGAAGTACTTCCGCGGCAAGTGGTCTCTCACCCACCCGAGCTACCTGATCCTCCCGGAACCTCGTGTCGGCGAGGAGGATTCGGTAGTTCCGCTTGCATCCATCAAGGGGGCCGGTGACCTTGCCGGTCTGGCTCGCGCAAACCAGGATCCCGGCGCCGAACTCGATCTGTCCGTCTTCGACCGCGCATTGATCCCGCTGTACCCGGCGACCCGCGAGGTCGAGAGCTGGACCATCATGCGGTGCGTGCGGCAAGTGCTCGATCAACTCGATCCGATCGAGGAGCCGTTGCCCGCCGAGACTCGGGCCGAGCACGGATTCATCGGTTTGGACGAGGCACTGCGCACCGTTCACCTCCCGGATACCAAGGAGGACATCGAACGATCTCAGGATCGTCTGCGTTTCGACGAGGCGCTGTCTCTGCAGTTGGTCCTCGCGATGCGTCGTCACGACAATTCCGAGCGTGTGGCGCCGGCCTGCGCTCCGGTTGCCGGCGGGATCGCGGACCAGTTCGAGGAGATGCTCCCGTTCACTCTGACGGAGGGACAGCAAGCAGTCGCGGAGGAGATCTCCAGCGATCTCGCTCGCCCACACCCGATGAGCAGGCTTCTTCAGGGCGAGGTCGGGTCAGGCAAGACCATCGTGGCTCTGCGCGCGATGTTGCAGGTCGTCGACGCCGGTTATCAGTGCGCGTTGCTCGCACCGACCGAGGTCCTGGCAAATCAGCACGCGCGATCACTGCGCAAGATGATGGGCCCGCTGGCCGCAGGCGGTGAACTCGGTTCGGCCGAACATTCCACCCGTATCGCCCTTCTGACCGGCTCGCTGCCGGTCGCTGCGAAGCGCGCAGCGCTGCTCGAAGCCGTGACCGGCGACGCCGGGATCGTCATCGGTACCCATGCGCTCATCCAGGACAACGTGGAGTTCTTCAACCTCGGCATGGTTGTCGTCGACGAGCAGCACCGCTTCGGCGTCGAGCAACGTGATCAGTTGCGATCACGTGCCCGTGAAGGTCTGAGTCCGCATCTGCTGGTGATGACGGCAACGCCGATTCCGCGAACCATCGCCATGACGGTGCTCGGCGACCTCGAGGTCTCGACTCTGCGGGAACTACCGCGCGGGCGAACCCCGATCAAGAGCAGCGTCGTGCCCGCGAAGCAGAAGCCGCAGTGGGTGGATCGCGCATGGGAACGAATCCGTGAGGACGTTGCCGCTGGTCGTCAGGCGTATGTCGTGTGCTCACGCATCGGCGACGGTGAGCAGGGTGCCGGTGAGGACCAGTTCACCGAGGAGAAGCAGCCCGAGACCAAGTCGGCAGTCGACGTCTTCGAAGAGCTGTCGAGTGGCCCGCTGGCTGATCTGCGAGTCGGGTTGCTGCACGGTCGACTGCCTTCCGACGAAAAAGACGTCGTGATGAGCGCGTTCAACGTCGGTGACATCGACGTCCTCGTCTGTACGACTGTCGTCGAAGTCGGTGTGGACGTTCCGAATGCGACGGTGATGGTGATCGTCGACGCCGAGCGGTTCGGCGTCAGTCAGCTCCATCAGCTGCGCGGACGAGTCGGTCGAGGCAAGCACCAGGGGCTGTGCATCCTCGTCACCGGAAGCAATCCCGGCGGACCGGCGTACGAGCGGCTCTCGGCGGTGGCAGCGACCAACGACGGGTTCGAACTGGCGCAACTCGACCTCGCGACCAGACGTGAAGGAGACATTCTCGGTGCGGCGCAGTCGGGCACAACCTCGAATCTGCGGCTGCTTTCCCTCATGGCTCACGGAGACATCCTCGAGTCCGCCAGGGAGTTCGCTCAGGGAATTGTCGACTCCGATCCGTCGCTCGAGGATCATCCCGCCCTCGCTTCCATGGTGACCGCTGCCCTGGACTCCGACCGGATCGAGTACCTCGAGAAGTCGTGACAGGTATGACGACAAGCTGAAATCGAATAGCACGAGGACCGCCGGGTTGGTTTCTCGATTCAGTCCGAAATATGAGACTCCGCATGTAGACGCAAGATGAAATCGGGGTAGTTTTCTCGAATGTTCTCCAAAGTGCTCGTCGCGAACCGCGGCGAAATTGCGATCCGTGCCTTCCGCGCCGCCTACGAACTAGGTGCCGGAACCGTCGCGGTGTTCCCGTACGAGGATCGGAACTCGATCCACCGGCTCAAGGCAGACGAGAGCTACCAGATCGGGGAGAAGGGTCACCCCGTTCGGGCGTATCTCTCAGTCGAGGAAATCGTCGCCGCCGCCAAGAGTGCCGGAGCCGACGCCATCTACCCCGGTTACGGCTTCCTTTCCGAGAACCCGGATCTGTCGGCGGCGTGCGCCGAGGCAGGCATCAAGTTCGTCGGCCCGTCCGCCGAGATCCTCGAGTTGACCGGAAACAAGGCTCGGGCCATCGCAGCGGCAAAGGCCGCCGGTCTCCCCGTGCTCGCGTCGTCGGAGCCGTCAGCGGACATCGACGAGTTGCTCGCGGCCGCCGAGGACATGACCTTCCCGATCTTCGTCAAGGCCGTTGCCGGCGGCGGTGGACGCGGAATGCGCCGCGTTGCGGAGCGCTCACAGCTCAAGGAATCGATCGAAGCCGCAGCGCGCGAAGCGGAATCGGCCTTCGGCGATTCGACGGTCTTCCTCGAGCAGGCCGTCATCGACCCCCGGCACATCGAAGTGCAGATCCTCGCCGACGAGCAGGGCAACGTCATCCACCTCTTCGAGCGTGACTGCTCGCTGCAGCGTCGCCACCAGAAGGTGATCGAGCTTGCTCCGGCGCCCAATCTCTCGGAAGAGTTGCGCGCCAAGATCTGTGCCGACGCCGTCGCCTTCGCGAAGGAGATCGGGTACACGTGCGCGGGTACCGTCGAGTTCCTCCTCGACAAGCGCGGCAATCACGTCTTCATCGAGATGAACCCGCGAATTCAGGTGGAGCACACCGTCACCGAAGAAGTGACGGACGTGGACCTGGTCCAGTCGCAGCTCAAGATCGCGTCCGGTTCGACGCTTGCAGAGCTTGGTCTGTCACAGGACACGATCAAGCTTCGCGGCGCGGCGCTGCAGTGCCGCATCACCACGGAGGATCCGGCCAACGGATTCCGCCCGGACACGGGCCGCATCACCGCGTACCGCACCCCGGGCGGAGCCGGTATCCGCCTGGACGGCGGCGCCACGCTCGGAGCCGAGGTCGGCGCGTACTTCGACTCGATGCTGGTCAAGCTCACCTGCCGTGGTCGTGACCTCGAAGCCGCTGTCGCGAGGGCTCGCCGCGCGGTCACCGAGTTCCGCATTCGTGGCGTCTCGACCAACATTCCGTTCTTGCAGGCGGTTCTCGACGACCCGGACTTCCGTGCTGGACGCGTGACGACCTCCTTCATCGAGGAACGTCCTCAGCTGCTGACTCTGCGTTCTTCGGCAGACCGCGGCACGAAGATCCTGACCTACCTCGCGGATGTCACTGTCAACAAGCCTCACGGTGAGCGGCCCTCGGCGGTGTACCCGCAGGACAAGCTGCCCAAGATCGATCTTTCGACGCCTCCTCCTGCCGGTAGCCGTCAGCGCCTGCTCGAACTCGGACCCGAAGGTTTTGCGAAGGCACTGCGTGAGCAGAAGGCCGTCGGCGTCACCGACACCACCTTCCGTGACGCGCACCAGTCGTTGTTGGCCACGCGAGTTCGAACCAGCGGACTGCTCGGAGTAGCCGGGCACGTTGCGCGGTTGACGCCGGAACTGCTCTCGATCGAAGCCTGGGGCGGCGCGACCTATGATGTGGGACTTCGCTTCCTGCACGAGGATCCGTGGTACCGGCTCGCCGCACTCCGCGAGGCGATCCCGAACATCTGCCTTCAGATGCTTCTTCGCGGCCGAAACACCGTGGGCTACACGCCGTATCCCGAAAAGGTCACGCGCGCATTCGTTCAGGAAGCCACCGACACCGGTATCGACATCTTCCGAATCTTCGACGCGCTCAACAACGTCGACCAGATGCGGCCTGCCATCGACGCGGTGCGTGAGACCGGAACGGCCCTCGCGGAGGTGGCGCTGAGCTACACCGGTGATCTGTCGGATCCGAACGAAACTCTGTACACGCTCGACTACTACCTGAAGTTGGCCGAAGAGATCGTCGATGCCGGCGCTCACGTGCTCGCGATCAAGGACATGGCAGGCCTGCTGCGCGCGCCGGCAGCTACCAAGCTGGTGACGGCGCTACGCAGCAACTTCGATCTGCCGGTTCACGTTCACACGCACGACACTCCCGGTGGACAGCTGGCCACGTACTTCGCAGCGTGGCAGGCGGGCGCCGACGCAGTCGACGGTGCTTCCGCGGCACTGGCCGGAACCACCAGCCAGCCTGCGCTCTCGGCCATCGTCGCCGCTGCCGCGCACTCCGAGTTCGACACCGGACTGAACCTGCAGAACGTGTGCGACCTCGAGCCGTACTGGGAGGCGCTGCGAAAGGTGTACGCGCCGTTCGAATCCGGATTGCCGGCGCCGACGGGTCGCGTGTACACGCACGAGATTCCGGGAGGCCAGCTCTCCAACCTCCGGACGCAGGCCGTTGCTCTCGGTCTCGGCGACCGGTTCGAAGAGGTCGAAGCCAAGTACGCCGACGCGGACCGCATGCTCGGGCATCTTGTGAAGGTGACGCCGTCGTCGAAGGTCGTCGGCGACCTCGCGCTCCATCTTGTCGGTGCCGGTGTGCCTTCGGAGGAGTTCGCCGCAGATCCGGCGAAGTTCGACATTCCCGACTCCGTGGTGGGCTTCCTGCGCGGTGAACTCGGTACGCCTCCCGGTGGTTGGCCGGAACCGTTCCGCAGCAAGGCACTCGAAGGACGTGGCCAGGCCAAGCCGGAAGCGACGTTGTCCGCTGAGGACGAGGTGCTGCTAGAGGGCTCGTCGAAGGACCGTCAGGCGACGCTGAACCGTCTGCTGTTCCCCGGCCCGACAAAGGAATTCCTCGAACACCGCGAGAAGTACGGTGACACGTCGCGGCTTTCGGCAAACCAGTTCTTCTACGGTTTGCGGCGCGGCGACGAGCACCGGGTCGAGTTGGCTCCCGGCGTGGAGCTGATCATCGGTCTCGAGGCGATCTCCGAGCCCGACGAGCGCGGCTACCGCACTGTCATGTGCATCCTGAACGGCCAGCTGCGCCCGGTCTCGATCCGCGATCGCTCCATTGCCAGTGACGTACCGGTGGCGGAGAAGGCCGACAAGAACAACCCGGGCCACGTGGCTGCACCGTTCGCGGGCGTCGTGACGCTCGCGGTCAAGGAAGGCCAGAAGATCGAGGCCGGCGACACCGTGGCCACGATCGAAGCGATGAAGATGGAAGCGGCGATCACCTCGCCGCGCGCCGGCGTCGTCTCGCGGATCGCGATCAGCGCCGTCCAACAGGTCGAGGGCGGAGACCTGCTGGTAGTCGTCTCGACGGGGGAGAGCGCCGCAGAGTGACACGCATCATCTCGGGACTCGCGGGCGGTCGACGCCTGCGAGTCCCGCCGAGCGGCACCCGTCCGACGTCGGATCGGGTTCGTGAGGCGCTGTTCAGTGCTCTCGAAGCGCGCATCGATCTCGAAGGGTGCGCGGTTCTCGACCTCTTTGCGGGTTCGGGTGCTCTCGGCCTCGAGGCGCTCTCGCGGGGAGCCGAGCACGTTGTTCTCGTGGAATCCGATGCCAAGGCTGCTGCCGTCATCAAGGCGAACATCGGCACTGTCGCGTTGCCGGGGGCGACGGTTCGCGCCGCTCCGGTTGCGGCCGTGGTCTCGGGTCCGAGTGCGCGTGAATACGACATCGTGATCGCGGACCCACCGTATGCGGTAACCGACGAGGCCGTCGTGTCCATGCTCGCTGATCTGCAGGCCAACAAATGGGTGGGGGAGGGCACGATCGTGGTACTCGAACGATCGTCGCGCTCCCCGGAGACCGTGTGGCCTCAGGGCTACGAGCCGATCAAGGCCAAGAACTACGGTGAAGCCCGCATCGAGCTGGCCACCTGCTACGGTCTGGACTCATGACTGGCGCCGTCTGCCCCGGATCCTTCGACCCTGTGACCAACGGTCACCTCGACGTAATCGGAAGAGTTGCTGCGCAATTCGACGAGGTCGTGGTCACCGTGCTGATCAACAAGAGCAAGCGTGGCATGTTCACGATCGACGAGCGGATCGAGATGCTCGAAGACGCGACGAGCCACCTGCCCAACGTTCGCGTCACGTCGTGGCACGGATTGTTGGTCGACTACGCGAAACAAGAAGGACTCAGCGCGATCGTCAAGGGTCTGCGCGGCGCGAACGACTTTGATTACGAGCTGCAGATGGCTCAGATGAATCAGAAGCTCACGGGCGTCGACACGCTCTTCGTTGCCACGAACCCGACCTACAGCTACCTGTCGAGTTCTCTGGTGAAGGAAGTTGCGACCTTCGGCGGCGACGTCTCCGACATGCTCCCGGCCAAGGTGCATTCTCGGCTACTCGCGCGTATCGCCGAACGAGCAGCCGAAAACAGCTGATCCCCGACACACCGACCACGACGACACCCCGTTGGCCGTTCTTCCGGCAAACTTGGACAGGAACGGGCACAGGTCCGAGTGGACCGGTGACGATGTGGGCCGATTTCGGCCGGTAGAGATTGGGGTTGCTTGTGTACCGCGTATTCGAGGCACTGGACGAACTGGTCGCAATTGTCGAAGAGGCGCGCGGTGTTCCCATGACCGCAGGGTGTGTTGTGCCTCGCGGTGACGTACTCGAGCTACTCGACGACGTCCGGGACGCAATTCCGAGTGAGCTGGACGACGCTCAGGACGTCCTCGATCATCGCGACAAATTGGTCGGTGACGCGCGAGCAAACGCCGAGAAGACAGTCAGCAGCGCCAATGCCGAGGCAACCTCGACTGTCGAGAACGCACGCGACGACGCCGACCGGATTCTGTCCGATGCCAAGGCTCAGGCCGATCGCATGGTTGCCGAAGCACGCGCGCACGCCGATCAGTTGGTCGAGGACGCCGAAGCAGAAGCGGAACGGACCGTCACCGACGGCCGTCGTGAGTACGAGGCCGTCACCGGACGGGCGCGTGCCGAGGCCGATCGGATGATCGAGTCCGGCCAGGCCTCGTACGAACATTCAGTGGCGGAGGGAACGGCGGAGCAGGCTCGTCTGGTGTCGCAGACCGAGGTTGTCCAGTCAGCTCACGCGGAATCCGCGCGAGTGATCGACGCCGCTCATGCCGAGTCCGACAGGATGCGTTCGGAGTGTGACCTGTACGTGGACACCAAGTTGGCCGAGTTCGAAGAGTTCCTCACCGGAACGGTTCGATCGGTCGGGCGTGGTCGTCAACAGCTTCGAACAGGTTCGGGAGTCCCCGACTACCAGGACGACGATCGTCGTTCGGAGCGTCGTCGCTAGAGCGAACGAGACAGTCGAGGGTGGGTCGTCCGATATGGGGCGGCCCACTTTTTCGTGGACGGAATTGGGATTTGCGTTGTAGCTGCCGTATTGTGGAGTGGTTGCCCATACCAGTTTCAACAGTTAGGTGAGTTCTCTTTGTCAACGCATCGTCGTAGTTCGTCGCATCAGTCAAGTGATGCGGGATTTTTGCTGGACACGGTCAAGCTCGGTCGTCGTCCAGGGTCGATGCGTACCGTCGAGAGAACAATTCAGTCCCCGAACCGTATCGGTCTCGATCTGATCGCGATCGAAGCGGGCGCGGACATAGATCTCGATCTTCGTCTCGAAGCAGTGTCCGAAGGCGTTCTCGTCACCGGAAACGTGCACGCACCCACCAAGGGTGAATGCTCGCGGTGCCTTGAACCTTTCACCGACACCGTGGACATCTATCTCACGGAGTTGTTCGCTTACCCGGACAGCACCACCGAGGAGACGACGGAAGAGGGAGAGGTCTACGCGGTCGAAGACGACGAAATCGACCTCGAACCGGTCATCGTCGATGCAGTCGGTCTGGCGCTTCCGCTCCAGCCTCTGTGCAGTGACGATTGCCTGGGATTGTGCTCAGAATGTGGCATTCGCCTGGCGATTGCGGAATCTGGGCATGGGCATGACATACTTGATCCTCGCTGGGCTGGTCTCGCGGCCAAATTTGGCGTGGAATCAAACACCAGCGAAAATCTTGTGATCACCGAAGCCGAGGAGAAGTAGAAGTGGCTGTCCCCAAGCGCAAAATGTCGCGATCCAACACGCGGTCGCGTCGTAGCCAGTGGAAGACCACTGTGCCCACCCTCGTTACCTGCCCCAACCGTGGCTGTGGCGAGCAGACCCTTCCCCACATCGCATGCCCGTCATGCGGTACTTACAAGGGCCGCCAGGTAACCGCTGCTGTCTAGTTCTCCCCGGAGAAAGACTATGACGAGCGAAAATACAGTTTCAGCCGCCGGCGGCGAGGGCAATCACGACAAGCTCCTCGCCGCTGTCGGCGTAGATATAGAGCCCGGTCTTCTGACCCTGGCTCTCACGCACCGCTCGTACGCGTACGAGAACGGCGGTCTGCCCACGAACGAGCGCCTCGAATTTCTCGGGGATTCCGTTCTCGGCGTCACGGTGACCGAAAATCTTTATCTGTCCCACCCTGACAAATCCGAAGGTGATCTGGCGAAGATTCGTGCCAGCGTGGTCAACATGCATGCACTCGCCGAGGTTGCCAGGACTCTGGGTGAAGGTGGACTCGGAGCTCACCTGCTGCTGGGTAAGGGCGAGGAAATGACGGGCGGCCGTGACAAGCCGTCCATCCTCGCCGACGGTATGGAGTCGATTCTCGGCGCCATACACCTGCAGCACGGCATCGATACTGCGAGACGTGTTGTTCTCGATCTGTTCGACGATCTACTCACTCGCGCACCGCTTCTCGGCGCGGGTCTGGATTGGAAGACGAGTCTGCAGGAACTGACCGCAGAACACGGTGCCGGAGTTCCCGTCTACGAGATCACCGCTACCGGACCCGATCACGACAAGGAATTCACGGCCACAGTTCTCATCAGTGGCAAGCCCTTGGGCGTCGGTGTCGGTCGTTCCAAGAAGGAAGCCGAGCAGAAGGCAGCAAGTTCGGCATGGAAGACGATGTCGGAGAATGCCGCTGCTAGCGCAGTCGCTGCTGACAACCCGTCTGATCTCGCCGGCTGAGTTCACTCTTGCCTGAGCTTCCCGAAGTCGAAGTCGTTCGCCGCGGCCTACAGTCTCATGCTGTAGGTGCGGCGATCGAGGCCGTCGAGGTCCTCCATCCCCGCGCGATCAGGCGCCACATTCTCGGTTCCGAGGACTTGATCGGCCAACTCACCGGGCAGACCATCGCTTCGGCAGAGCGTCGCGGCAAGTATCTGTGGCTGGTTCTCGAGCCTGCCGGTGTCGGACTGGTGGTTCATCTCGGGATGAGCGGACAGATGTTGGTCCAACCCCCGACAGTCGACTGGGAAAAGCACCTACGCATTCGGTTGGCCCTCGATTCCGGGGCTGATCTTCGATTCGTCGACCAGCGGACCTTCGGTGGCTGGTCGATTTCACCTCTCGTCGAGGTCGACGGAACGATGCTGCCCGAGTCGGTGGCGCACATCGCTCGCGATCCCATGGATGCTGCGTTCGATCTCGAATCCGTCGTGAAAGTCCTGCGGGGCAAGCACACCGAGATCAAGCGGGCGATTCTCGACCAGACAGTGGTCTCCGGAATCGGAAACATCTATGCCGACGAATCATTGTGGCGTGCAAAGATTCACGGCAACCGAATCGCCGAATCGCTCACCAGGCCCAAACTTCGAGAACTGTTGACCGCGGCGCACTCGGTGATGGGCGAGGCGCTCGATCAGGGCGGTACGTCCTTCGACGCGCTGTACGTGAACGTCAACGGGGAATCGGGCTACTTCGACCGGTCGCTGTCGGCGTACGGGCAGGAGAATCTTCCGTGCCCGCGATGCGGCGCGCCGATCAAGCGTGAGAAGTTCATGAATCGATCGTCGTTCAGTTGCCCGCGGTGTCAGCCGACCCCGAGGGCACGGCGAATCGCCTAGGTCTCCGCCCCTTCGGTTCGGCGGAGTGGCAAGATTGCGTCATGGCTGAACAGACTCCAGACAACACTGCAACCGCCCCAGCTCACACGGAGCTTTGGGTGGAACGCACAGGAACCCGCCTCTACACCGGCAAGAGTTCGCGTGGCGCAGAGGTTCTCATCGGCTCCGAATCGGTGCCAGGAGTCTTCACGCCCGGCGAACTCCTCAAAATTGCACTGGCTGCATGCACCGGGATGAGCTCAGACTTCCCGATCTCTCGCCGCCTCGGTGACAACTACGACGCGACGGTTCGAGTGTCCGGTGCCGCCGATCGTGAAAACGAGGTCTACCCGCAGCTCGACGAGGTTCTCGAACTCGACCTCAGTGAGTTGGATGCCGAAGCGCAGCAGCGCCTCATCACTCTCGTCGAGCGTTCCGTCGACAAGGTGTGCACGGTGGGGCGCACTCTCAAGGCCGGAACCAAGGTCACGCTGTCGTTCGACACGGAAGCCTGATGTCCCGCGCCGGCAGTGTTGTCGCTGCGATCGCACTGGGTTCCGTTGTGGCGGTGAGTGCTCCGGCACAGGCATCGGTCCCGGCCGACGGCTCGGACGGTGGTTGCGGCAAATGGACGTCGAGCGTCGTGACGACTGGTGCCGGAATGCTCGAGAATCTCGAATTCGACGGCAGCGGATCGATGGTGTTGTCGCAGTCGGCTCTGATCGGGCCGGGTGCACTGCTGAAAGTGGCGCCGGACGGAACACGGACAACTTTGGTCGGTGATGTCACCGGACCTGGAGGGCTGGTCGCGCGTGACGGTTCCGTGTACTTCACCACGGGCAACTCGACTGTCTCGGGTCTGTTCGGAATCGCCGACGGCAGCCTTCGTAAGGTCGACGTCGCAGACGGATCGGTGACAACGATTGCCGACGGTCTGGTGATGCCGAACGGGCTTGTGCCGCTGGACGGTAACCGTTTCCTCACAGCTCGCACCCTGACCCGGCCGGGGCTCACGGTCATCGACAGTGACGGAACCAGTTCGATCGTTCGTGAGGATCTCGGCACCGTCGACGGCCTCGCACGCTCCGGTTCGACGATCTACGTGACGACCACTTTCGACATGGTGACCGCGGTCCACGTCCTCGACGCACACGATCTGGGCGGGCCGGTGCGAACGATCACGCTCCCCGGGTTCGGTCCGGCAAACATGGCGGACGATCTGACCGTCGGACCGGACGGCGCGTTGTACGTCGCATTCAATGTCGGCGGCAAAGTTGTTCGCGTCGATCCGGATTCGGGATCTTCGTGTGAGATCGCCTCGGGTCTGCCGTTCACATCCGCGGTGAAGTTCGGTGCCGGCCCGGGCTGGGACCCCAACTCGCTCTACACCACCGGTTTCCTCGGCGACGTCCACCGTCTCGAACGTGTGGCGGGCTGAACGTCATGACTGAGACACCGCCTGTGCGGTTGACGGCGTGGGTTCACGGATATGTTCAGGGCGTCGGGTTCCGGTGGTGGACCAGGGCCCGCGCCCTCGAACTCGGGTTGATCGGATATGCGTCGAATCAGCGTGACGGTCGAGTGCTCGTCGTGGCGGAAGGCGAACGCACGCAGCTCGAGAAATTGTTGGAGTTGCTTCGCTCGGGAACAACACCGGGCACGGTGGATCTCGTGGTCGACAGCTGGGACCCCGCCAGGGGCGACCTGACAGGGTTCGTCGAACGCTGACCGGTTTGGCGGTAAAGTTTCCCCCCATGCACCTCAAGAGTCTGACACTCAAGGGATTCAAATCCTTTGCGTCGGCAACGACTCTTCGGTTCGAGCCGGGGATCACCTGTGTCGTCGGGCCGAACGGCTCGGGTAAATCCAACGTCGTCGATGCGTTGACCTGGGTGATGGGCGAGCAGGGCGCCAAGGCTCTGCGCGGCGGCAAGATGGAAGACGTCATCTTTGCCGGCACCTCCGGCCGCGCGCCGCTGGGCCGCGCCGAGGTGACCTTGACCATCGACAACGCCGACGGCGCGCTCCCGATCGAGTACTCCGAGGTGTCGATCACGCGCCGGATGTTCCGCGACGGCGCGGGGGAGTACGAGATCAACGGCTCGTCCTGCCGTCTGATGGACGTCCAGGAACTGCTCAGCGACTCCGGTATCGGCCGCGAAATGCATGTCATCGTCGGGCAGGGACGGCTCGCCGCGATCCTCGAATCCCGCCCCGAGGATCGACGCGCCTTCATCGAAGAAGCCGCGGGAGTCCTCAAACATCGCCGCCGCAAGGAAAAAGCGGTACGCAAGCTCGATTCCATGCAGGCCAATCTCGCTCGACTCAGTGACCTCACCGCGGAACTGCGTCGGCAACTCAAACCGCTGGGACGCCAGGCCGAGGTTGCTCGGCGAGCACAGACGGTCCAGGCTGACCTGCGTGATGCCAAGATGCGGCTGGCCGCTGACGACCTGGTGACCCGTCGAACCCAACTGAACGACCAGGCGCAGGACGAGAAAGCGGCCCGCGAACAGCACAACGAGGTGGCGTCCGCGCTCGACGAGGCCAACCTCGAACTCGGGCGCCAGGAGCAAGCTCTCGCTCGTCTGACTCCGGGATCGGAAGCGGCAGCGCAGAGTTGGTTCCAGCTCTCCGCGCTTGCCGAACGAGTCAACGCCACCGTGCGCATCGCCCGCGAGCGTGCACGACATCTCGACTCCGAACCCGTCGGCAACCGCGGCCAGGACCCGGACGAGATGGAAGCGCGCGCCGAACGTCTTGCGGCCGAGGAGGCCGAACTCCTCGAAGGCGTCGAAATCGCGCGAGCGGCGTCGGAAGCTGCTCGGGACCAGCTGGCAGCCACCGAAGATGCTGCAGCAGAAGCGGAACGGGCGCACATGGCGGAAGTTCGTGCCGTCGCCGACCGCCGTGAAGGTCTTGCTCGACTCTCCGGTCAGGTCGACACTTTGCGTACCCGCGTCGAATCCGTCGACGCGGAAGTTTCGCGACTGACCGAGGCCATCGACGAGGCTCGTCTGCGTGGGGATGCCGCACAAGCCGAGTTCGACACGGTGCAGGAAAGCATCGGGGACCTCGACGCCGGTGAAGTAGGCCTCGACACCAATCATGAACGCGCCGTCGAAGCTCTCGAGATGATCGACGCACGTGTCGAAGAACTTCGTGAGGAAGAAAAGACGAGCGGGCAACGCATAGCTTCGCTCCGTGCGCGCGTCGAGGCGCTGTCGATGGGCTTGCAGCGCAAGGACGGTGGCGGCTGGCTGCTCGAACATCGGCGCGACGACGGCATCACCTCGCTGGTCGGATTGATTCACGTCGAACCCGGCTACGAAGCTGCCATCGCTGCCGCGATGGGGCCGGCGGCGGACGCCGTCGTGGCGCAGTCGCTGGACTCTGCTCGCTCCGCTGTTGCAGCGCTGGCCGATCAGGACGGTGGGCGTGCGTCGCTGATCGTGAGCGGTGAACCGGTGATCAAACGCGAGGCCGAGATCGCACCGGGCAGTCGTCCTGCCGTCGACGTCATCGACTGCCCTGACGAGTTGCGTGCGGGGTTGACCGCAATACTCGATGGCGTTGTCCTGGTCGAGACCCTCGAGGACGCGATTCGAGTTGTTGCTGACCACAAGGGAATTCGTGCAGTGACCCGTTCCGGCGATCTGCACGGTTCGGGGTGGATGATCGGTGGCTCGGATCGGCAACCCAGCACGCTGGAGGTACAGGCGGCGATCGACGCGTCAGCAGCGGAACTGGCGGCAACGGAGAGCCGATCCGAGGAACTCGACGCGGCGCTGTCCGGCGCTCTGGCCGAACAGGCCGCTCGACGCGAGACCGCGGAGCAGACTTTGGCGGCGCTCAACGAGTCGGACGCCGCCATGTCCGCCATTTACGAGCAGTTGGGCAGATTGGGGCAGGCAGCACGAGTCGCCCACGCGGAATCCGAGCGGTTGACCGCCCAGCGAGTGCGTGCCGAGGAGGGCCGCGGTGAGTCGCTGACAAAGCTGGCGGACCTGGAAGAACGTCTGCGTGTGGCCGAAACCGACGGCAGTGCACCGGGACACGGTGCGGAATCGACCGCTGCCGATCGCGAAATGGCCGCAGCAGCGCTGGCCGAAGTGCGCATAGTCGAAATGGATGCTCGCCTTGCCGTGCGCACCGCCGAAGAACGTGCGGAATCCGTACGCGGAAAGGCTGATTCGCTTCGCCGCGCCGCTGCTGCCGAACGAGAGGCACGAATTCGCGCCGAGCGGGCTCTGCGCGCCAGAGCGCACGCTGCGGAGGTTGCAGCTGCCGTCGCCGAGTCGGGGCAGCGCGTGGCGGCCGAACTCGAGGCCGTCGTCGCTGCAGCTCTTGCTCATCGCGACGAGTTGGCTCGGGCCCGCTCCGAGTGCACGGCCAAGCTGGATCAGGTCCGCGAGATCGTCCGGGCACTGGCCGGACAGCTCGCTTCACTCACCGACGCTGTCCATCGCGACGAGGTTGCGAAGGCTCAGGCAGCGCTGCGCATCGAACAACTCGAGGAGTCGATCCTCGATCAGTACGGTATCGGCCTCGATGATCTGATCGCCGAGTACGGACCCGACGTCGAACTGCCGCCGACCGCTCTCGAAATCGAGGAGTACGAGCAGGCCAAGGAGCGCGGCGAGCAGGTAACCGCCCCCGCTCCGCTTCCGTACGATCGTGCGACTCAGGAACGGCGCGCGAAGCGGGCGGAGAAAGACCTCGCCACCCTCGGCAAGGTCAATCCGCTGGCGCTCGAGGAATTCGCAGCTCTCGAGGAGCGGTATACCTTCCTCTCCACTCAGCTCGAAGACGTCAAGACCGCACGCAAGGACCTTCTTGCTGTGGTCGCAGACGTGGACGCACGAATTCTGCAGGTGTTCACCGAGGCCTATGCCGACGTCGAGCGTGAGTTCGTGGGCGTGTTCGAGAAATTGTTCCCCGGGGGAGAAGGACGACTGGTTCTCACCGATCCGTCGGACATGCTGACCACAGGCATCGAAGTCGAGGCGCGTCCGCCCGGTAAGAAGGTCAAGCGGTTGTCGTTGCTGTCAGGCGGCGAGAAGTCCTTGACCGCGGTGGCCATGCTGGTCGCGATCTTCCGGGCACGCCCGTCCCCGTTCTACGTGATGGACGAGGTCGAGGCGGCGTTGGACGACACCAACCTGCGGCGGCTGATCGGACTCTTCGAACAATTGCGGGAGAAGTCGCAGTTGATCGTGATCACTCACCAGAAACCGACGATGGAAATCGCCGACGCGTTGTACGGAGTCAGCATGCGCGGCGACGGCATCACCACCGTGATTTCGCAGCGACTTCGCGGTCAAGACATGGCCTCGACGTAAGCCCTGCTCACTTTCCGGGTCGGAGCCTGAAACAATGGGCCGGTGACTACCCAGGCTTGGATCATCATCGCGGCTGTAGCGGCCGTACTACTCGTCGTTCTCGTTGCCGGATTCCTGCGCTACCGCAAGGGGCAGGTGTCGCTGAAGGCGCCCGAGACGAAGCCGGAGCTCGGCACCCCCGAGAAGGACAAGTCAGGCGGTTACAAGGCCGGCGGCGGGTTCAACTTCAGTCAAGGCTCGACGGCAACGGCGCCACCTCCGGTGGTTCCGACGCCGCCGGTCGCGGAGAAGCCGCCTGTCGTCGAAAAACCGGTCGTCGAAGAACCTGTTGCGGAGAAGCCGGCCGTCGTCGAGGAGCCGGTTGTCGATGAACCCGCTGTTGTCGAGGAACCGGTTGTCGAAGAGCCGGTAATCGAAAAGCCGGTCGTAGAAGAACCACCGGTAGCAGAACCTGTTGTCGAAGAACCTGTCGTTCCCGAACCTGTAGTCGTACCCGAGCCCGTCGTAGTTCCCGAACCTGTCGTAGTTCCCGAACCCGTCGAGCCTGCACCGCGCGTGCTGGACGAGATCGACCCGACCGAGGGTCGGTTGGACCGACTGCGCGGGCGCCTCTCCCGCTCGCAGTCAGCGGTCGGCAAGAGCTTGCTCGGTCTGCTCGGTGGCGGCGATCTGGACGAGGACTCGTGGGAAGAAGTCGAGGACACCCTTCTCATCGCAGACCTCGGCTCCGCGACCACGGAAAAGGTCGTCACGAAGCTTCGTGAGCAGATGGCGGCCCGCAGCGTCCGGACCGAGGCTGCCGCCCGCGCGCTCCTGCGTGAGGTGTTGATCGCCGAGCTGCGTCCCGAACTGGACCGCTCCATCCGCGCGTTGCCGCACGATGATCACCCGGCTGTTCTGCTCGTCGTCGGCGTCAACGGAACCGGCAAGACCACCACCACCGGCAAGCTGGCTCGCGTGCTCGTCGCCGACGGTCGTCGCGTCGTGCTCGGCGCCGCGGACACGTTCCGCGCGGCCGCTGCCGATCAGCTCCAGACGTGGGCCGAGCGTGTCGGCGCTGAAGTTGTTCGTGGCAAGGAGGGTGGCGATCCCGCTGCGATTGCCTTCGACGCGGTCTCTCGCGGCATCGCGGACGGCGTCGACGTGGTCCTCATCGACACCGCCGGCCGTTTGCACACCAAGACCGGTCTGATGGACGAGCTCGGCAAGGTCAAGCGGGTCATCGAGAAGAAGGCGTCGGTCGACGACGTTCTGCTGGTTCTCGATGCGACGGTCGGCCAGAACGGACTGGCGCAGGCTCGAGTGTTCGCGGAGGTCGTGGACATCACCGGCGTCGTACTGACCAAGCTGGACGGAACCGCCAAGGGCGGAATCGTCTTCCAGGTTCAGCATGAACTGGGTGTGCCGGTGAAGTTGGTCGGTCTCGGTGAAGGTGCCGACGACCTGGCGCCCTTCGAGCCGGGTGCGTTCGTCGACGCCCTGCTGGGCTGACGCCCCCGTGCGCCTTTTTGGTAGCGCGAACTACCGAAAAGGCGCACAGGGTCGGTAGAACCCCCTGGCGAAACCTGTTTGCAACAAAGTTGGGCAATTGGTTCACGTCTGCGAAACGCGACAGCGCCATGGACGAAACACCAGCCCAGCACTCTTCTCCTTAACGACGTGCTGCCCGGCACGTGCGACTAGGAGGTAGTAAGTGAGTACCGACGATTTGTTGGCGAACTCCGGTAACGCCGCATGGATGCTGATGGCTGCATCTCTGGTCTTGCTGATGACACCCGGCCTCGCTTTCTTCTACGGCGGGATGTCTCGGTCCAAGTCCGTCCTGAACATGATGATGATGTCCTTCGGGGCCATGGCCGTCATCGGCGTCATTTACGTTCTGTGGGGATGGTCGATGTCCTACGGCACCGAGAACATCGGGGGCATTTTTGCCAACCCGTTCGAGTTCTTCGGCCTCAAGAACAGCATCACCGATGCTGACGGCAACTTCATCGCCGGCGCGTGGGGCTACCCCAACGTCATCGACATCGCGTTCCAGGTGACATTCGCGATCATCACCACCGCCCTTATCAGTGGTGCCCTGGCCGAGCGGGTCAAGTTCGGCACCTGGCTCCTGTTCTCGGGTATCTGGGTCACCGTCGTCTACTTCCCCCTCGCACACATGGTCTGGGGCGGCGGACTCCTCTCGGGCTCCGAGGACGGCATCGCGGCAAAGCTCTTCGGCACCACGGTCAACGACGACGGAGTCACCGTCGCCAACGTCGCTCCGATCGACTTCGCCGGTGGCACAGTCGTTCACATCAACGCGGGTATGGCCGGTCTGGTCCTCGCCCTCATCGTCGGCAAGCGTCTCGGCTTCGGCAAGACCGCCTTCCGTCCGCACAACCTGCCCTTCGTGATGCTCGGCGCAGCACTTCTCTGGTTCGGTTGGTTCGGCTTCAACGCCGGCTCGGCATTCGCCGCCGACGGTAACGCCGGTCTCGCCTGGGTCAACACGACCACCGCGACGTGTGCCGCAGTCCTGGCCTGGCTCGCCACCGAGCGTATTCGTGACGGTCACGCCACCAGCCTCGGCGCAGCTTCCGGTGCGGTCGCCGGTCTGGTCGCCATCACCCCTGCTGCCGGTGCGCTCAACCCGGTCGGTTCCATCTTCCTCGGCGCCGTAGCCGGCATCCTGTCCGCTCTCGCAGTCGGCCTGAAGTTCCGCTTCGGCTTCGACGACTCGCTCGACGTCGTCGGCGTGCACCTTGTCTCCGGCCTGTGGGGCACGATCGGTATCGGATTCTTCGGCACCGCAACCGGCCTCTTCTACGGCGGCGACTACAAGCAACTGGTGGTTCAGATCGTGATCGCACTCGCAGCACTCGTCTTCACCGGCGTTCTGACGACGATCATCGGCTTCGCACTCAAGCCCCTGGGCTGGCGAATCTCGGCCGAGGACGAGGCACGCGGCATCGATGAGACCGAACACGCAGAGACCGCATACGACCTCGCGTGATCAGCACGTGATTAAAGTGAATTCAGGCACTTCAGAGTTTGGAAAGGGATGAGCACATGAAGCTGATCACAGCAATCGTCAAGCCGTTCACGCTCGAGGACGTCAAGACCGGACTCGAGCAGGCCGGAGTGCTGGGTATGACAGTCAGCGAAGTTCAGGGCTACGGCCGACAGAAGGGCCACACCGAGGTGTACCGAGGCGCGGAGTACTCCGTGGACTTCGTACCCAAGGTCCGGGTCGAGGTCGTCGTCGACGACGCGGCCGTGGACAAGGTCGTCGAGGTGATCGTCGAGGCAGCTCGAACCGGCAAGATCGGTGACGGCAAGGTGTGGGTCTCGCCAGTCGAGTCGGTCATCCGGGTTCGCACCGGGGAACGCGGTGGCGATGCACTCTGACCCGAAAGGGTCCGAGAACCTCGGCCCTGGTTCCGTCGCGAAAGCGACGGGGCCAGGGCCGGTCTCGTCAGGGGGATCCGACGAAGCTGCGGACCTGGCCCGCGCACGCAAGGCCCTACTCACCGGAGGCGTCAAGAACAGGAGGCTCGACGCCCCCTCACTGCGACATGCACTGGTCGATCTGCACGAGTTCTGGTTGACCACCAAGGGGACCGAACTGGGCATCAAACCGGATTGTGGGTTTGCCATCGTCGCCGTGGGTGGTCTTGGCCGACGCGAACTGTTGCCGTATTCCGATCTCGATCTGATTCTGCTGCACGACGACATGGACCCAGCAGTCGTGGCCCAGGTTGCGGACAGCCTGTGGTACCCGCTGTGGGACGCGCACATCAAACTCGACCACAGCGTGCGGACGCTTCCGCAGGCGCTTCAGGTTGCGGCCACCGACATGACGGCGGCACTCGGAATGCTCGAAGCACGCCACATTGCCGGCGATGTGGAGCTGAGCAACCTGTTGATCAGTGGTGTCCGTCGACAGTGGCGCATGGACATCCGCAGCCGATTCGACGAATTGATCACCCAGACCCGTACGAGGTGGGAGCGCAGCGGCGAGATCGCCCATCGCGCCGAACCGGATCTCAAGAGCGGCCGTGGCGGGCTGCGTGACGTCCAACTGCTCAACGCCCTGTCCATCGCGCAATTGACCGACGGGATGCCAGGGCTGGGACCCAACTCGCCCGGCGGCGGTCTGGCACTCGCGCACAGGCGGTTGCTCGACGTGCGCACCGAACTTCACCGCGTTGCCGGTCGCGCCCGCGATCAACTGCGAGCGCAGGACGCCGACGAAATCGGTGCGGCGCTGCGGATCGGTGATCGATTCGATCTGGCCCGCCTTCTCAGTGAATCGGCGCGCACCATCAGCTATTCGGTGGACGTCGGTATCCGTACCGCCGGAAACTCCTTGCCCCGGCGTGGTTTGTCGCGGCTGCGTCGCGCGCCGGTGCGGCGACCACTGGACGAGGGCGTCGTCGAGCATGCCGGCGAAGTTGTCCTGGCGCGCGATGCGAGGCCGAAGAAGGATCCCGGTCTGGTGATGCGGGTCGCGGCAGCGGCGGCCACCAACGGCATGCCGATCTCCGCGTCGACGCTCAATCGACTGGCCGACAATGCCCCGGAACTGCGTGAGCCGTGGCCGAAAAATGCGGTCAACGATCTCTTGGTCGTGCTCGGTTCGGGATCGCGTGCCGTTCCGGTGATCGAGGCGATGGACCGGACCGGGCTCTGGGGTCGCCTCCTGCCGGAGTGGGGGACCATTCGCGATCTTCCGCCGCGCGACGCCGTCCATACGTGGACGGTGGATCGCCACCTGGTCGAAACCGCCGCGTATGCAAGCGGATTCACCACTCGCGTCGCTAGGCCGGATCTGCTCATGCTCGGTGCGTTGATCCACGACATCGGGAAGGGGCGAGGGGGAGACCACAGCGTCGTCGGTGCCGAATTGGCCACCGCGATCGGAAATCGCTTGGGACTCTGGCCTTCCGACGTCGCGACGTTGACGGCGATGGTGCGCTATCACTTGCTGCTGCCGGAAACGGCGACCCGTCGCGACCTCGACGATCCGGCAACGGTGCAGCGAGTGGTCGACGCACTCGAAGGGGACGGGACGCTTCTCGATCTCCTGCATTCGTTGGCGGAGGCGGATTCGCTGGCCACCGGGCCTGGCGTCTGGGGCGACTGGAAGTCGTCTCTGATCGGTGAGCTCGTGCGTCGTTGCCGTTTGCTGATGGCGGGGGAGGAACTCCCACAACCCGATCCACTCGCTCCCGAGCAGTTGGCCATTGCCGAGGATGGCGGGGTTCACGTCTCGCTCGTTCCGGCCGAGAATCCGCACACCTACGTCGTGACCGTCATCGCGCCCGACGCGCCCGGGTTGCTGTCTCGGGCTGCCGGAGTTCTGGCGCTGCAGTCGTTGCGGGTGCATTCCGCTTCGCTGGGGTCGCATGCGGGTTCGGCGGTCAATTCGTTTGTCGTCACACCGAGGTTCGGCACACCGCCGCAGGCGGTGCTGCTCAGGCAGGAATTGATCCGCGCTTCGGCCGGTGAACTGAATCTGCTCGAACTTCTCGACGCCAAGGACGAGGAGGCACGGGCAGAGCAGTGGGACGACCCGATCCAGACAAACAAGGATTCGGCGGTTCCGGTGCTCTATTCGCAGGCACCGCCGCGGGTCATCTGGTTCGACGCGCCCGGTGACGGTCACGCGATCCTCGAATTGCGTACCGAAGACCGCGTCGGCCTGCTTTGCCGACTGGCCGCAGCACTCGAACACAGTGGTGCCGACATCCGGTGGGCGAAGGTCGCCACGTTGGGTTCCTCGGTGGTCGACGCGTTCTGCCTCGACTTCGGTGAGGCCGATACCCGCGCGGCGCGAGAGCGCGTCGAGGAGGCGGTGCTGGCGGTGGTTCCGGTGCCACAACCCAAGAAGAAAGAGGATTGACGGACCGGTTTCGGCAGTTACGCCCGCATCGGCTGGGATCGGTGCGGGCGTAGCGGCTAGGCTGGTGCCCGAGAATATCCACGGCTAACTCGCACGACCTTCAGGAGCGCACTCGGTGTTCGAATCCCTTTCCGACAGATTGACCGGATCTCTCAAGGATCTGCGTGGCAAGGGTCGTCTGTCCGGCGCCGACATCGACGCTACGGCCCGCGAGATCCGCCTTGCCCTGCTCGAGGCCGACGTCGCGCTTCCCGTAGTGCGCAGCTTCATCGCCAAGATCAAGGAACGCGCCAAGGGCGCCGAGGTCTCGGGTGCACTGAACCCGGCTCAGCAGGTCGTCAAGATCGTCAACGAAGAGCTGGTCGAGGTTCTCGGCGGCGAAACTCGTCGACTCCAGTTCGCCAAGACTCCGCCGACGGTCATCATGTTGGCCGGTCTGCAGGGTTCCGGTAAGACCACGCTGGCCGGAAAGTTGGCCAAGTGGCTCAAGGACCAGGGGCACACGCCCCTCCTCGTTGCCTGCGACCTTCAGCGTCCCGGCGCCGTCACTCAGCTTCAGATCGTCGGTGAGCGTGCGGGCGCGGCAGTCTTCGCGCCGCACCCCGGTACCTCCATCGGCGGTGGCGAGAACGCCCTCGGCGTTTCCGCAGCCGACCCCGTCGAGGTCGCCCGCGCCGGAGTCGAGGAAGCCCGCAACAAGCACTACGACGTCGTGATCGTCGACACCGCCGGTCGCCTCGGTATCGACTCGGAGCTGATGGCGCAGGCCGCCGGTATCCGTGACGCCGTCAACCCGGACGAGACCATCTTCGTCCTCGACGCCATGATCGGTCAGGACGCGGTCAGTACCGCCGACGCGTTCCGTGAAGGAGTCGGCATCACCGGTGTCGTCCTCACCAAGCTCGACGGCGACGCCCGCGGTGGTGCCGCACTGAGCGTCCGCGAGGTCACCGGCCAGCCGATCCTCTTCGCGTCCACCGGCGAGAAGCTCGAAGACTTCGACGTCTTCCACCCCGATCGCATGGCCAGCCGGATCCTCGGTATGGGCGACGTCCTGAGCCTCATCGAGCAGGCCGAGCAGGTTTTCGACGCCGATCAGGCCGAAGCGACCGCAGCGAAGATCGGTTCCGGTCAGCTCACCCTCGAAGACTTCCTCGATCAGATGATGGCCGTCCGCAAGATGGGCCCGATCGGCAACCTCCTCGGCATGCTGCCGGGTGCCGGCGGCATGAAGGACGCGCTGGCCAACGTCGACGAGAAGCAACTCGATCGCATTCAGGCCATCATCCGCGGTATGACACCGGCCGAGCGCGACGATCCGAAGATCATCAACGCCTCACGCAGACTGCGCATCGCGAACGGTTCGGGCGTCAAGGTTTCCGACGTCAACCAGTTGGTGGATCGCTTCTTCGAAGCCCGCAAGATGATGGCTGCCATGGCCGGCCGTATGGGCATGCCCGGCGCGCGTAAGCAGGTTCGCAGCAAGAAGGGCAAGAAGGGCAAGAAGGGCGGCAAGGGCCCGACGCAGCCCAAGATGCGCGGAGGATTCCCCGGCATGGGCGGATTCCCGGGTATGCCCGGCGGAATGCCGGCCGGGATGCCCGACCTGTCGAACATGCCCAAGGGTCTCGATCAGTTGCCGCCCGGACTGGAAGGCATCGATCTTTCCCAGCTCAAGCTGCCCAAGAAGTAGTCGGTGGCTGCGCTTCATCTGCGGGGTATCGGTCTGCCCGATGCCGAGCCGATCGAATTGTGGATCGTCGACGGGCTGATTTCCTTCGAGCCGGTGTCCGGTGCGGAGACGATCGTCGAATCGGGTTGGATCACACCGGGTCTCGTGGATGCGCATTGTCACGTCGGTATCCGCTACGGCGGTGGCGGCGGCGAAACCGTCGACGGCTTGCTGGAGCAGGCGAAGACCGAACGTGACGCGGGCGTGCTGTTGCTCCGCGACGCCGGATCACCGGTCGACACCAGGTTCATCGACGAGCGCCTCGATTTGCCGCGGATCATTCGCGCAGGTCAGCACATCGCGGCACCCAAGCGGTACATCCCGGGCTTGCCGGTCGACCTGGACGACGAATCTCAGTTGCCGGCCGAGGTAGTGCGTCAGGCACGCGCTGGTGACGGCTGGGTCAAGCTCGTCGGCGACTGGATCGATCGTTCCGTCGGCGATCTGGCTCCCTTGTGGAGCGACGAGATCCTGGTCGAGGCCATCGCTGCCGCCCACGCCGAAGGCGCAAAGGTCACCGCTCACGTTTTTGCCGAAGACGCTTTGCCCGGCCTGATCAACGCCGGTATCGACTGCATCGAGCACGGCACCGGATTGACGGACGCGACCATCGAGTCGATGGTCGCGCACGGCACGGCCCTGGTTCCGACGCTGATCAACATCGCTACTTTCCCCGAGATCGCGGACTCCGCCACGCGATATCCGATCTACGCGGCGCACATGCGCGATTTGCACGCTCGTCGGCACCAGACAATCGGTGCCGCTCACGAGGCCGGGATTCCAATCTATGCCGGAACGGATGCCGGCGGATCGATCAGACACGGGCGGATCGCCGACGAGATCGCCGAACTCGAAGTTGCCGGATTGACAGCTCACCAGGCGTTGGGCGCAGCCAGCTGGGATGCGCGGAGTTGGTTGGGTGCCCAGGGCATCGAAGAGGGAGCGCCCGCCGACCTGGTGGTTTATTCCGAAGATCCGCGCGGAAACCCCGATGTGCTCGCGAAGCCGATGCGTGTGATCCTCCGCGGCACCCCCGTGAGTGGTTAGGGAGTCCCTGCACTCTCGAAGCGCGCACAGGGTGGTTTCCGAACGAGCCCACCCATCTGGCACAATGGACCATTGTTCGTCGCAACCGGTTACGTACCGCTGCGACGGTCACAGGATAGAGGCAAAACCGGGCTCACAAATCGTGTGGGTCGCTGAATTGCACGTGACATGCGCAGCACTGTTGTGCGCGCTGAAGGAGAACTGCAGCTGTGGCTGTCAAAATCAAGCTCACCCGCCTCGGCAAGATCCGCAACGCTCAGTACCGCGTTGTCATCGCCGACTCGCGCACCCGTCGTGACGGCCGTGCGATCGAGACCATCGGCAAGTACCACCCCAAGGAAGAGCCCTCGCTGATCGACATCGATTCCGAGCGCGCTCAGTACTGGCTGTCCGTGGGCGCACAGCCCACCGAGCCCGTCGAGGCACTCCTCAAGATCACCGGTGACTGGCAGAAGTTCAAGGGCCTGCCGGGCACCGAAGGCACCCTGCGCGTCAAGGAAGCCAAGCCCACCAAGCTCGAGCTCTTCCAGGCTGCACTCGCGCAGGCCGAGAACGAGCCGGTTGCAGAAGCAATCACCCCCAAGAAGAAGAAGGCTGCAAAGGCTGACGAGGCCAAGGCAGAAGACACCGCGGCTGACGCCGAGGCTCCCGCTGCAGACGCCGAGGCTGCTGACAAGTGAGTGCCGTCGTCGCTGATGCGGTAGAGCATCTCGTGCGTGGCATCGTCGCCAATCCCGACGATGTGCGTGTCGAGCTGATCACCGGACGTCGGGGACGGACCGTCGAGGTGCACGTGCACCCCGACGATCTCGGCAAGGTCATCGGTCGGGGTGGTCGCACGGCGACCGCTCTGCGGACCTTGGTCTCCGGCATCGGTGGCCGCGGTATCCGTGTTGATGTCGTCGACACCGATCAGTAGACGGCAGTAAACAGGTGGAACTCGTAGTCGGTCGTGTCGCGAAGTCGCATGGCATCAAAGGTGAATTGGTAGTCGAGGTTCGTACAGACGAGCCCGAAGATCGTTTTGCCGTAGGTTCTGTGCTGCGTGGGCGCAAGCCGCGCGAGTCCACACTGAAGTCGTACACAGTGGAAGCCGCCCGGGATCATTCCGGGCGGCTTCTGCTGCGCCTCGAAGGCGTCAGTGACCGTGGCGACGCAGATGCGTTGCGCGGCACACTGTTTGTCATCGACAGTTCCGAACTCGAGCCTTCGGATGATCCGGACGAGTTCTACGACCACGAACTCGAAGGACTGAAGGTCGTCCTCACGGACGGTACCGAGGTCGGTTCGGTCATCGAGGTATTGCATTCCGCCGCAGGCGAATTGCTTTCGATTCGTCGTACCGGCGAGACGTCCGGTGAATTGCTGATCCCGTTTGTCGCCGCCATCGTCACCTCGGTGTCGATTGCCGACGGCGTCGTGATGATCGAGCCTCCCGAGGGACTGCTCGACCCGGATTTCGGCGACAAGTCGAACAGCGATAATTCGAACTCAGACAACGACTGATCGTTTGTCATGCGTCTCGACGTCGTCACCATCTTTCCCGAGTATCTCGAACCGCTTCGTGCTGCCTTGCTGGGCAAGGCAATCGAACGTGGCTTGATCTCGGTCGACGTCCACGATCTTCGGTCGTGGACCCATGACGTACACAAAGCCGTCGACGATTCCCCGTACGGCGGCGGACCCGGCATGGTCATGAAACCCACCGTCTGGGGCCCGGCGCTGGACGACGTGATCGGTCGCTCCGATTCTTCCGGCCCGGATGATGCCGAGACGATCTTGGTGGTGCCGACTCCCGCCGGCGTCCCGTTCACTCAGGCGACCGCACATCGCTGGGCCACCGCCAAGCACCTTGTCTTCGCCTGCGGCCGATACGAAGGTATCGACCAACGGGTTTTCGACGACGCCGCCAAGCGGGTTCGCGTTGAAGAAGTCAGTATCGGCGATTACGTTCTGATCGGCGGTGAAGCAGCCGTGCTGGTGATGGTCGAGGCTGTTGTGCGACTGATGCCCGGTGTTCTCGGCAATCAGCTGTCACACCAAGAGGATTCGTTCTCCGACGGGCTCCTCGAAGGGCCCAGTTACACTCGCCCCGCCGTGTGGCGTGATCTCGAGGTTCCGCCTGTTCTGCTTTCCGGAGATCACGCGAAGATCAAAGCCTGGCGCCATGAGCAGTCGCTGCAGCGCACGGCCGAGCGTCGACCGGATCTACTTCCTTAGGTATTTCTCTTCAACCAGGTGATGCTTGCGCCGTCGTCGAGCGATTCGGTTGCAGTCGGTGTGAACAGTGTCGGCTCGAAGTTACCTCTGATCAGCGGTATGCCCGCGCCGGCGACAACCGGATACCTTTTGACGATCAACTCGTCGATCTCCGGTAGTAGTTCGCCGGCGAGAGTTCCGCCGCCGCACAGCCAGATATCTTGTCCTTCTTCCTCTTTGAGGGATCTGACGACCGCACGTGGATCGGTGCGAACGATGGTGACCGCGGGATCCTCGGCGTCAGGGAGGGTGCTGGAGACGACGAACTGGCGCAGGTGCGCAAAAGGGCTGTTCACGCCGAGGCTCAGCCCGGGCTCGTAAGAGCCGCGGCCCATGACGACCGTGTCGAAGGTTCTGTTGGGTGCGTCCTCGATTCCGAGAGCGGGCCGCACATGCGTTGGCACGGTCTCGGGATATCGATCGCATATCCAGGCCGTGATCTGTTCGGAAACCGGGAAGAAATCGAATTCGCCGTCTGGTCCCGCGATGTAGCCGTCGAGGGAAGCTCCCACGTAGTACACAAGCTTTCGCATCAAACGCTCCGTTCGTAGTACTATGTTCGTAGTGGTTTAACTTAGGGTCGTGTCAGGAGTGATGTCAAGTGCGAAAGAACCCGGAACGACGGCTTGCCCTGATCGACGCGGCAATCGAGGTGTTGGCCCGAGAGGGTGCTCGAGGCTTGACTTTTCGAGCCGTCGACACCCAGGCAGCCGTGCCGAACGGGACAGCGTCGAACTACTTCTCCAATCGCGACGACCTACTCACGCAGGCCGGTGGCCGGATCTACGAGCGACTGATTCCGGACGACCTCGAGGGATTGATCGATCCCGTCAACGGCACCGATCGTGAGCGACTGGTGACGCTCATGCTCGACGTGGTCGAGCGGGTCACCTCGTTTGGAACGGGTTTCCTCGCGCTCATGGAGTTGCGGCTGGAGGCGATACGTCGTCCGGACCTGCGAGCGGTCCTGACCGTCCGCATCCGAGAAGACTTCGATCTGAACGTAGCCAATCATCTGGCGTCGGGCGTGCCGGGTGATGCGATGACCGTTCGCCTGCTCTATTTGTCGTTGAACTGGCTCGTACTGGATCGACTGACATTGCCGAACCTGTTCGGGGAGGAAGATATTCGTACGATCGTCGAGGCCGCGGTGGATCGAGCGCTACCCCGCGAATCGTAGAAGGGTCAGTGCCGCTCGGCAGGTTTGCGGCGGAACGAGAAGTATCGATGACCGAAGAAACTCACACCGGCAACGATCAACATGACAACCGCCTGGGCGGGAAGCGGCGGGGCATGCAGAATCGACACCGCGATTGTTCCGAGTATCAGATTCAGCACGAGGCCACCGGAATTGACGACGATGAACGCGCCCAGGTCGCGTGCCACATGTCCGCGGACGCGGAAAACCAACGTCCGATGCAGAACGAAAGCGATGAGCACGCTGATGGAGTACGCACCGATCACAGCCACTTGATACAGATCCTTGTTGTCGAGGATCAGTGACCAGATCACGAAGAGCCCGTATCCGATCGCCGTATTGGCCACTCCGACAATGGCAAACGCGATGGGTTGATGCTTGACCACCCGCAGCAGCGGGCCGGGGTTCTCGGGTGATGCGATGTCTTCGGTCATGAAGACTCGGTTTTCACGATGTTGATCCGGTCCTTGCGTCGTGTCCGCAGATACATCCACTCGAGCACACCGAGGCCGAGGATTCCGGCGACCATCGAAGCGCCGCCGACCTTCCATCCCGGGGGTCGCCACGTGAGGACAAGTTCAGCGTCCTTCGTCCCGGCTGGGATGTCCACGGTGACAAAGGACTTCGCGACGACGTCGATCGGGACAGGCTGACCGTCGAGGCTAGCTCGATACCCGGGCCAGCCGAGCCGTGCGAACACAACCTTGCCGCCGGTCTCCGAACTGACACGAAGGGTGCTCGACATGTTCGATTCCGCGGTCGAAACAGCTTCGACGCCACGGGTATCGGCGATGCGGCCGTTTCGTGTCGAGACGGGGCCGTCGACGCGTTCGAGCACGGAGATGTAGTTCTCGTGACCGGGGTAGTCCACCCATGTCCACCCGTCGGGGGCCGGGCTCTTACGTGCATCGGGGTAGAGGGCGTTCTGCAGTACGACGCGGTCCACCTTCATCAGGTCGACGATGGTGCGGCCGGTGGTGGGTTCGACGGTGAATGCCCGTCGGAAGGCGTCGGGGCAGACGCTCATGTCCCAGCGCATGCAGAGCAGATCGCCGAAGTAGAAGTGCCCGTTGGGGGTGTAGCCGCTGGTGTAGGTCAGTTCGAGGTCTTTGGGGTAGTTGCCGAAAGCCAGGGAACCGTACGCTCCGTCGAGGGTTTTGTCCCCGGGTGCGATGAGTGCACGGTCGCCCAGTTGCAGTGTCGTGCCTTCAAAGTCGGGGAAGGCCTCTTTCATCTCCGAGCGGGATTCGGGCAGGTCCCAGCTCATCGGGGTTGGTTGCGCGGCCCGAACCTGGGCGTAGGCGATGGGGGAGACCGCGGCGATTGCCAACAGGCATGCGAGCGCGGTGCCCTTGGTACGGCCCAGCCACACCATCGCAGCGCCGAGTGCGGCAACGACCAGGGCTGAGATCACATGCCATTTCGCGAGCCCGGGAGCTGCCGAGGCGGACCTGATCAAAAGCAGGCCCACGAGGATTCCCGCTGCAACGCAGCGTCCGCGCAACTTGTCGGTCGTGGCGTAACGCCCGAGCAGGATGCACACCAGAAGCAGGAGTCCGATGGCCACCATCGGAAGCACGCGCGCGGGCCACCGCAGTGGGCCGATCGTGCTCGGCCCGGCAGTCCACATGAGGACGGCGACCGTGAAGATCCCGACGGCGGTCAATTCACGTGCCGCGGCGCGTGCCTTGCCCCAGTCGATGAATGCCAGAGCCGGAATGAGGAACCACGCGACGTAGACCATGGGCATGGTCTGGATGTATCCCCACCACGAGGAGAACGCGGGCATCGTGCTCGGCAGGCTCGCGTTCAGCGATTCCGACCAGGGAACGGCGAGGAAAGCGTCGTTCTTGACTTCGGATGCACCGCGCCAGGTGACGTCGGCGGTGAGCAGGCTCGGTAGATACGTCGCGAGACCGGCGAGGGCGGCACACGCGGACACCGCCAATAGCCGCAGCGACGGTAGCCAACGCCGCTGATAGACAACTTCGCCGATCGCGACTGCGACGATCATCAAGCCGGATTCGACTGCGGGGAAAACATATTGGACCGACATCGCGAGATACAAGAACACGAAGGTCGGGATCGGACCGCTCTTACCGCGGGCGTAGCGGATTGCCGAGGCCCACGCCTGAACCATCCAGGCAGTGCCGGTGAAGGCTGTCATCCAACTGGCCGAGTCGAAGAAGAGGAGGAAACCGGTGAACGGAATCGAGACTCCGGCGACCGCAGCCCACGTGGGCTTCGAGCCGTACTCCAGGCAGATCCGATAGACGCCCAGCGCAAGGATGATCGCGAAGATCAACTTCACGATCGTCGCGTACAGCGCCAGGTTGTCGAAGGACGGTGCGATCAGGTCGATCAGAAGTTGTGGCGGATTCAGAAGGCCCGCTTCCTCGATCGCGTAGTTGCCCGCCATCCAGTTCTCGGGGACGAGTACCGGCAGGTGTCCTTCTCGCAGGCTACGGCCGAGCATGACCCACAGCGGCGCGTACTGGGACTCGGTGTCGTCGGTGTAGAAGTGACGAGCGTTCGCGAGCACCACGGCCAGGTAGCCGGCGATGACACCGACCGCCGTGACGGCGCCCCACTTGTACACGTCTGCCCGGGCGAGAGTGCGAGTTTCCACCACGAGTTCCAGACCTTAACAGGGCAGGTGGGGCGCGCGGAGACGCGAGCGCATCACGCGCCGTCGGCATCCGAAGTCCGGACATCTCTGCGTGTTAAAGTTCGCGACGGTGTGGGCCCGATCGTGCCTGTCTCTCGGCGCCAGTCGAGCCCCCTGAAGGGAGTGGAAGCGAGTGCACTCGATTTCCGTCGTAGTGCCCGTTTATCAGGGCGAAAAGACGATCACGGCGCTCGTCGAGGAGTTGGACGGCCTGTGCGTACCGAGTTCGACGCCCGGTGGAGCGCAGTTCACCGTCGACGAGATCGTGCTGGTTCACGACAACGGTCCGGACCGTTCCGACGTCGTGTTACTCGAATTGGAGCGCCGTTTCGATCAGGTGCGTGTCGTGTGGCTCAGTCGCAACTACGGCCAGGACGCGGCGACTATCGCCGGTATGGCCGTTGCACGTGGCCAGTGGATCGTGACGATGGACGAAGACGGCCAGCACGACCCGGTGCACATCGGGGCTTTCCTCGACACCGCGCTGACGGAGCGATCCGATCTCGTGTATTCCAAACCCACGAACACCCGCCCGCATGGATTCTTGCGGAACCTGACCTCGCGCGGTGCAAAGATCGTCTTGGCGACGGTATTCGCGTTCCCTGATTCGACGAGATTCGAAAGTTACCGCCTGATCCGAGGTGACATCGGCCGACAGTTGGCCGGCGTCGCCGCCAACGGTGTGTATCTGGACGTCGCGCTGACGTGGGTTGTCGGCAATACCGCCACGGCGCCGGTGACACTTCGAGCGGAAGGCCGCGAGGAATCGGGGTACAACTATCGCCGTTTGTTCTCGTTGTTCTGGAAGATGGTGTTGTGTAGCGGAACACGCGGTCTGCGACTGGTGAGTCTGCTCGGGGTCACCCTGGCGTCGGCCGGTGTGATCATGGCTGCGGTGATCTTCGTCCAAGCCATGACCGGTGACAACAACGACCCGGAAGGATGGGCGTCGATCATCATGGCGCTGCTGGTCTGTTCGGGTGCGATCCTGTTCTCGCTCGGTCTCATCGCCGAATACCTTGGCGTGGCACTGCACGTCCTTGTCGGAAAGCCTCTGTATCTGACTGTCGATTCACCGCGGCCCGGAACCTCGATCGATCGGCGCAGTCGTGAGCACTGATCGCATCATCTTCTCCCGCCCCTATCGGGCATCGAACGAATTGTCGAATCTGGCAACGGTTCTGGAGTCCGATCACATTCACGGTGACGGACGTTTCACCAAGTCCGCGACTGCAGCGCTCAAGGCGATCACCGGATCCACGCATGCTCTGCTGACGACCTCGTGCACGCACGCACTCGAATTGGGTGCGCTGCTACTCGAATTGGGCCCAGGTGACGAGGTGATCGTCCCGAGCTTCGCGTTCAGTTCGGCGGCAACCGCCGTCGCGTTGCGCGGTGCCACTGTTGTTTTCGTCGACATCGATCCGAGTACCGGCAATATCGATCCCGACTGCGTCGCAGCGGCGATCACGGAACGCACGAAAGCTGTACTGGTCATGCATTACGGCGGAGTCGCCGCCGACATGGAACCTCTCCTCGACCTCGCAGAACTCCACGGCGTCGCGTTGATCGAAGACAACGCTCACGGGCTCGGCGGAAAGTGGCGCGGGCGGGCGCTCGGCACCATCGGAACTATCGGTACGCAGAGTTTTCACGACACCAAGAACGTTCACTGCGGTGAGGGTGGCGCGCTGTTGCTCTCCGACGATCAGTTGATGACCCGCGCCGAAATCATCCGTGAGAAGGGGACCGACCGTGCGCGTTTCCTGCGCGGCCAGGTCGACAAGTATTCGTGGCAGGACATCGGGTCGAGTTATCTGCCCAGTGAACTCAATGCCGCTGTCCTCGACGCACAACTCTCGGAGTTCGACGCGATTCAGGCGGCCAGGCATCGCGTCTGGGATGCCTACAGCGTGAGTCTGGGCGAGTGGGCGTCCGAGAACGGTGTCGTTCCCATGGCGGTTCCCGATGATCGCGAGCACACCGCGCACCTGTTCTATCTCAAGATGCCTACCGAAGAGAGCCGCGACGGCTTGATTAGGCATCTTGCCGCCGACGGAATCGTGGCGCCGTTCCACTACATTCCGCTCGATACGAGTGCGGCCGGTGTGCGCTACGGACGAACACCGGAGCCGTGTGTGCGTAGCGCCGAGTTCTCCGCGTCGATCCTTCGACTGCCGCTGTGGCCCATGCTCACGTCCGAACAACAGGAACGGGTCATCGGTTCGGTCCTCGAGTACAAGCAGGCTTGAGGACGAACACGACCGCGTGGATCGAATCAGGGCCCGGAAGCTTCGGGCATCACCGAATCCGCGGTCGTGGATGCCGCCGCCCAGTCGTCGATGCTTCCGCTCGGGAAGAGAATCTGTGTGACGCCGGTGACCGTGTCACGTGCGTGCAGTGCGCTTTCGTCGTCGACGGCGTCGGTGAACGAGGTGTCGGGATAGAAGCTGTCCTCGTCCGTGTACTGGACGTCTTCTCGCGAACCGATTGCGATGATGTATCGGTTGTCGTCACCGACGATGCCGGTGGACAGATGGATCCACTTGTCCTCGACACAGCACATCCAGCCTTGCTTGACTCCGATGACCGACTCGCCGAACAAGGCCTCGGGCAATCCGAACCTCTGGTCGTAGCCGTCGGTTCCTTCGGGAGTGGATTGTCGCAGGTACTCGACGAATTGCTCGACCCGCTCAGGTCCGAGCTGGTCGGAGTCGTCGAGGACGCCGTTGTAGAAAGTGACCAGGTCGTGCGTCGTGGTCTCGGTGTTCCACCACATTCCGTCCCACGGCGGCGTCGTCGCGGTCAGTGCGTAACGCTCGGCAACCCGGGTGATCACCTCTTGTCCGCCGACCTCGTCCCACAGAAGGTTGGCTGCGGTGTCGTCGGAGGATTCGAGCATTGCCGCCATGAGGGTGCGATCGTCGTCCGTGATGGGCCGCTCGCCGCGAGCGTCCTGATGGAGGAGATCCTCGGCGATGAAAAGTTTTGCCACCGAGGCAGTTTCGATTTGCTGGTCGCCGGCGACATCGAGGTACTTGTCCGAGGATCGATCGAGGACGGCGATGGAGACGTCCGCACCACGCCCGAGCGCCGCCACCTGAGCTTGAGCCAGTCGGCCGTCGAGAGTCTCCGCGACCGGAACATTGGTGTCGGGGAAGGCGGGGGTCTGCATCGAATCATCCGGGTTCTGTCCACCGCTGCACGAAGCCGCAAAAGTAACTGCGGCCGCCATTGCGGCAATCCGGACGTACCGCGTACTCATCTGTTTCCCCCGGTAGCCCTGACACGGCACTGTTGCCGATCTTCTTGTCTCAGGATAGCGGTAGGGTCGGATCTCGTGATTCTCAAGACCGTGAACCAGCGCATTGCCGAGGAACTCGACGTCCGCGAAGGCCAGGTTGCAGCAGCAGTCGACCTTCTCGACGGCGGAGCCACGGTGCCCTTCATCGCCCGGTACCGCAAGGAAGTCACCGGCACGCTCGACGACGCCCAGTTGCGACTCCTGGACGAGCGGCTGCGGTATCTCCGCGAGCTCGACGACCGTCGTGACGCCGTGCTCACGGAGATCGACTCTCAGGGCAAACTCGACGATCAACTGCGCGGTCAGATCATGCTGGCCGAGACAAAAGCGCGGCTGGAGGACATCTACCTCCCCTTCAAGCCGAAGCGGCGCACCAAGGCGCAGATCGCCCGCGAGGCCGGCCACGAGCCCGTCGCGGACGCTCTCATCGGAGATCCCACCACCGATCCCGCGCAGTATTCGGACGAGCAACTCGACGGTGCCCGGTCGATCCTCGTGGAGCGCTTCGCCGAGGACGCCGATCTGGTCGGTGAATTGCGCGAGCTGATGTGGAGTCGCGGCCAGATCGTCTCATCGGTCCGCAAGGGCAAGGAAACCGATGGCTCGAAGTTTGCTGACTACTTCGAGTTCTCGGAACCGTTCTCCAAATTGCCCTCGCACCGCATCCTCGCCGTCTTGCGCGGAGAGAAGGAAGAGGTGCTGTCGCTCAACATGGCGGCCGACACCGAAGAACTCGCGCCGGGGGAGCGCACGGTCTACGAAGGCCGCATCGCGTCGCGGTTCGAGATCGCCGACCGTGGTCGGGCCGCCGACGGGTGGCTTCTCGACACCGTCAAGTGGGCGTGGAAGACGAAGTTCGCCGTCACGCTCGGTATCGACACTCGAATGCGTCTGCGGCAGTCGGCCGAAAAGGACGCCGTCGACGTCTTCGCCACCAACCTCAAGGATCTACTCCTCGCGGCTCCCGCCGGCGCCCGACCCACCATGGGACTCGACCCCGGATTCCGTACCGGAACTAAGGTTGCCATCGTCGACGGAACCGGCAAAGTTGTTGCATACGAGACGATTTACCCGCACCAGCCGCAGAACAAGTGGGATGCGGCTCTTGCGACGCTTGCCGGGCTGGTCGCCAAGCACGGCGTCGAACTGATCGCCATCGGCAACGGCACGGCCTCACGCGAGACCGACACGCTCGCTACCGAACTGATCAAGAAGACCGGCGCGCCCAACCTGACCAAGATCGTCGTCTCCGAGGCAGGCGCATCGGTGTACTCGGCTTCGGCCTACGCGTCGCAGGAACTTCCCGACCTCGACGTCTCGATTCGCGGTGCGGTGTCCATTGCGCGTCGCCTGCAGGATCCGTTGGCGGAGTTGGTCAAGATCGATCCCAAGTCCATCGGTGTCGGTCAGTACCAGCACGACATCACCGAATCGCTGCTCTCACGTTCCCTCGACGCCGTCGTCGAGGATGCCGTCAACTCGGTCGGCGTCGACGTCAACACCGCGTCCGTGCCGCTGCTCGCTCGGGTGTCCGGAATCGCAGGTTCCCTAGCGGAGAGCATCGTCGCCCATCGGGACCAGAACGGTCCGTTCAAGTCCCGCAAGGGACTCAAGGACGTCTCCCGACTGGGACCCAAGGCTTTCGAGCAGTGCGCAGGCTTCTTGCGGATCACCGACGGCGACGACCCGCTCGMCGCGTCGAGCGTCCACCCGGAGGCATATCCGGTGGTTCGCAAGATCGTTGCCAGTGCCGGCGGGGACGTGCGCACCGTGATCGGAAACTCGCAGGCACTTCGATCGGTCACGGCGTCCGACTACGTCGACGAGCGATTCGGTCTACCGACCGTCACCGACATCATCTCCGAGTTGGAGAAGCCGGGACGAGATCCACGACCCGAATTCAAGACCGCGACCTTTGCCGCAGGCATCGAGAAAGTCGCGCATCTCAAGCCCGGTATGACTCTCGAAGGTGTGGTCACCAACGTCGCAGCCTTCGGTGCCTTCGTCGACATCGGAGTTCATCAGGACGGTCTGGTTCACGTCTCGGCGATGTCACACAACTTCGTCAAGGACCCACGCGAGGTCGTCAAGTCAGGTGACGTCGTCAAGGTGAAGGTCCTCGAAGTGGACGAGGCACGCCAACGCATCGGGCTGACGCTTCGTCTCGACGACGAGGTGGGCGCACCCCGCAAGTCCGAAGGCCCGCGAGGTGGGCAACCACAGCGTCAGGGCCAGCCACAGGGTCAGCGTCAGGGGCAGCAACGAGGTAGTGGCGGACGTCAGGGTGGACGCGAGTCGCGTCCGGACAACCGCGCGCCTGCTGCCGGGTCGATGGCTGAGGCTCTGCGCAAGGCGGGCTTCGGCAAGTAATTCCGTCCGCCGGGTTTTCGGAGTCCGTATCGTCTCATTCGAGTCGGTTGGCGGTATCAATCGGAAGAATGATCGGATCTGAAATTCGGTGAAGGGAGGACAGTGATGCGGGAGTGGCTCGAGCGCGAGATCATCGCCCATGGCCGATTGCCATTGCTGTTCTTCCTGCTCGGATTCCTCTCTGCCTTCCTCTTCATCCGTCTCAGCGTCCGGATGATCCGTGCGCAGGTGAAATGGTGGCCGGGCAACATCGCGCCCGGAGGTCAGCACGTGCATCACGTCGTGTTCGGTGTGATCGCCATGATGATCTCCGGTGGTGCGCTGATCGCGGTCTACGTCGATGGTTCGCAGACCACCGGTGCCGTCCTGGCGGCGATCTTCGGTATGGGTGCGGCGTTGGTGCTCGACGAGTTCGCACTGATCTTCTATCTGAAGGATGTGTACTGGTCCGAGCAAGGTCGGACCTCGGTGGATGCGGTCTTCGTCGCGATCGCCGTGACCGGTCTGGTGCTGTTGGGTTTCCGCCCGCTCGAACTTCTCGACGTCGCCGGGTTCCGTGAAGAACGGGATCCGTGGATCAAGTTGGTGTTCGTTTTTGTCGCGTTGATCAACTTCGCCTTGGCAGCCATCGTGATTCTCAAAGGGAAGATCTGGACGGGGCTCGTCGGCCTGTTCGTTTTCCCGTTGCTGGTAATCGGTGCGGTTCGCCTGAGCCGGCCGGGTGCGCCGTGGGCACGTTGGCGGTACACGCGTAAGCCGAAACGGATGAACCGCGCGCTCGAGCGTGAGCGGAAGTGGCGGCGACCGGTCATCAGGGCCAAGATCTACGTCCAGGATCTGATTGCCGGATCACCGAGCGTCGAGCATGCGATGACCGCGGCCGAGCAGGAATTGGACCACACCATCCACGCGGCCCCGCCACCACCGATTTCCCCGCTGGTGTCCGCGTCTGGCACAATGGACGGGTTGCCTGGACCAGGCAGCAGCACTTGATCTGGGCACGAACCAGACGAGCGCCGTTTCGGGAGACCGAAACGCGTGCCGCTCGGTTCCTCTGCTCCTGCGAAATACAAGGATGACATATGAACACCCTGGACTTCCTGGACAAAAAGTCGCTCCGCGACGACATCCCCGAGTTCCGTCCCGGCGACACGCTCAACGTGAACGTCAAGGTTATCGAAGGCTCCAAGGAGCGCGTGCAGGTCTTCAAGGGCGTCGTTATTCGTCGCCAGGGCGGCGGCGTTCGCGAGACCTTCACCGTCCGTAAGGTCTCCTTCGGCGTCGGCGTCGAGCGCACCTTCCCGGTTCACAGCCCCACGCTGGCCTCCATCGAGGTTCTGACCCGCGGTGACGTCCGTCGCGCCAAGCTGTACTACCTCCGTGAGCTTCGTGGCAAGAAGGCGAAGATCAAGGAAAAGCGCTGATCTTTCCGATGAGCCCGGCACCGCGTACGCGCGGTGTCGGGCTAATCTGGTTTCTGTGGCAGATTCTTCGAAGGAGCAGGCATTGTCGTCCGGACCCGAGAATCACGAGGGATCAAGCGGTTCCGCGGAACCGACCTCACATCGGCCGCAGAAGAAACAGCGATCGTTCCTGCGAGAACTCCCTGTTCTGATCGGCGTAGCGCTGGTACTCAGCATCGTCCTTCAGGCATTTGTCTTCAGAGTTTTTCTCATCCCATCCGAGTCGATGGAACCGACACTGCACGGCTGTGCAGGATGTACCGGTGACCGCATCGTGGTGGAGAAGATCGGATACCGCTTCGGCGATCCGGAACCCGGCGACGTCGTCGTCTTCAAGGGGCCCGATTCGTGGAACACGAAATATGTGTCCAATCGGTCCGACAACGTTGTCGTCCGCGGCATTCAAGAGGTCGGTTCGTGGGTCGGCCTCGTTCCGCCGGACGAGAACGACTTGGTCAAGCGAGTGATCGCCACCGGCGGCCAAACCGTCGAATGCTGCGACGATCAGGGCCGAGTCCTGGTCGACGGCAAACCACTCGACGAGCCGTACATCAAGATGGATTTCCCGTTCACTCCGGGAACGCAAACGTGTGACACCGAATTGAAGTCGGGCCGCTGCTTCGGACCGATCACCGTTCCCGAGGGCCACGTGTGGGTCATGGGTGACAACCGCAGCAATTCCGCCGACTCGCGCTACCACATCGACGACGAGTTCCAGGGAACCGTCCCGATCGACAACATCATCGGTCAAGCTCGATTCATCGTTCTTCCCCCGTCGCGAATGGGCGGCATCGATGCGCCTGATATTCAGGGCAATTGAGTTGTCGGACCGCACACATGGATTCGCGTAGTTCCGAGTAGGCAGAGACAGTGAGTAGTTGGCCCCCTCGCGTTGTCATTCGCAGATCGGCAGGTCTGCGGACGATGGAGTCTGCGTTGGCGCGAACCGGACTCGGTCCGGTCGCCGGCGTCGACGAAGCCGGGCGCGGAGCGTGCGCTGGTCCACTCGTCATTGCCGCGTGTGTCCTGGCGCCGAAACCGCAAGCGGCACTGGCGCGGCTCGACGATTCGAAGAAGTTGACCGAACGCGCGCGCGAGGAGCTTTTCCCGGCCATCAAGCGTTTGGCGTTGGCGTGGAGTGTTATTTCGGTACCCGCTGCGGAAGTCGATCAGATCGGTATCCACGTTGCCAACATCGAGGGGATGCGACGAGCAGTTGCGGGCCTCGATCTCGAACCGGGCTACGTCCTCACCGACGGGTTCCGGGTTCCGGGTCTGACGGCTCCGTCGCTACCAGTTATCGGCGGTGACGGCGCCGCTGCATGCATCGCCGCGGCGAGCGTTCTCGCGAAGGTGACCCGAGATCGTGTGATGACCGAGATGGACGACACTCATCCCGGATACGGCTTCGCGATTCACAAGGGATACAGCACGCCACTGCACATGGACGCTCTCGACGAGCTGGGGCCGTGCCCCGAGCATCGCATGACGTACGCAAACGTGGTGGCTGCGGGAGTCCGGTTGGAACAACGCGCGGGCCGTACGGGATGATGGACGTTCAGACGAACTGGGAGGACTGGCTAAACCGATGAGTGCCGAGGATCTCGAGAAGTACGAAACCGAGATGGAGCTGTCGCTCTACCGTGAATACCGGGACATCGTCGGACAGTTCTCCTACGTCGTGGAGACCGAACGACGTTTCTACCTGGCCAACACGGTCGAGTTGCTGCCCCACAATTCAGACGGGGAGATCTACTTCGAACTGCGGATGTCCGACGCCTGGGTGTGGGACATGTACCGCCCGGCGCGATTCGTGAAGTACGTGCGCGTCGTGACGTTCAAGGACGTCAACATCGAAGAGCTGGACAAGCCGGATCTGCGCCTTCCTGACTGATCTTGACAACGAAGTGCCCCGCCGATATCGGTGGGGCACTTCGCATTTCGCGGAGTTGCGCGGGGTCAGTTGCCCTTGACATTCACGATCTGACGCAGCGTGTGTCGAATCTCGACCAAGTCCTTCGCGTCGTCCATCACGACGTCGATGTCCTTGTACGCGCCCGGGATCTCGTCGAGGAACGCCGCGGAACGCTTGTATTCGATGCCGACCATCGCCTTGTCGAGATCTTCGATCGTAAAGGTCTTGCGTGCCTGGTTACGTCCGTACACCCGACCCGCGCCGTGGGGGCTGGACTTGAACGACGGCACGTTTCCCTTCCCGACGACGACGTAACTCGCCGTCCCCATCGAACCGGGGATGAGCCCGGGCGTGCCCTCGTCTGCCTTGATCGCACCCTTACGGCTCAGCCACACACCCCGGCCCATATGGAACTCCTTCTGGGTGAAGTTGTGGTGGCAGTTGATCCGCTCGACCTCGTCGATGATCGCGGGCTTGCCGTCACCCATGAAGTGCGCGAAGTCCTTCACCACGCGGTCCATCATCTCTTCGCGGTTGAGCAGAGCGAAGTGCTGAGCCCAGTTGAGATCGGTGATGTACGAGTCGAATTCGGGCGTCCTCTCGACCAGGTAGGCAAGATCCGGATCGGGAAGGTTGATGTACCACCGCTCGCACAAGTCCTTGGCGATCTTGATGTGATGCTGTGCGAGCTTGTTTCCGATACCGCGGCTGCCCGAGTGCAGGAACAGCCAGACGCCGTCGCTCTCGTCGAGCGTCACCTCGATGAAGTGGTTGCCAGAACCCAGCGTTCCGAGCTGAAACCTCCAGTTGTTCTTGAACTTGTCGTAGAAGGCCAGGCGATCGCCCGCAATTGCCTCGAGTTCTGCGATGCGGATTTGCGCCGTGTCGCTCAGCGTCTTGTTGTAGACACCTGCCGAGAGCGGAACGGAGCGTTCGATGCTGTGGCGAAGAACGCTCAGGTCGCGGCCTTGAAGGTCGCGTGCACTGAACTGGGTTTTGACCGCGATCATTCCGCAGCCGATATCGACTCCGACGGCGGCGGGCATGATTGCGCCTTCCGTCGGAATGACCGAACCCACCGTCGCTCCCGCACCGAGGTGCGCATCCGGCATAAGTGCCAGATGTGGACGGACAAAAGGCATCTGGGACGTACGCAGCGCTTGCTCGCGAGTGTTCTCGTCGAGTATCGATGCCCAGTTCCACAGCCTCTTGGTGATCTTCTCCATCAGATTTCTCCCACATAGTTCACAGCCGAACCGATCGGTCCGGTGTGTCGTGCAGGAATGACCATGCGCTCCGTCAGTGGTTGTGTGCAACCTCTTTTCAGGTGCGCAGACCGTCTGCGAGTTCGTAGATTCGTCCGACGTACTTCTCCTGGAAGGCTTTTCGGGCAGCATCTGCCTGTTGCCGTGCGCCCATCCTGGCGTAGAGGTACTCGAGTTGAACCAAGCTTTCGCCGATGTCGACGCGTCGCTGGTCGAGAACCGTCAACTCGTCGACCAGCCGAGCCAGATCGAGTCGTGCAAGATCTAGCGCTGTCTCCGGTACCTCGTCCATGGTGATCCTCGATGTCCGTGAGTGCTTCCTGAGTTTGAGGCTAGCATCATTCGAACATATTTTCGATACCTGGAATTGTTGGTTACTTCGACAATGTGGCGGACAGTTGGTCTATGGCGTACGGAATGCTCAGGACGGTATTGCCGGACATCGCCGCGCCGACGGGTGGATCTGCGGTGTATCGCACGACTATCGCATTTCCGTTATTCACAGCGGGTAGCCGCTGGTAGAGAGTGTTGCCGGGGAGGGCCTTCTCTCCCTCCGGATCGGCCATCACGATCAAACGATCAACGGGTTCGAGGATGTCGTATCGCTCGTTCGGCAGCCAGTCGCCGAACTGGTCGCCGACGAATGCGTCGACCGTCGGGGGGAGGGTGAATCCGAGTGACGAGAGGAAGATGCCGCGTGGGTCGTGCGACGAGAACACGTATCCCTCGGGAGTGTCGAGGTTGACGATCGTTGCGGTTTGCCCGGAAAACTCCGGGTGTGCAGCGCGAGCGGTGGCAAACGCGTTTTCGGTATCCGTGATCAGTTGCTGAGCTTGTGGTTCTTTGCCGAGGGCGCGCCCGGCGGTGAGCGTCATGTCGGTCCACGGCGTTGTGTATGCGTCGTAGTCCTTGCTCTGCGCGACAGTCGGCGCAATCGAGGTCAGCTTCTCGTAGGTCTCCGTGTCGATGTCGGCGTACAGCGCTAGGATCAGATCTGGTGCGAGGGAGGCGATTTGCTCGAAGTTGAAGTCTCCGCCGCTGTTGATGTAGGTCGGAGTTTTCCCCTTCCAGTAATTCTTCGTCCACGGCCAGCTTTCATCCATGCCGGACCCCCACCATTCGGCCATGCCTACGGGTTCGACTCCCAAGGCGAGCAGTGGTTCGTGATCGGTGTATCCGAGTGTCACTACCCGCTGCGGTTCGGCATCGATGGTCGTCGAACCCTGTGCGTGCTCGATCGTCACGGGGAATGCGTCGTTGCTCTGGGTCGCTGATGCGGTGTCGACGCCTTGTGAGGTTCCACAGGCGGTCGAGAACCCGATGATCGCGGCCGCAGTGAGTAGGGCGGCGAGGATTCGGGTGCTACGTGAGGGCACGTGCATGCTCCTTCGAAGTGGTGGGCGAAGTGATCTGAGTTCCGCGTGAAGTGCTGAACTGGTCGCGTCAGCAATAAAGTGAGGCTAACCTTTGCAAGATCGTCGGTCCATCCTTCAGGATGGACTCGGATACGCCCAGAAAGACGCAAAATGTCCACTATCGAGTACTCGACTCGTCCAAAGTCCTTGCTAGCGCTACCCGATAGTCGCGGACGGACATTCAAAGATTTTCAGGTCTACACCAACGTCGTCGACGGAGTGACTGCGTACGGAGCTCATCGACACCCCGAGCATCAGATCGCCTGGATGAGTGAAGGGACGATGCAGATCGCTGCCGGAGGCAATGTGTGGCACCTGCACAGCGAGCACTTGGTCTGGTTGCCGGGCACCGTTCTCCACGACATGACACTTCTGACGGAGGGGTGCATGATTGCGGCCTATGCGCGTCCGGATCTACGCCCTGCCGGGCCGCGGTGGACTCAGCCACTTGTTCTCGAAGTCGATGCTCTGTCCGCTCAATTGCTGCGTCATCTCGTAGATCGGACCATCGACGACGCTCGGCGGTTGATGAGTCAGGAGTTGCTCTACGACATTCTTGCTGCCGCGCCCGAACGGCACGACGTCCTCGCGGTTCCTCGCAATGCTGCGGCGAGTTCGGTTTCTGCCCGCATCCTTGCCGATCCGGCAGACTCACGGACGCTGGGGGAGTGGGCGGGCGAACTCGGGGTCAGTTCCAAGACCTTGATGCGTGCCTTTGTCGCCGATACCGGGATTACCTTCGGGCAGTGGAGAACTCGAGCACGCATGTACGCATCACTCGAGATGCTCGCGCGGGGTGAGGGTGTCAATGACGTTGCCCCGCAGGTTGGTTACCGCACCAGCAGTGGGTTCATAGCCGCATTTCGGGAAACCTTCGGTACGACGCCGGCCCGGTATGGCGGAAAGCTGATGCGGTGATTTGCTGATGATTTCTTGAACTCGGTTGACGGCAAAGCTTTGTTCGGCAACGTAGAAATGGGCCGAGCTACCAGCATCTGCTGGTAGCTCGGCCGATTTACTAATCTGAACTGAGTCAGCTCATGTTGCCGAGCACATTGCCCAAGACACCGCTGATGACATTGGTCATCGACCCCTGCGGGTCGGTCAGGGAGCCGAATACCTGGCCTGATCCGGAGTTGAGTGAGCCGAAGCCCATGTCCTCGAGGCTTCCGGCGCCCGCCTCGACGGGGTTCGGCTGCCGGATGGTGACGCAGACGCCCATCGGATTGATGTTCCAGTCGCCCGCCGCCAGCACAATGTTGGTGCCGGCGCCGCTGTCGAGCTGCGTGCCTACAACTGCGTTATCGGGAACTTTGTAGGTGGTTTCCAAAGCGATGACGCCGCCGCCCGCAGTGGTCCATCCGCCGCCCTTTGCCACCACGGAGTTGTTGCCGACAACGACGGTCTTGGTGACGTCGTCCCACTTCTGGTCGCCGATAAGCCATTTGACGTTCAGGCGAGCCTTGACCAGCTGGAATCCTGCCGGGTGGAAATCGCGGATCTGATTGACGAGGGCTCCGGAACCGGAAACCTTGGTGATGTAGGTGACCGTCTGACCCGCGGCGACCTTGCCATCGCCGACAACCTCCTTGCTGACGGTGTACGGCGTCCCGAGGGAACCGGCCCAACTGTCGGTGACCGACTGGTTGAGCGCGCATGCCGGTGCTGCTTGCGCCACCGAGGCTCCAAGTCCAACAGTGACGCCGGCGGCGATGAGAACGAGGGATGTAGTGGTTGCTACTGCGTGGCGAAGTGAGCGGCGGGCCATGTAGAACTCCATTCAGCGGGGTGCGTGACGGTTTGAGCAAAACTGTAACTAGTTCTACTGGACTTTCGTCCAAATTGTGGGGATTTCAGAAAATTGTCACGGTTCGGGTCGCCGTTGGTGTGTTGCGCTGCCGAATTCCACAGGTTCTGAGTTGTCAACAGGTTGTTTTCGGATGGCTTGGTTTTGTGGTGGCGGGTCGAGGGTGGTGGTTGGGACGCGGTTCGTATAGGGCGGGCGCGGGGTCGTGTGAGTGGTGGGGGCTGCGATGGCGAGGAATATGGCGTTGGGTGCTCGGGGCGAGGATGTGGCTGTCGAGTTCCTGATCGATTCTGGTTTGGAGATTGTCGAGCGTAATTGGCGTTGTCGGTACGGCGAGTTGGATGTTGTTGCGACGTCCGGTGATCGGATTGTGTTCGTGGAGGTGAAGACTCGGTCGGGTGTCGGGTACGGGAGTCCGGCGGAGTCGGTGACGTTCGCGAAGCAGCGTCGGATTCGGGTGTTGGCGATGCAGTGGCTCACTGATTCGGGTCGGTCGTGGTCGAGGGTGCGTTTCGATGTGGTGGCGGTGTTGATCGGCCGCGACGGTGTGCCTTCGGTCGAGCATTTTGTGGATGCGTTCTGATGGCGTTGGGGCGGGCGCATTCTGTTGCGGTCAGTGGCGTGGACGGGCAGATCGTGGAGATCGAGGCGGATATCGGGCGCGGGTTGCCTGCGGTGCATTTGGTGGGGCTGCCTGATACGGCGTTGCACGAGTCGCGTGATCGGATTCGCGCCGCGGTGACCAATTCTGGTGAGGAGTGGCCGGACAGCAAGGTGATTTTGGCGTTGTCGCCGGCGACGTTGCCGAAGGTGGGCAGCGTTTACGATTTGGCTCTGTCGTTGTCGGTTCTCGATGCGGCGAAGAAGTTGCCGCGGAAGTTGTTGCGGGAGACTGTCTTTTTGGGGGAGTTGGCACTCGACGGTCGACTGCGGACGGTGCGTGGTGTGTTGCCTGCGGTGCTTGCGGCGAAGCGGGCGGGATGGGGGACTGTGGTGGTTCCAGCTCGGGCGTTGGCTGAGGCGGGCCTGGTGAAGGGGATCGAAGTGCTGGGCGCTGACGATCTGTCTGCGGTGATCGGGTGGTTGCGTGGTGAGTTGGCGCTGGCTGTTCCTGATGTTTTCGAGCGTGCGGATGTGGTGACGGTGCGGGATCTGAGTGAGGTTGTCGGGCAGACGGATGCTCGGTGGGCGATCGAGGTTGCTGCGGCGGGTGCGCATCATTTGATGTTGACGGGTCCGCCGGGGATCGGGAAAACGATGTTGGCGCAGAGGCTTCCGGGGATTCTTCCGCCGTTGACGGAGGGGGAGTCGTTGGAGGTGACGGCGATTCATTCGGTGGCGGGGGTGTTGCCGGAGGATCGGCCGTTGATCGATATGCCGCCTTTCATTGCGCCGCATCATAGTTCGTCGGTCAGTTCGCTGGTGGGTGGTGGTAGTGGGATGGCTCGTCCTGGTGCGGTCAGCCGCGCCCATCGCGGCGTGCTGTTTCTCGACGAATGTGCCGAGATCGGGGTGAAGGTGCTCGAAGCGCTACGCACGCCACTCGAAGACGGGGAAGTGCGAATCGCCCGGCGGGACGGAGTTGCGCGGTACCCGGCGCGGTTCCAGCTGATCCTGGCCGCCAATCCCTGCCCATGCGCGCCGCCGCGAGACGCGGACTGCGTCTGCGCACCCGCGGCGCGTCGCCGTTACCTGGGGAAATTGTCCGGTCCACTCTTGGACCGAGTCGACATCAGGGTTCGGATGCAGGCCGTTGCAACCGGAGCGCTGATCGACGAAGTAGGGGAAAGTACCGGCGATGTCCGTGCGCGCGTGGCGGCGGCTCGAGACACTGCAGCCCAGCGGTGGAGTGAGTACGGGTGGCGGACCAACGCGGAAGTACCAGGGCCGGCGTTGAGACAGAAGTTCAGACTCTCGCGTGCGGCGCTGGCGCCGGTGGAACGGGCGCTGCGCAAAGGTGTGATCACTGCTCGTGGTGCGGACCGAGCGTTGCGGGTTGCCTGGAGTGTCGCCGATCTGGCAGGTGAGGCGATGCCCGGACCAGACCAAGTTGTCACCGCACTCGACTTCCGAGACAGGGGATTCCAATGACTGCACACGATCCGCGACTACTCGCTTGGGCATATCTGTCCCGCGTCGTGCAGGGCCCAAGCGCGTATATGTCCATGTTGATCGACGAGCTCGGGGTCGAAGAAACTGCGAGGGCGGTCCGCAACGGCGATCTGCCACCCGCGATCGAGGAGAAGACGCGAGCCCGCGCTCACATCGACACAGCCCAACGAGACCTCGACCTGATGGAGGCGATGGGTGGCAGACTTGTAACACCGAACTGCGCCGATTGGCCGGCGTGGCGAATGCTTTCCTTCGACGGACTCGATGCCTCCGGGGGTGAGACGGCGCCATTTGTGCTGTGGGTGTTGGGGTCCGGGGATTTGGTTGATCTGACCGAGAGATCGGTTGGGATTGTCGGCACGCGAGCATCTACTGCGTACGGCGAACACGTGACGGCAGAGATTGCCGGTGACCTCGCTGTCGACGGATGGACCGTGATTTCCGGGGCGGCCTTCGGTATCGACGGGGCCGCGCACCGCGCTGCATTGGGCGTAGGTGGAAACACACTGGCTGTCTTGGCCTGTGGGGTCGATCGAGCGTATCCGTCAGGGCATGCGCGACTACTCAAACAGATAGCGAGTTCGGGTGCAGTGATAAGTGAGTATCCACCGGGCACAACACCTGCAAAGTTCCGGTTTCTGGCAAGGAATCGACTGGTAGCTGCGTTGTCGGACGGAGTAGTGGTGGTCGAGGCGGGTTGGCGCAGTGGTGCACGCAATACCGCCAATTGGGCCCGGAAATTGGGCCGCCCGGTAATGGCGGTGCCCGGGCCGGTTACTTCGGCATCGTCGACCGGATGTCACCGGATGATCCGCGAAGGTGAAGCGCAACTCGTTTCCAATGCCGTGGATGTAGTCGAAGCGTCAGGTCCATTTGGTGTCGGGGATTCCGCGGAGGATGCAGCCGCTACACGTGACATCGACGCATTGCGGGGCAATTCTCGGTTGGTATACGAAGCATTGCCGGGAACAGGTTCACGTAGTACGCGTGAGCTGTCCGAGGAATCGGGATTGCTCATAACGCAGGTTCGTGCAACTCTTCCTCTGCTCGAACTCGAGGGGTTTGCGAGTTCGGATTCGAGTGGATGGTTTCGGACACGGTAGCGCGTGAACTTGATTGTGCTCGTCCGGTGGGCGGGTGGCGATGCCCACTAACCGTTTCGGCGAGAACGAAACTCGAATACCCTCGCGATGCTGGTAATTGCACGTCAGGACTGCTTTTCGTGAACTCGATCGGCCTGTGTGCAGCGTTATTCTCGACCCAGCTTTGCAGACCTGGCCGTGAATTTAACGGGCCTCAGGAAAGTCTCAGGTCAATGTGCTTTGAAGTCTGATTAGTCTGGATCCCCTGAGTGCGGGTATTGATTGGTGCGTCGTTAACCCGCTGCTAATTCGGACCATTGAGTCTGTTCGGAAATGGCACAGGTTTCCGGACTTCTTTTGTTCATCAACGCTCTATCTGTGTATTGTGAAGGAGAATTGAATCGATCATTGAAAGAGGAGTGCAATGGCTGAGAAGCTGATTCGGCAACTCATCGACGACCTTGACGGCAAGCCGATTGACGATGGATTCGGTGATCGAATTGAGTTCTCTTACCAGGGAACGGATTACGTGATCGATCTGCGCGCCACCAATGCAGAGAAGTTCGACGCTGCGGTGAAGCCGTTCGTCGAGGCGGCGGCGAAGGTGAGCGGGAAGCGTGGCAAGAAGGCGCAGGCTGCATCTCCGCAGGCCACGTCGGGTTCTGGCCGCTCCAAGGAGACGCTCCAGGCCATTCGTGATTGGGCGGGTAAGAACGGTTACGAAGTTGCTCCGCGCGGGCGTATCAAAGCGGAAATCATCGACGCTTTCGACGCTGCACACTAGGTTGAATTAATATCTCCTCTGGCCCCTGGCGAACCTCGCCGGGGGCCAGAGGCGTATTTTACTATTGCTTTGCTGAATTTCTCCGATAGCGATGTGCTGCCTGATCATGCACGAGTCCTGATTCGGAAATTTGGCTGCCACCGACGAATTTACCCGGCAGAGTGGTCGGTTTATTTCGTTGCGCACCGTGGTCTGTCGCGCGCGGGGCGGATGTGCCGGGGGAGGCATTTTGTCCATGCGCTGCAATTGTCGTGTACCTTAGTTAGGTAACACTAACTTTTGGAAGGATCTTTCTGTGGCCAAGCCGACAACTGCATTGACGGTTCTGCGGACCGAACAATTGACTCCCCATATGGTGCGAGTGTTTCTCGGGGGACCGGGCTTCGAGTCCTTCACTCCCAGCGAATACAGCGATTCCTATGTAAAGATCGAATTCGGCACTCCTGATCAGCCGATACTGCGCACCTACACGATTCGTTCGTACGATCTTGATGCCAAAGAGATTGCAATCGATTTTGTCGTCCACGGCGACATGGGAGTCGCAGGTCCGTGGGCCGCGTCCGTTCAGCCGGGCGCTGAGATTACCCTGCGTGGACCGGGTGGCGCGTTTTCGCCGTCACCATCCGCTGATTGGTATCTCTTCGTCGGAGACGAGACCGCAATACCTGCTATTACTGCTTCGATAGCGAGATTGGCGCCGGATGCGGTCGGCTACGCCGTCGTCGAAGTCGGGGGGCCGGAAGACGAAATCGCGCTCGATGCCCCAGAAGGTATTGCCGTGACCTGGCTGCATCGCGGAGCATCGTCCGATGCTGTCGGCGAAGAATTAGCTGGCGACAACGCTCCGGTTGTCGCCGCGGTCAAGGCACTCGAATGGTTGCCGGGCGAACCGCACGTGTTCATTCACGGTGAAGCACAAGCCGTCATGCACAACCTCCGGCCGTACATTCGCAAGGAACGAAATGTCCCGGCGGCGGCTGCTTCTATTTCCGGCTATTGGCGTCGTGGTCGCACCGAAGAAGGCTTCCGGGTCTGGAAGTCCGAACTCGCCGCGGCCGAAAACTAACTCGCGGCGGCCTTGCCGCGAGTCAGCAACACGAGCGCAACGGCCGCGAGAACTCCGAAGGTGGGAATTGCGATTGCCATCGGCACGGCAGTGTCTTCTCCCGCAATTCCCACCAACGGCGAAACCAGCGCTGCCAAGCCGAACTGGCCCGCTCCCATCAGGGCTGAACCAGTTCCGGCCGCGTTGGTGACCTCTCCTTGGGCGAGAGCGGTTGCATTGCCCATGATGAACCCGATGCTCGAAATCGCCACGAACAGCGGGACCAAGATCAGCCATGTATTCGTGGAACTGAAAACCACGCTGGTACAGAACAATACGGCGCCACCAATGAGGAGCAGGCAAACCCCGAAACGCAGCAGCGTGCGAGCTCCGACGAGACCGAGCAGGCGAGTGGTGATCATCGCTGCCGTGACCATTCCGGTGGCGTTCACTGCGAACACGATCGAGAATTGTGACGGACTCAGCCCGAGAACATTCTGAACGACGAACGGTGACGCGGAGATGTACGCGAACAAGGCGCCGAATCCGAAGACGAATGCGAGCGCATATCCGAGGTAGTGCCGGTTCCGGACCACGTACTGCAGATTCGAGATCAGGGCCTTCAAACCACCGCCATGGCGTCGCTCGGGTGGAAGTGTCTCGGGAACGAGCAAAACGACACCAGCCACCATCACAGCGCCCGCGACAGCCAGGACCCAGAAGATCCCGCGCCATCCGACGGGGCCGAGAAGTGCGCCGCCGATCAGTGGCGCGACCACGGGAGCGATACCGCCGATGATCATCATGATGCTGAAGAGCTTCGCTGCGTCGTCGCCACGCGCTCGGTCGGCAATACAAGCGCGGGCGAGAACGATGGCAGCGCCTCCACTCAAGCCCTGGACGAGTCGTGCACCGATGAGAAACTCGATGTTCGGCGCCACCGCGCATGCCGCGCCGCTCAGTGCCGTGACGATTGTCGCGGCCAGCAGTATTCGTCGCCTGCCAAGTCCGTCGGAGATGGGACCGATGATCAGCTGGCCGATTCCGAGGCCTGCCATGAAGGTGGTCAGCGTGAGTTGAACGCTGGCCGCAGTAGTGTCGAGTGCATCCGCCATCAAAGGTAGGCCGGGCAGGTACATGTCGATGGACAGTGGAGCGATTGCGGAAATCAGTGCCAGTACACACAACATCTTCAGAGGAATTGCTCGATTCACCGATCAACCCTATCGGCGAGGGAGCTTGCAGTTTCAATCGCGGCGAGCGAGCGTGTGTTCATGACTGACGCATTGCCGGCGAGCTTGAGCGTTCACCTCGATGCGTATGCCGAGCAACTCCGACTGAGCCGAGGCCGGTCGGAACACACGATCCGCGCCTACGTCGGTGACGCGCGGGCATTGCTGACCCATTTCTCCGCGGGTTCGGAGAATGCAGATCTCGACCGCCTCGACCTAGGTGTCATGCGTTCGTGGTTGGCCGCCCAGAATGCCGTAGGAACAGCCCGTACGACGGTAGCTCGACGGGCTTCTTCGGCGCGTGGTTTCACTGCGTGGCTCGCGCAGACCGGACGTATTTCCGTCGACCCGGGCACACGTCTGGCGGCTCCACCTGCTCGTCGCACGCTGCCGACGGTGCTGCGTCAGAGCCAGGCCCTCGACGCAATGGATGCAGCGGAAAGCGGTGCGCAGCAACAAGAGCCGCTCGCCCTGCGAGACCGACTCATCGTGGAATTGTTGTACTCCACCGGAATTCGCGTCGGCGAGTTGTGTGGACTGGACGTCGAGTCCGTCGATGCTGATCGACGTTTGCTTCGTGTCCTCGGCAAGGGGAACAAGGAGCGATCGGTGCCATACGGCCTGCCTGCAGAATCGGCACTGAACGGGTGGCTGGAGCACGGGCGACCCGCGCTGAGTTCGGATAGGTCCGGGCGAGCATTGCTCCTCGGAGTTCGAGGCGGCCGGCTCGATCAGCGTCAGGCGCGTTCGGTGGTCCACGAAACCATGGCTGCAATTCCAGGGGCTCCCGACATGGGTCCGCACGGGCTTCGGCACTCGGCTGCGACGCATTTGCTGGAGGGTGGTGCAGACCTTCGTGTGGTCCAAGAACTCCTCGGGCATGCGAGTTTGGCGACCACTCAGCTGTACACGCACGTGTCGGTCGAACGCCTTCGATCCGTCCACGATCAGGCCCATCCACGCGCCTAGATTGTGAAGCGACGCGAGTTCTCGGCCGGTATTTGGTAGCGTCGCAGCTCAGAAGAGTGAACAATCGGCAAGTTCGATCGTCGTGTCGAGACACTCGATGACATGCGAAATCCGGGGGATTCGTGAACCGCCAAGATGTGAAGCACCTGCCGAACAGCGGCCAACCGGCCTGGCTGTCCGAAGCGCCACAACCGGCTCCCGAGCCGGCGCCGACGCCGGAGCCTGTGGCACGACTGCAAGAGGTCTGGACCACGCCACCGCCACCGTCGAGCCAACAGCAGGTGACAAACCAGGATCTGGTTGCCGAAGCTTTACTGAAACGCCCTAAACGGACGCCGCGTGGCGGATGGCGTAGGGGATTGCATCGTGCGACCGGAGGTGTGGTCAATCTGGGGGATTCGACCAACGAACAGCGCAACCGTGCACTGGCCGCCCGAATCGAGCAGCCGATCCGTAACGACTATCGAGTCGCTTTGCTCTCGCTCAAAGGGGGCGTGGGCAAGACGACGGTCACGGTCGGACTCGGTGCGACATTTGCTTCGCTTCGTGGTGACTGCGTCGTGGCGGTTGACGCCAATCCCGATTTCGGAACTTTGGCGCAACGTGTTCCGCTGCAGACCAATTCGACGGTGCGCGATCTGATTGCTGCTAGACCGGACATAAAAAGCTATTCGGACGTTCGAGTGCACACATCCCAGTCGTCGAGTCGTCTCGAGGTCCTGGCGAGTGAGCAGGATCCGGCGATTTCGGAGGCATTCAGCGAGGCGGACTATCGCCAGGTCATCGACATCTTGCAGGTCTACTACAACATCATCCTCACCGATTGCGGTACCGGGATCATGCACTCGGCGATGAACGGCGTTCTCGATCTTGCCAATTCGTTGGTTCTCGTCAGTTCGCCGGCAATCGACGGAGCGCGCAGCGCAGCGGCAACGCTCGATTGGCTTCAGTTGCACGGATACGGCCATCTGGTCGAACGGACCGTCGTCGTCATCAGCGCCGCCCGACCAGGGTCGAGCGTGATCGACATGGACGCTTTGGTGGACTATTTCATGCGTCGATGCCGCGCCGTCGAGGTCATTCCTTTCGACGAGCATCTCGCGGAGGGGTCGGTGATGGACCTCGAGTTGATGCGACCGGCCACCAGACGAGCGTTCATGGAACTGGCAGCGATGGTGGCCGACGACTTCGCGGACGCTGTGGGTCGGCACGCCGTTTCCGAGTGGCACTGATTCTGCGACCGATTTCTGCGACCGATCAGCCTCCTTTCAATGGCTTGAGCCTGAGCGGTTGCGTCCGAACGAGTCCGAGTGGATCGAGATACTCGCGTCCACGGCGCAAGCCCCAGTGCAGACATGCTTCGACAGCACACCCTTCGTGCCCGGTTTCGAGGGTTCCGATCACGGACCTGGCGGCGACGCGTTCACCTGCGCGAACGACTGCTACGACGGGTTCGTAGGTCGTGCGTAGGCCGCCGGAGTGATCTATCGACACCGTCGGCTTTCCGGCGACCACTCCCGCGAACACCACAATGCCGTCGCCGGCCGCGAGGACGGATTGGCCGGCACTGCCGCCGAGATCGACCCCGCGATGACCCGGCAGCCAATTCTTGGCCGGTTTGTCGAAAGCGCGTTCCACGTGCGGCCGGGGAGCGAGCGGCCAGTCGAAACGCGTGTCTGCCGACGCCGTGCCTACGGCGACACAGCAGGAGATCACGGCAACGACCACTCCTCGTCGAGCTCCGCGAAACATCGTCATTCCTTGATCTTGCGTGGAGTCGCACGCGCTTCAATGCAGATCAGACGGGTAATCCACAAGATGATCGCCGATCCACAACCGCCGGTTCGGTCTGTTGCTTCCGGGGTGGTTATGGCATCGGCGGACGAGGACGTACACTTGTCGAGCGGTCTGTGCTCGCACAGTCCGACTTCGCGCGCCCGCGCACGTTTTCCGGCCTCGGCTGGTCCTGGTTCTCACGAAACAGGTCCGACGGCCGTGCGGGTGCCAGGGCAGGGATCACCCGATCGCCTGCATCAACCGGATTGAAAGTTTGAGGTACACAGCCATGGCTGTCGTAACCATGAAGCAGATGCTCGATAGTGGAACCCACTTCGGACATCAGACCCGTCGCTGGAACCCGAAGATGAAGCGATTCATCTTGACCGACCGCAACGGCATCTACATCATCGACCTCCAGCAGACGCTGACGTACATCGACAAGGCGTACGAGTTCGTCAAGGAGACCGTTGCCCACGGCGGCACCGTCCTCTTCGTCGGCACCAAGAAGCAGGCGCAGGAGTCCATCGCTTCCGAAGCGACTCGCGTCGGAATGCCCTACGTCAACCAGCGTTGGCTCGGCGGCATGCTCACCAACTTCACCACCGTTCACAAGCGTCTGCTTCGCCTCAAGGAGCTCGAGGCAATGGAGCAGACCGGTGGATTCGAAGGTCGCACCAAGAAGGAAATCCTCATGCTCACGCGTGAGATGACCAAGCTGGATCGCACCCTCGGTGGTATCCGCGACATGGCCAAGGTTCCTTCCGCGGTGTGGATCGTCGACACCAACAAGGAGCACCTGGCAGTTGCCGAGGCTCGCAAGCTGAACATCCCGGTCATCGCGATCCTGGACACCAACTGCGACCCCGACCTCGTCGACTACCCGATCCCGGGCAACGACGACGCCATCCGTTCCGCAGCACTGCTGACCAAGGTTGTCGCTTCCGCGGTTGCCGAAGGTGTGCAGGCACGTGCAGGACTGAGCGCCGACAAGGACGCGAAGCCCGAAGCCGGCGCAGGCGAGCCCCTCGCCGAGTGGGAGCAGGAACTGCTCTCGCAGGCAGCTCCGGCTGCAGAGGCTGAGGCAGCTCCGGCTGCAGAGGCTGAGGCAGCCCCCGCCGCAGAGGCACCGGCCACCGAGGCCTGATTCGTTGAAACCGGCCCTGACCAAGAGTTCTTTTGGTCAGGGCCGTTTCACCGTTAGGCCCGAGCACCACCGTCAGGCCGTGCTTCACCGCTAGGCCGTGCTTCACCGTTAGTCCTAGGTCCGAAACAGACACATGAGGAGGCTCGCTAATCATGGCGAACTACACCGCCGCTGACGTCAAGCGGCTCCGTGAGCTCACCGGCTCCGGAATGATGGCATGTAAGAACGCACTCGCAGATGCAGACGGCGATTTCGACAAGGCCGTCGAGCAGCTGCGCATCAAGGGCGCGAAGGATGTCGGAAAGCGCGCAGAGCGCACCACCGCTGAGGGTCTCGTCGTCGCCAAGGACGGCGTCATGATCGAGATCAACTGCGAGACCGACTTCGTCGCCAAGAACGACGAGTTCATCAAGCTGGCCGACGAGATCGTGACCGTCGCTGCTGCTGGCAAGCCTGCGGACCTCGACGCTCTCAAGGCGCTCGAGCTCGACGGCAAGACCATCGACACCGTCATTGCGGAGCAGTCCGCGAAGATCGGCGAGAAGCTCGAACTGAGCCGCGTCGCTTCCTTCGACGGCCCCGTTGCCGTTTACCTGCACAAGCGCAGCTCCGACTTGCCGCCCGCTGTCGGCGTTCTCATCGAGTACACCGGCGAAGGCGATGCTGCTGCTGAGGCCGCTCGCGGCGCTGCAATGCAGGTCGCAGCACTCAAGGCAAAGTACGTCACGCGTGACGAGGTTCCCGCTGAAATCGTCGCTTCCGAGCGTCACATCGCCGAGGAGACCGCCCGCGCAGAAGGCAAGCCCGAGCAGGCTCTGCCGAAGATCATCGAAGGCCGCGTCAACGGTTTCTTCAAGGACGTCGTTCTGACCGAGCAGTCTTCGGTCACGGACTCCAAGAAGACCGTCAAGGCGATCCTCGACGAGGCAGGCGTGACCATCAAGCGCTTCGTGCGTTTCGAGGTCGGCGCCTCCGCTTAATTCGGAGCCCGTACACATGGACCCCGCCTGAAGAGCATTTGCTCTACCGGCGGGGTCTACGTGTACCTGGGGCCTCCGATGAGGCAGGATAAGAGTGCTTCGGGACGAGTCCCGGGGGCTTTCCTATGTCGCGGTGTCCGATTCGGCGGCAGAAGAAGAATGAAGGACCTACAAGGTCTTGTATCGAACTGAGGAGAACAATGTCCGAACCAGCCAACGAACGTCCAGGATTCAAGCGGGTCCTGCTCAAACTCGGCGGCGAAATGTTCGGAGGCGGCAAAGTCGGTCTCGATCCCGACGTGGTCACCAAGGTGGCTGAGCAGATCGCAGAGGTCGTTCGATCGGGCGTACAGGTTGCAGTGGTCATCGGCGGCGGAAACTTCTTCCGCGGAGCGGAACTGCAGCAGCGTGGCCTCGATCGCGCGCGCTCCGACTACATGGGCATGCTCGGCACCGTCATGAACTGCCTCGCTCTGCAGGATTTCCTGGAGAAGGCCGGCGTCGATTCTCGAGTGCAGACGGCAATCACCATGGGACAGGTCGCCGAGCCGTACCTTCCGCTTCGCGCACGTAGGCACCTCGAGAAGGGGCGCGTAGTCATCTTCGGTGCCGGGATGGGTATGCCCTACTTCTCCACCGACACCACTGCTGCGCAGCGCGCGCTGGAGATCGGTGCCGAGGTAGTGCTGATGGCCAAGGCCGTCGACGGCGTCTACTCGGCCGACCCGCGTATCGACCCGGACGCGACGATGTACGAACAGATCACGCACCGCGAGGTCATCGAACGTGAGCTCAAGGTCGCGGACGCGACGGCGTTCAGCCTGTGCATGGACAACTCGATGCCGATGATGGTGTTCAACCTCCTCACCGAAGGAAACATCGCTCGCGCGGTGTCCGGTGAGAAGATCGGCACCCTGATCAAGTCGTGAGTGACACCCAAAAAATGATGCAGAACAACATGGAGGAACAGCCGTGATCGATGAAGCGCTCTTCGAGGCAGAAGAGAAGATGGAAAAGGCTGTCACGGTAGCCAAGGACGATCTCGGCTCGGTTCGCACCGGACGCGCGAACCCCGGTATGTTCTCGCGCATCGTGATCGACTACTACGGTTCGATCACGCCGATCACGCAGCTCGCGAGCATCAACGTCCCCGAGGCCCGCATGGTCATCGTCAAGCCGTACGAGGCTTCGCAGCTCAACGCGATCGAGACGGCGATCCGCAACTCGGATCTCGGTGTGAACCCGTCCAACGACGGCAGCATCATCCGCATCTCGGTTCCGCAGCTCACTGAAGAGCGTCGTCGTGAACTGGTGAAGCAGGCCAAGTCCAAGGGCGAGGATTCGAAGGTCACGCTGCGCAACATCCGCCGCAAGGCGATGGACGAACTCGGCCGGATCCAGAAGGACGGTGAAGCCGGCGAGGACGAGGTCGGTCGCGCAGAGAAAGAACTCGACAAGACCACGGCGAAGTACGTGCACACGGTCGAGGAACTCGTCAAGCACAAGGAAGCAGAGTTGATGGAGGTATAGCCTCCTCATTTGCAGTGTTTGTCGTCGGGAGTAGATCAGGGAGTTTGGGTGCACGCACAAGAGGGAACCGCCGGTGGTCCCGTCACGGACGGGCCTACGGGCGGCGCTGAGGGCGCGCAACCGCCGAAGTCGAAGGCGGGCAGGAACCTACCTGCCGCCATCGGCGTCGGAGCTGGTCTCGGAGCCTTGGTCATCGGCACTTTGATCTTCCTGCCCCCGGGATGGATCGCTGTCGTCGCGATCGCGATGTTCATCGCGACGTGGGAGGTCACAACGCGGCTTCGTGAAGCCGACATCGAGGTGCCGCGAATTCCCCTTCTCGTCGGAGGGCAAGCCACGATCTGGCTCGGCTGGCCGTGGGGACCGGTCGGGGTGCTCAGCGGATTCACCGCAACCGTCCTGGTGTGCATGGTGTGGCGGTTGTTCGACCACGGGCTCAAGGCGACCCCGAAGAACTTCCTGAGAGACACCTCCATCACGGTGTTCGTTCTGGCGTGGATCCCGCTGTTGGCGTCATTCGGTGCATTGATGGTGCTCGAAGACGACGGCCCGGGTCGCGTCTTCGTCCTGATGATCGGTGTCGTGTGCTCCGACATCGGCGGTTACGCGGCCGGAGTGCTGTTCGGGAAGCACCCGATGGTGCCGGCTGTGAGCCCGAAGAAGTCCTGGGAAGGATTTGTCGGCTCCCTCATTTTCTGCGTCATCGGCAGCCTGCTTTCGGTGACGTTGATCCTCGACGCGAACTCGATGATCGGCGTCCTGCTCGGTGTCGTCCTGGTAGTCGTCGCGACGGTCGGAGACCTGATCGAATCGCAGATCAAGCGTGAACTCGGCATCAAGGACATGGGAACCCTGCTTCCCGGCCACGGCGGAATCATGGATCGCCTGGATTCACTCCTGCCGTCGGCATTTGTCACCTGGCTGATTCTGTACGCACTCGTCTGATTTCGCGTGCGTGATTTCTTCTCCGGCCGTTCCAAGCCGATCCCCAGCCCGAACATCTGGCACTGGCCGGGCGTGTACGAAATCGAGAACCGCGCGCAGGACGTCGACGGTTCCATCTGGGCCGCGATGCGAGCCCAGGTCGACTGGTCTGGACGCGACGTCGTCGACGTCGGCTGTGGGGCGGGGTTCCATCTACCGGAGTTCGCTCGTGCTGCCCGTCGTGTTGTCGGAGTGGAGCCGCACGCACCGCTGGTGAAGGCCGCGCGGGAACGAACCCGCGATTCGGCGTCGATCGACGTAGTCCAGGGTTCAGCAGAGTCCACGGGTCTGGTGGATGCTTCAGTCGATCTCGTTCATGCCCGTACGGCGTACTTTTTCGGCAAAGGCTGCGGCCCGGGAATTCGTGAAGCCATGCGCATCCTGAGGCCCGGGGGAGCCCTGCTGATCGTGGATCTCGATGTGAGCGCCGGCCCGTACGGAGAGTGGATGAGGGCGGATCTGCCCAAATACGATCCCGCGGCGGTCGAAGGATTCTTCGAGGCTCAAGGGTTCTCGCTCACGCGTGTCGACGCCCGGTGGGAGTTCGAGAATCGAGACGACTTGCGGCGGGTACTCGGAATCGAGTTCACCGAGAAGACTGCCGAGCGTGCGTTCTCGCAAGTAACGGGATTGGGCTTCACGGTGCGATACCGGATCCATGTTCGGTCCAAACCACGATCACTCGAACTTGCGTGAAAGCGGGCTCGAAAGACGAACGTCAGGCGCTCCGACTTGAGCGCCTGACGTTTTCTGCACCGATTCAGTAGTAAAAAAATCAGTGATCGGTGGGGATGTGGAACAGGGTGGCGAGCTTGTGAATCTTCTTCGCCTTGGCGAGCTTGGGCAGGTCGCTGCCATCGCGCACGCGTGAGCCGTCTTCGCCGAGATCGTCGATGACATTCTGAGCCCAGATCGCGTCGGCCACGGAGGGACTCAGTCCCGCGTTGACGGGGGCAGTCTGCGCGGTGGTCATGCAGAGTTTGCCGGCCATACCGAGTGACAAGGTGATCGCACAGTCTCGGGCGAGCAGATCCAGATCGGGGCCGAGCGTGGGACCGTCGATCGGCGGAGCGATGCGTGCCGCGCGGCTGGCGATGGTGAGCCGCGAACGCGGGTACGACATCGACGTGGGGGAGTCGTCCATCCCAGTGTCGCGCCGGAAGTCGCCGCTGCCGAATGCGAGACGGAAGATGCCGTCAGTGCGTGCGATCTCGGGCGCAGCCTCGAGTCCTACCGCGGATTCGACGAGAGCAAGAATCTTGGTGCCTTCGGGAAGTCGCTCGGCCGTGGCGTCGGCCTGCTGACCGCTTTCGGTCTTTGCGAGCATGACACCCTCGAGTCCGGGGAGGCCCGCGAGTGCGGCCAGATCCTCTTCCCAGAACGGTGTCGTGGCGTCGTTGATCCGAACCCAGGCGTGATTGTGTTCGCTCAGGAATGCGGCGACATCGCGGCGGGCCGCCGGTTTGTTGGGTGCGGTGACGGCATCCTCGAGGTCGAGAATGACGGCGTCGGCCGCACTCGCGAGTGCGGCGTCGAAGGTGTCCGGTTTGGACGCGGGGACGAGGAGCCAGGATCTTGCCTGTTGCGGGGCAATACGCGAGGTCACAGGTCTCTCCATGTGAGTAGTCACATCGGGGCCTTTCGGGTGATTTCCACGACAACAATGATGCCTGCTTACTCGCGGGTAGACCCAATTGCGTAACTAGATTTCAGTCACATCTGCCGCTTCGCTGCGCGCCGGATCTGAATGATGCGAACCCCGCCTGCCAACGCCATGATCAATGCGCCCGCGATCGCGGAGAGCAGGATCGTGATTCCGAGCGGAAAGTCGATTTGCCAGGCCAGGATCTTGACGGAGACGCTCTCGAGGTTCTGCAGGATGAACACCAGCAGCATGATCAGCACGATTGCGCCGATGACCAGGCCAACCCACGTCGTCGCAGCCCTGGTTCGGTCGGTTACCGCGGTTCCGGTCGGCACCGGTTCAGGCGTCGGGTTCGGTTCGGGATCGTGTTTTTCGACTGCCTTGTCCTCGCCCACCTTCGGAAGTTCCGGGTCGGGACCGAAACCGTCGGCAGGGCCGTACACGGGGGAGTTCGACGGATCCTCTGGTGTGGTTGACATGACATGATCATCACGCAACCTGCGCAAAGTTGCACGGGTAATCCGGCCACAATCGGGTGGCAGTGGGGTAGCACCCCAAAACAATGGGACAATGGTGTAACTATGGCTGCCTCTCTTCCCCTCGTTTTCACTGCACCCAAGCGCGGAATGCCTCCACGGCACCTCGCCGATCTCGATTCCGCCGAGCGCAAAGAAGCGGTGAAAGAGCTCGGCCTTCCGGCTTTCCGGGCCGATCAGCTCGCGCGTCAGTACTACGCGCGTCTCGAAGCCGATCCGGAGAAGATGACCGATCTCCCCGCATCGGTGCGCGAGAAGGTGGGGGAGTCGCTGTTCCCGACCTTGCTGACCCCGATCAAGCACCTCGCGTGCGATTCGGGCGACACTCGCAAGACCCTGTGGAAGGCGCATGACGGAACGCTGCTCGAAAGCGTCCTGATGCGCTATCCCGATCGGGCGACGCTCTGTATCTCGAGTCAGGCAGGCTGCGGAATGGCCTGCCCGTTCTGTGCGACGGGTCAGGGCGGCCTCGACCGCAACCTTTCGACCGCCGAGATCGTCGATCAGGTTCGCGAGGCAGCGGCCGCAATGCGCGACGGTGATGTTGCCGGCGGACCCGGACGCCTCTCGAACGTCGTGTTCATGGGTATGGGCGAGCCTTTGGCGAACTACAAGCGCGTGGTGGCAGCGGTACGACGCATCACTTCGCCCGCACCCGACGGGCTCGGCCTGTCTCAGCGGTCCGTGACGGTCTCGACCGTCGGCCTCGCTCCCGCTATCCGCAAGCTCGCTGACGAAGGCCTGAGCGTCACGCTGGCGGTATCGCTACACACACCGGACGACGAACTGCGCGACACACTTGTGCCGGTCAACAATCGCTGGTCAGTGTCGGAGGTACTTCAGGCTGCCCGGTACTACGCAGACAAGACCGGTCGGCGTGTGTCCATCGAGTACGCGATGATCAAGAACGTCAACGATCAGCCGTGGCGCGCGGACATGCTGGGCAAGAAGCTGAAGAAAGCACTCGGCGGGTTGGTGCACGTCAACCTGATTCCGCTCAACCCGACTCCGGGTAGCGAGTGGGACGCGAGCCCCAAGGACGTCGAGCGTGAGTTCGTGCGTCGGGTCATCGCCCAGGGCGTCTCGTGCACCGTGCGCGATACGCGCGGTCAGGAAATCGCCGCAGCCTGTGGCCAGTGCGGCGCCCCCTTCTCTTTGTCAGGTCTCTAGCGCGGGCGGCGACGGATGACGATGTCGCGGACCAGAACGAAGATCATCAATCCGGCAGTGCCGATGAGCCACAGATCCTCGACCTTGCCGTGATGGTTTCCGATCATCATCAGAAGCAGGAATATTGCGAAGAACCATCCGAGGAAACGGAAAAACTTGAGTCCTTCACCACTCCACCCCCATGCGGCAGAGGGAACCTCGGCCTCATCGACGTGCGAGACCACGACGGGGGCGCTGGACTTGACGTCCAACTGGGTATCGGCCACGGTCGATCCTCCTGCTCATTCGGTTGCACTACTGCCCAATATGGTGACATACGACTGCCTGTCGTACGTAGTTGGGCGTCGATAAGGTTGTTCTCAGGTGTTATCAGGAACAATGGGCGAGTGCAGGAAACCACACGTACCCGCGTCCTCCTCCTCGGCAGTACCGGTTCGATCGGTACCCAAGCGCTGGAGGTCATTGCAGCCAACCCCGATCGTTTCGAAGTAGTCGGTCTCGCAGCGGGCGGCAACAACGTCGAGTTGTTGGGCGAACAGATTCGTGCAACCGGCGTCACGGACGTCGCCGTCGCCGATCCTGCAGCGGCATCGGCGCTGGAATCGGTAACCGCCCGTTCGGGACCGAGCGCCGTGACGGAACTGGTTCGGGACAGCGGTGCCGACGTTGTCCTCAATGCACTCGTCGGTTCGTTGGGACTCGAACCGACTCTGGCGGCGCTGAACTCGGGAGCGCGCCTTGCGCTGGCGAACAAGGAATCGCTTGTCGCCGGCGGAGCGCTGGTGACCAAAGCCGCTGCACCCGGTCAGATCGTGCCGGTCGACTCGGAGCATTCGGCGCTTGCCCAGTGTCTACGTGGTGGAACAGGCGACGAAGTGGCTCGGTTGGTTCTCACCGCTTCGGGTGGGCCGTTCCGTGGCTGGAGCGCCGAGGATCTCGAAAGTGTGAATCCAGCTCAGGCAAAAGCGCACCCCACCTGGTCGATGGGGCCCATGAACACCCTCAATTCGGCAACTCTGGTCAACAAGGGCCTCGAGCTGATCGAGACGAACCTGCTGTTCGGGATCGACTACGACCGCATCGACGTCACCGTGCACCCGCAGTCGATCGTGCATTCCATGGTGACCTTCTTCGACGGGTCGACGCTGGCACAGGCAAGCCCGCCGGACATGAAGCTCCCGATCGCTCTCGCTCTCGGCTGGCCGGACCGCATCGAAGGTGCTGCGTCGGCATGCGACTTCACCACCGCCTCCACCTGGGAATTCGAGCCGCTCGATTCGTCGGTGTTCCCCGCCGTCGATCTGGCGCGAAGCGCGGGCAAATCCGGCGGTTGCTTCACCGCGATCTACAACGCGGCCAACGAAGTGGCGGCTCAGGCATTCCTCGACGGTGTCATTTCCTTCCCGGCGATCGTCCGCACGGTGGCCGCTGTTCTCGACGATGCAGGTCAATGGTCCGCGGAACCGGTTACCGTGGACGACGTTCTGGCCGCAGACGGCTGGGCACGCACACGAGCGCGTCAGCTCGTGAAGCAGGAGGGCTAGAGCTTTCATGGTTTTTGCACTGGGCGTAGTGCTGTTTGCCCTCGGCATCGGCGTGTCCATCGCCCTGCACGAAGCCGGCCACATGTGGACGGCCAAGGCTTTGGGAATGAAGGTTCGCCGCTACTACATCGGCTTCGGACCGAAGATCTTCTCGTTCCGTCGAGGTGAGACCGAGTACGGCCTCAAGGCGCTGCCGCTCGGTGGATTCTGCGACATCGCCGGCATGACGGCTCTCGACGAGATGACGCCCGAAGAAGAGCCGCACGCGATGTACAAGAAGGCGGCGTGGAAGCGTGTCGTCGTCATGTCCGGGGGTATCGCGATGAACTTCATTCTCGGGTTCCTCCTGATCTACGCGTTGCTCCTCGGTTGGGGCCGAACTGAGCCCGCTCAGCCAGTGGTCCAAGAGGTCACGTGTGTAGCCCCCGATCAGCTGGGCCAGGACGGCAACTTCGAGCTGACAGAGTGCTCGGGTGGAGGCCCCGCAGGAGATGCGGGCCTGAAATCGGGGGATCGGATCACCGCAGTCGATGGAAAGTCGACGAGCACCTTCCCCGAGGTGGCAGCTGCTATTCGAGGTGTGGATGGCCCGATCGTGTTGTCGGTTGATCGCGACGGAGAGGCGTTGTCGATCACGGTCGTCCCCGAACGAGTCCAGCGATATGTGAACTCGGCCAGTGGCGTTCCCGTGAAGCAGGAAGTATCCGCTGTCGGAATCGGTGGTCCGGGCTCGGCGTTGGTCGAGTACAACGCGCTCACTGCTGTTCCGGCAGCCTTCGACTACACCGGACAGATCATGGTCGACTCGGTGAAGGCGTTGGCCGACATTCCGTCCAAGGTGGGGGCTCTGTGGGAGTCGATCACGGGCGGCGAGCGGGCACTGGACACACCTATCAGCGTGGTCGGCGCCAGCGTGATCGGTGGCGAGGCCGCTGATCGAGCCGAGTGGCCGATGTTCGTCGGGCTGCTCGCATCGATCAACTTCTTCCTCGGTGTTTTCAACATCCTGCCGCTGTTGCCGCTCGACGGCGGTCACATCGCGGTGGTCTTCTACGAGAAGATCCGCGATTGGTTCCGCGCTCGCCGCGGCTTGATTCCCGGCGGCCCGGTCGACTACACGAGACTCCTTCCGATTACTTACGTATTCATCGTGATCGGTGGCGCGTTCATGTTGCTGACACTCACGGCTGACATCGTCAATCCGATCAAGATCTTCTGACCGTGTGAGCATGGCGACGGTTGCCGCGCGGTAGTGCGGCGATCGCCCGGCTAAACTTGCAGTGAAGCTATGAAAGAAGGCACAGACGTGACCATCCCTATCGGACTGGGAATGCCCTCGGCACCCGCAGCGATTCTTGCTCCTCGACGCAAGACACGGCAGCTGCAGGTCGGCACGGTAGGTGTGGGCAGCGATTTCCCCATCTCGGTGCAGTCCATGTGCACCACGAAGACGCACGATGTCAATGCAACGCTCCAGCAGATCGCGGAACTGACCGCGTCCGGTTGCGACATCGTCCGTGTCGCCTGCCCGCGTCAGGAAGACGCGGACGCGTTGTCGATCATTGCGAAGAAGAGCCAGATCCCGGTTATCGCCGACATCCACTTCCAGCCGCGCTACATCTTCGCGGCAATCGACGCGGGATGCGCTGCGGTGCGCGTCAATCCGGGCAACATCAAGGAATTCGACGGCCGTGTCAAAGAGGTGGCCAAGGCTGCCGGTGACGCAGGCATTCCGATCCGTATCGGTGTCAACGCGGGATCGCTCGATCCTCGGTTGATGGAGAAGTACGGCAAGGCGACGCCCGAAGCGTTGGTCGAGTCCGCGCTGTGGGAGGCCGGGTTGTTCGAAGAGCACGGCTTCGGTGACATCAAGATCTCCGTCAAGCACAACGATCCGGTGATCATGGTCGAGGCTTACCGCCAACTCGCCGCCAAATGCGATTACCCGTTGCACCTCGGCGTCACGGAGGCAGGGCCGGCGTTTCAGGGCACGATCAAGTCCGCGGTCGCCTTCGGTGCGCTGCTCGCGGAGGGTATCGGCGACACGATCCGGGTTTCGCTCTCGGCCCCGCCGGCCGAGGAAATCAAGGTCGGTAACCAGATTCTGCAGTCTCTGAACCTGCGTCCCCGCAAGCTCGAGATCGTCTCTTGCCCCTCGTGTGGCCGTGCACAGGTCGATGTCTACACACTTGCCGACGAGGTCTCTGCCGGCCTCGAAGGCATGGAGATCCCGCTGCGCGTGGCAGTCATGGGTTGCGTCGTGAACGGACCGGGTGAAGCACGTGAGGCTGACCTCGGTGTGGCGTCCGGCAACGGCAAGGGCCAGATCTTCGTCAAGGGCAAGGTCATCAAGACGGTGCCCGAGGCGCAGATCGTCGAGACTTTGATCGAAGAAGCGATGAAAATCGCCGAAAGCATGGAGGGTGACGCTTCGGAGGGTGCGCCGGTCGTCACCGTGAGTTGAGTGATTGCCGGATGAATCTTCCCCGTCGGTGTCAGGTTCGTGGCAATCTGAGTGCATCATGATCGGGTAGTGATATTCGTGGACGCGCAGTCGAGTCGAGGGGGTTGACGGATGCTCAAACTCCTCGGAGCCAAGCAGGTCGGAAGTCGAGATCTCGAAGACGTCCGACGGGTACTCGACGCCGATCCGGTGGCCGCCTGCATGATTGCCGCGCGCGTCGAAGAATGCGGTGTCGACCCACGAATGATTCACGGCGAGCTGTGGAGTCGAGGCGGGCCGTTGTCCTCGCTGTGCTTTGCCGGGGCAAATCTGGTTCCACTTCGAGGCGATCCGGATGACATTCGGGCATTCGCTGACCGCGCCTGTCGGATTCCGCGCATGTGCTCGTCGGTGGTCGGTCGCGCCGAATTGGCGTTGCCGCTGTGGGAGATGCTCGAGCTCGATTGGGGAACTGCGCGGGAGGTTCGCCCCGAACAGCCGTTGCTCGCGGTATCCGAGCCGCTGGCATGCCCGTCGGACCCACTGGTGCGGCAGGTTCGCTCGGACGAACTCGAGATCTATCTGCCTGCCGCGATCGCGATGTTCATCGAAGAGGTTGGCGTCGATCCGCGTGCAAACGACGGTGGGCGCGGATATCGACATCGTGTGGCAAGCCTGATCGCCGCTGGTCGAGCGTGGGCGCATATCGAGGACGGCCAGGTCGTCTTCAAGGCGGAGGTCGGTTCGATGTCTGCTCGCTGTGGCCAGATTCAGGGCGTGTGGGTCAACCCGGAATTTCGTGGGCAGGGCTTCGGCGTGACCGGTACAGCGGCTGTAGCGGAGTCGATCATGGCGACCGGTCGCATTGCGAGCCTGTACGTCAACAGCTTCAATACGATTGCGCGGTCGACCTATTCGCGGGTGGGGTTCCGGCAGGTCGCGACCTTCTCGACGGTGCTGCTCGACTGAGCGTCCAAGCTGCGTGCAATGGTCGCGCCTACGCTGGGTGGAGCATTTGTCGCCCTACTATGGGGCTCGATGAACACTCGGCATTTCTCTCGTAGTCGCTCGGCCCAACTGTTGGCCTCCTGCACCGTGATCTTTTTGGCGGTGGGGATCAGTTCGTGTACTCCGAAACCCGCTGGCCCCGAGCCCGTCGCGCAGCAGTTCCTGAGTGCGTTCGGTGACAGGGACATCGACGAGGCAGCAAAAATGACGGACCGGCCTGATTCCGCGGGTCCTGTATTGAGTGACACCTGGGATGCGCTTCAGGCGGAGTCGATGACTGCCGAGACCACGTCGGTGAAGATGAACGGTGACACTGCGACGGTCGGCTACACCTACGAGTGGCACCTGCCGAAAGACCGCGTCTGGACGTACGACGGCGAGCTGCAGATGGGACGCAAGGACGGCGACTGGTCCGTCCGTTGGAGTTCGACGGACGTTCATCCGCGCCTCGGTGACAAGCAGACGATGTCGTTGCGGGCAACCGCGGCGCCGCGAGCGCGGGTCAACGAGCATTCGGGGACCGACGTCCTGGTGCCGGGAATCGTCTACCGAGTGAAGTTCGATCGCTCCAAGAGCAACGACATCATCGGTTCCGCGAACAGTCTCGCAAGTGTTCTCGGGCGGTTCGATGCGTCGCTGACCGGTCAGTCGATCGCCGAATCCTCGACGGCCGTCAAGGGTGACTATCTGGTGACGCGGCTGCGCAGTGACGACTACGACCAAGTTTCGGCGCAGTTGGGTGCGATATCGGGAGTATCGGTATCGGACGAATCGGATCTCGTGTCGACCGACCCGGAGTTCGCGCCTGACCTTCTCGGGCAGATCAAGAAGACGATCATCGACGAGGTCGACGGCAAAGCCGGCTGGAGTGTCGTCACGGTCAACCAGAACGGCGTCGACACCGACGTGTTGACCGAGACTGCGCCACAACCGGTTCCGTCGTTCAGTATCAGTCTGGACCGCAACATCCAGATCGCTGCTCAGCGCGCGGTGAACGTGAACAAGGATCAGGCGATGATGGTGGTGATCGAACCGTCGAGTGGCGCGATCCTGGCCGTCGCGCAGAACAAGGCAGCTGACCGCGACGGGCCGGTCGCGACGATGGGTCAGTACCCGCCTGGTTCGACCTTCAAGATCATCACTGCAGGGGCGGCAATTTCGACCGGTCAGGCGACCCCCGACACGATGGTGCCATGCCCGGGCCGAATCGAGATCGGCGAGCGCAGCGTCCCCAACTACAACGAGTTCGCACTCGGCACGGTGCCGATGGCAACGGCCTTCGCGCGTTCGTGCAACACGTCCTTCGCCAAGTTGGCCAGCGAGATGCAGGCAGACACGTTGACCACTGCCGCAGCGCAGTTCGGCATCGGCCAGGACTACAACGTGGTGGGATTGCCGATCGATTCCGGTTCGGTGCCGCCGGCGTCGGACCTGGTCCAGCGGACGGAAGACGGGTTCGGTCAGGGCAAGGTCGTGGTCAGTCCGTTCGGAATGGCGATGGCAGCTGCGACGGTCGCGAACGGTTCGACTCCGGTGCCGCAACTGATTTCGGGGCGCGAAACCACCATCGACGGTGAGCGCCCGGCGATCACGCCGGCCATGGTCGACGGTCTGCGCGGCATGATGCGACTCGTGGTCACGAGCGGTACTGCAGAACGCGTCGAAGATCAGGGTGAGGTGTACGGCAAGACCGGTGAAGCCGAGGTCGACGGGGGATCGCATGCGTGGTTCGTCGGCTATCGCGGCAACCTGGCCTTCGCCACTCTGGTTGTGCGGGGCGGAAGTTCGGACAACGCCGTCGCAGTCACCCGCGACATGCTCACCGCCCTGCCGGAAGGCTACTGACCCGTCAGGGGAGCAGTCCCAACCTGCGGGCGGTCACCACGGCTTCGTGGCGTGAGCTCGCGTCCAGCTTTCCCATCGCGCTTCGCAGATAGCTCTTGACTGTTTCAGGTCGAAGGGAAAGCCTTTGGCCGGCTTCGATGTTGGTGCAGCCGAGTGCGACTTGCGAGAGAACGTCCACTTCACGCGGGGTGAGCGCGACGTCGGATTCGGCGTCGGCGGTAGGCCGCAGCAGGTTGGCCAAACGCTGGGAAAGTCCGCGGAGCTTGGTCTGCAAGTCGGTGTCGGTCACGGTCTGGGCGACACTGCGTAGTTCGGCGTGGACTCCGCGGATCTCTTCCGAAGACATACCGTCGGCGGTGGTCGCGGCGGCGGCCTGAAGTAGTTGCAGGCGACGATCGACCTCGTCGCGGATGGCGAACTCCATCCCGAGACGCCGGGATGCGCTGACCATGACGTCTGCTGTGCGATCGCCGAGAGGCGCGGAATCACGGATCGCGGCGTAGAGGACAGCGCGCGATTTGCCGGACACGATGACCGGAACGGCGATGATCGAATGCAGGCCCTCGCTGAGAACAGGCCGGTCGAAGTGATGAGTGATGGACTGCGAATTGCCGTAATCGTTGACGGTGATCGGTGAACCCTGGGCGACGACGCGTCCGCCCATGCCCGAGCGCGGCGGGATGGCCAAGCCCTTGAGATTGTTGGTGCGGGTGCCGACGAATTCGCTCAGGTGCAGGGTTCCGTCCTGGACCTCGCCTCCGAACAGCACGGGAACAACGCCCTGAGCTGCAATCGTTCGGAGTTCACCTCGCATAGCGTCCCCGTCGCGGGGACGCAGAAGTGACGAAGCATGTCGATTCACGCAGGTACCCCTTTCTGGGGGTAGTGAAGTTCTCTTGTGAGCTAGATCATAGGGGGTGAACAGTACGTATGACGAGCCGCCAACGTAACCGGTCGGGCCAACCATACGACGATCGATAAGGAGCAAGTTGATGAGCACCGATCCCACCGCACGGGTGCGCGAGCTGCTGGACCAGTACGACACCCCGCATGCCAGCGCCGCAGAATTGCTCTGCGATCGGCATCCCGCGGATGGCGTTGCATTCACCGTCGTCGAGGCAGACCTTAGCTCGGTGGACCTCACATACGGTCATCTACGTGAGCAGTCCGCGCGTTTCGCGGCAGCTCTGGCGGACCTCGGAGTCGAGCCGGGTGACAACGTCGCGACCTTGATGGGCAAGTCTGCGGACCTCGTGGTCGCGCTCCTCGGAATCTGGCGCCGCGGCGCGGTCCACGTGCCCTTGTTCACGGCGTTCGCTTCGCCGGCCATCGCTTTCCGCTTGACGGCCAGTGGCGCGAAGGTGGTCGTTTCCGACGCCAATCAGCTCGACAAGCTCGCGCCGGGCGAGGACATCCCCGCCGACGCAGCGTGGCAGGTCATCGTCGCGGGCGGCGCGGCCGGTGACGAGTTGGACTTCGATGCACTTGTCGCAGCTCAGGATGCAGAAGACCCGAAGGGCGCTGCTCAGGCAGTCGGCGGCAACGCACCGATGGTGCAGTTGTTCACCAGTGGCACCACGGGGACACCCAAGGGCGTGCCGGTTCCGGTGCGCGCGCTCGCGTCGTTCCACGCCTACCAGGAGTTCGGCCTCGACGTCCGTCAGGACGACGTGTTCTGGAACGCCGCAGACCCGGGCTGGGCGTACGGGCTGTACTACGCGTTGCTCGGTCCGCTTGCCGCGGGAACGCGAAGCATTCTGCTGCACGCCGGATTCTCCGCGCCGCTGACGTGGCAGATCATCGAGAAGTTCGGTGTCACCAATTTTGCCGCTGCTCCGACCGTGTACCGCAGTCTGCGTGCCGACAAGGCACCCGTTCCGGAAGGCATCTCGCTTCGCCGCGCGTCCTCGGCCGGTGAGCCCTTGACTCCCGATGTTGTTGCGTGGTCGAAGAACTCGTTGGGCGTCGAGGTTCGTGATCACTACGGCCAGACCGAGCACGGCATGTTCATCGTCAACGCCTGGGCCGACGGACTCCGCGAGGACGTCCGTCCAGGATCCATGGGTCGTCCGTTGCCGGGCTGGTCTGCCGCTGTGCTGGAGGACAATTCGGATGACATCGCACCGGCTCGCACTCAGGGACGCGTGGCGATCGATACTCACAACAGCCCGTTGATGTGGTTCACCGGATACGTCGATGCGCCGGAGAAGACGAAGCAGCGATTCAGCGAAGACGGTCGCTGGTACATCACCGGTGACGCCGGAATGACGGACGAGGACGGATTCTTCTTCTTCTCCTCGCGCGACGACGACGTCATCATCATGGCGGGCTACCGCATCGGTCCCTTCGACGTCGAGAGCGTGCTGGTCATGCACGAGCACGTCATCGAGGCGGCAGTGGTGGGCATGCCCGACGAGTTGCGCGGTGAGGTCCTCGAGGCGTTCGTCGTACTTCGCGAAGGTGTCGACGGTGACGACGAACTCGAGAAGGAACTGCAAACCCTGGTGAAGAAGAAGTTTGCAGCGCACGCGTACCCACGCACGGTGCACTTTGTTCCCTTTATTAACCGCGGGCGGTTAATAAAGGCGCACAGCAAGGTCAGCGCCGACGGATTCTGCCGACCACCATGAGGGCGATCAGGGTAACTGCAAGCAGCAGTGTCGTATTTGCTGCGGCAAGAAATACCTGGCCGCGGTCGGTGAGTCCGAAGATGCTGACCGGCAAGGTCTTCCATGTCGCCGGGTAGACCATGACCGTTGCGCCCAGCTCACCCATCGACAGTGCGATGGAAAGCCCGGCGGCCGCACCCAACGCTGGGAGCAGCAGCGGTAGCGTCACCCGCGTCAGCACCCGCACTGGGCCGGCGCCGAGTGATTCGGCAGCTTGACGGTAGGCGGGATCGAGCCGTTCGAGCGCGGCCGATACGGAACTGAAGGCAAAGGCAAGCACGAGAACCGTGTGAGCGAGGATCACGATCCATTTGGTGCCGCCGAGCAGTAGTGGGCGCTCGTTGAAAGTGATGAGCAGACCCAAGCCGATCGCGACCGACGGAACCGCAATCGGTAAATGGAATACGGCATCGGTGATGCGCCGCAGCCACATCGGTGCCTCACGAGAGGCCAGCGCGGCCCACGTTCCGACGATCAATGCCAGTGCTCCCGAGATGAACGCAGTCTGCAAACTGACGATCAGGCTGGCGAAGTTCTCGTCGGACAGCGCCGTGGAGAAGTTCTTGCCGCCGAGATTCGACGGAAGTGGACCGGTCCACGATCCGGCCAAGGCAGCTGCGACGACGGTGGCGATGGGCGCGACAAAAACCACCGCGACGACGAGGGTGAAGAATCCGAGTACGAGAGCCCTAGAGCTTCGTGTCCACAGCAGCACGGCTTCCTCCCATCAATCTGTTGAAGGTGAATCGGTAGAGGCAGTACAGGCCGAGTGAGAGTGCGACCTGGACCGTCGCGATCACTGCCGCGCCGGGCAAGTCGAAGGTGACGATGCCGCGGGTGTAGATGAGGACCGGAAGAGTTACGACGTCTTTTGCTCCGGTGAAGAGCACGATGCCGAATTCATTCAGTGTCATCAGAAGTACGAGCGATCCACCGGCCAGGAGGGCTGGCCACGCTTCCGGCATCACCACCTGCCGCAGAACTCGGACGGGTGACGCGCCGAGACTGGCTGCAACGTCGAGCTGTTCACGCGGAATCTGGGTGAACGCGGCCAATAGCGGACGCACGACAAAGGGTGTGAAGAAGGTGATTTCGGCCGCGATGACTCCGAACGGAGTGTTCAGGAAATTTAGCGGGCCGCTCGCGTCGCCGGTGATGCTGATGATCAAGGCGTTGACGGCGCCGGCCGTGCCGTACAGAAACGTGAACGCCAGCGTGATCAGGAATGACGGCAGGGCGAGCACGGTGTCGATCAATCGCCCCACCACCTTGGATCCGGCGAATGGAACGAAGGCAAGCACCAAGGCGAGGAAGGTTCCCAGGATCAGGCACCCCAGAGTCGACGCCACGGCGATCTGGATGGTCCGCCACAGTGCGGTTCGGAACAGTTCCGAACCGAGCACGGAGGACCACGTGGACAACCCGGTGCCGCTTCCGGTGCTCAGCGATTCCGTGAGGACACGCGCAGTGGGATAGACAGCAAACACGAGGACAAGAAGCAGTGGCGGTAGCGTCCACCCGATCCGGCGCCAGGGGATGGGGTCTTTGTGCTGGGGCACAGCGGTTTCAGGGCGTTCCAAGGTTGTCGTCATGGGTGGCGATCCGCCGGCACCAGGACACTGCCGTCCGTGGGCAAGACGACGCCCACTTCGGTGTCGACCGGTCGTTCGTCGTGCCCTGGAACATCCACGTCGACGCGGACGTCGTCGAGGCCACGGACAGCCAGCGTCAGTCGCGTCGTGGAACCGCGCCAGACGCTCGAGACGATGCGCGCCGGGAATGATCCTCGTGCGCCGACGCCGGTTACGCCTACCGCGTGTGGACGAACACACAGGTAGGCGTCCATGTCGGACTCCCATTCGATGTGCCCGATCTCGGGCTGCGGGGCGTGAGCGGTGAACGGCGTGCCACCGATCGAGACCAGTGCGGAGGTGCCGATGACGCGTGTGACGGTGCAGGGCAGCAGGTTGGCACCCCCGAGGAAGGCCGCGGTGAAGCTGGACGGCGGGCGTTTCCACAAGGCCTCGGCGGTGTCGATGTCCGCGAGTCTGGCGTTGCGCATCACTGCGATTCGGTCTGCGAGCGCCAGGGCTTCACTCTGATCGTGCGTCACATAGAGCATGGCTGTGTCAGGTAGTGCGGCGCGCAGTCTCGCCAGTTCGCCGAGCATGCTCTCGCGAAGTTGCGCATCCAGGGCGGCCAGTGGTTCGTCGAGGAGGAGTACTCCAGGGCGAATTGCCAAGGCTCGGGCGATTGCGATTCGCTGCTGTTGACCGCCGGAAAGCTCACGGGGAAGGCGCTTTCCGTACGCCGACATCCCGACCATGTCGAGGGCTTCGGCTACGCGAGGGCCGATCTCCGACCGCGGCACGCGATGGGCTCGGAGTCCGAAGGCTACGTTCTCGGAAACTCGCATGTGCGGGAAGAGTGCGTACGACTGAACGACGACGCCGATACCGCGTTGTGCGGGAGGCAGATTGGTGACGTCTCGGGTGCCGAGCTTGACGGAACCGGACGTGGGGCGGACAAATCCCGCGAGGGCCTTCAGAGCGGTCGACTTGCCGGATCCACTGGGCCCCAGCAGTGCCACAGTTTCACCCGGTGCCACTCGCAGATTGAAATCGACGAGTGCATGGGTTGCGGTCTTCCCGCGGCCGTAGGCGACGTTGACGCGATCGAAGGTGATGGCCGGAGCGGAATGTTCGATCACTCCGTGAACACCGACGGTCTCGGGGAGCGTCCGCCCCAGTCTGGTTCTTGCCATGATCAGCTCCCGGTGGCTTTCTGGTAAGCGGCGATGTCGGCGTCGAGCGAGCTGAGGACGTCGTTCCAGTTCGGGGTCCACACGTTGACGCCCTGCAGAACTCCCGACGGCGTGTTCTTGTCGGTCGATTCACCGGCACTGCTTCGGACGTCCTCGCGGACCGATACGCCGAGTGCATCGGTGGCGACGGTCTTCTGGGATTCTTCGGAGAGCAGGAACTCCATCAACTTCTTGGCTTGTTCGCTGCTCGGTGCGCTCTTGGCGAGGCCCATCACGTAGGGCAGTGCAATGGTGGTGCGAGCGCCGTCGGCTCCCGCGGGGAAGAAGATGTCGAACTTCGAGCCGTCGTCGGCGATGGAGGCGAGGTTCATCTGGACGTCACCGTTGGCGACCAGGAGTTCTCCGTTGCTGACCTTGGGCTGGAGCTTTCCGGTGGAGGACGAGGGACCGACGTTGTTGGCCTGGAGCTTTCCGAGGTAGTCGAGTGCGCCTTCCTTGCCCATCAGATGCTGGAGCAGCAACAACACCGCGGTACCGTCGCCGGCCTGGCCGGGCGTGGAGTACTGCAACTTGCCCTTGAACTGATCAGTGAGCAGGTCGTCCCAAGATTGTGGGGCGGGTGACGCAGTCGGATTGGCGATGAACGAGAGGTAATTCTCGACGACGGGTACGTATTTGCCGGCGTCGTCCTTCTCGTCCGCGGGAACGGCGGAGGTGTCGATTCCGCTGGGCTCGAGCAGACCTTGGGCGTCGGCCTTCTGGATGAACGGCGGCAGCGTGATGATCACGTCCGCCTGTGGGTTGGACTGTTCTTTCTCGACCCGCGAGACGACCTCGCCGGATCCGGCTTCCACGAGGTTGACGGCGATACCGGTCTGCGCGGTGAAGGCGTCGAATCTTCCCTTGTACCAACCGGACAGACCGTCGGCGCTGTAGACGGTGACGGTCTCGGTATCTGATCCGGCAGCAGTGCCGGTGCCACCGCAGGCAGTGGTGAACGAAAGGACGGACACGGCGAGAGCGGCCGCAGCGATGCTCGGGCGTAGACGCATGACGATTCCTTTTTCGGAGGTGAGATCAGGAGTGGGTGAGGAGTTCGGCGAACTCCGTCACGGACGGGACGATGTGGGTGGCTCCGGCGTCGCGAAGCTGTTGCTCGTCGTGTGCGCCGGTCAGAGTTCCGGCGACGATGGATGCGCCGGAGCGAATGCCGCTGAGCACGTCGTTGGACGTGTCGCCGAGTACGGCGATCTGGTGGACGTCGTCGATCGAAAGTTTGAGCAGGGCAGTCAGAATCAGGTCCGGGTACGGTCGACCGCGACCGGCCTCGGCGGGGGAGAGGGTGAGATCGGCGAGGGTTTCCCAGCCGAGTGCGACGAGGAGTTTGTCCTGCGTCGATCGGCTGAAACCGGTGGTCAAGGCAACTTTGATGCCGGCCTCGCGCAGTGTGGTGATCGCCTTCTCCGCGCCAGGGATCGGCTCGGCCAGGCCCTGGTCGATGAGGGAATCGTAAGTGGTTTCGAAGGCGGCGTTCGCGGCCTGGGCGCGGTTCTCGTCACCGAAGATCGCCCGGAACACGACGATCTTCGACTGGCCCATGGTGTCGAGGACGTACTGGCGAGCGGCGTCGGCTTCCGGGCCTTCGGCAGGCAGTCCGCCGGCTTCGGCAGCGGCGGCGAACGCGCGAAGAACCAGTCCGTCGTCGGCGACGGTGGTGCCGGCCATGTCGAGAACGGCAAGGGTGATGGGAGACATGAGAAGTCTTTCGTGTCGGAAGGATTCAGAGACCGAGCTTGTCGGCGGTTTGTTCCGCCAATGCCGGGCCGAGCGTCATGCCGCGGCCACCGGGACCGGCAACCACCCAGACGTTGTCGGCGGCTTGTGCGCGGTGAACAAGTTGTGAGGGGTCGAGGCACTGGCTGTAGACGCCCGCCCATCGCTTGACGATGGGCGGAAGATCGCGTCCCAGAAGTGTTTCCACCACTCCGGACAGATGGCGATAGGGCGACTCGTCGACGTCGAAGTCGAAGGGCTCCTCGTATTCGTGGGTGTCACCGATGGTCAGTCCGCCGTGCAAGCGCTGCACGCACAGGAGTTGCATGCGGTGCTCCTCGGCAGTCGGTTCCTGTGGCTGCACCGTGCGAAGGTGATCGAGGGCAGATCCGGCGAAACCGGGGTAGTAGCGGAAGCTGTCACCGTCAGCGATTGCGGTGGTGAGCTTTTCGCCGAGTGGGGCGCTCTGCATCATCTGCAGGCGCACACGTCGCAACGGGAGATCGCCGGCGAGATCGCGGGCCAATCCGCCGAGTGTTGCTCCGGGGCAGACGATCACGAGATCGGCGTCGAAGTTGCGACCGTGGTCGTCGCGGATGTGTACGCCGGAGGTGTTCGTCGTGATCTCGCGGGCTTCCGTTCCGGCGTGGAAGGTGTAACGGCCGGTGGATTCGAGGTAAGAACGGATGGCGGGGAGCGCTTGCCGTGACTCGACAGCGGCGTCCAGGGTGCAGTGCAGTCCGCCGAGAAACTTGCCCCGGAGCGCGGGGTTGACGACGCGAACGGCGTCGGGATCGAGAAGTGCGAACCCTCGGTTGTCGGCGTCGGGCCGAGCGAATGCTTCCTGCGCGACCGCGACCTCCTCCTCGGTGCGCATGAGGGTGATGGAGCCGGCCGGGCGGTATCCGACGCCGGGGACACGGGCGGCAAGGTCCGCCCACAGCTCGCGCGAACGCAGCGCGGCTTCGAGTTCGTGCGGAGCACGCCCGGATACCCAGACCAATCCGAAGTTCCGTACCGTTGCACCGCGGGCTTCGGGCTCGCGTTCGAGATGGATGACGTCGTGTCCCCGGCGGATTGCCTCGTCGGCGTGCGCCGTTCCGAGGATTCCTCCGCCCACAATCAAAATTCGCATGTAGAGATAGTGACGTTTGGTCTAGACCAATAGGGGGAATCGAGACGAACTCCAGGTTAACAATTGGTATAGACCGAATTCTTGTACGCTTGCGCCATGAATCAGCAGACGTCCACCGGGCCGGGGACCTCGAGCGTCGTGATCGAACCGGAGCTGAAGTACTACCGGGTGCGCACCGAGATCGAGACCATTCTCAGTGGGCTCGAGGAGGGCGACGCAGTCCCGTCCGAGCGGGAATTGGCGGCACGGTTCACTGTCGCTCGCGAGACGGTCCGTCAAGCGCTTCGTGATCTGCTTGTCGAAGGACGGATCGAGCGGAGGGGGCGGGGCACTGTCGTCGCGAGTCCGAAGTTGGTTCAGCCGCTCTCGATTCGTTCTTATACCGAAGGCGCACTGAGTGCTGGGCGAGTGCCCAGTCGTAAGGTTGTGACGTTCGAACGAATGTCGGCCGACGACGGTCTCGCCACGGAGTTGGGTATCGAGGTGGGCGACAGCGTCGTTCATCTCGAGCGTGTCCTCTTTGCCGACGGCGAGAAGATCGGACTCGAATCAACCTTCCTGCCGGACAGCAGGTTCGGTGAAATGCTCGACGCTTTCGATGCCACGACGTCGCTGTACGCGGCTATCCGTTCCATCGGCGTGGTCTTCGCCTCCGCAACCGAACGGATCGAGACGGTGCTCGCGTCACCGCGTGAGGCAACGCTCGTCGAGTCCACGACCTCGATGCCGATGCTTCTGCTGCACCGGACCTCCGTCGATCCGGAGGGTGTGCCGATCGAGCGCGTTCGTTCGCTCTACCGTGGTGACCGTATTGCCTTCTTGACGACTCTTCGCGAGTAGGAGGGGCGTCGAGGGGGTCTGCTGTTACCGGGAACGATAGGCACTCCCAGGCCCGTGGAATCTGTTCTGTACTGGACTCCATCAAACGGGAGGACAGTGAACATGGGTGACAAGAAGGTCTGGTTCGTAACCGGCGCAGGCCGGGGCATGGGAGTCGACATTGCTCAGGCGGCTCTTGCCGGCGGGCACGCGGTGGTGGCAACGGGGCGTGATGCGGACCGTGTTTCTGCAGCGATCGGTGAGCATGACGACCTGTTGGTGATTGCCTTGGACATCACTGACGAACAAGCCGCATATGCTGCGGTGGACACGGCAGTTGCGCGATTCGGTGGAATCGATGTGCTGGTGAACAACGCCGGAAACTTCTACGCCGGGTTCTTCGAGGTTGTCAGTCCGGCGCAACTTCGCGCTCAGATGGAGACCAACTTTTTCGGGCCGATCAATGTGACACGGGCGGTGTTGCCGGTGATGCGTAGGCAACGGAGTGGACATGTCGTGACTGTCAGTTCGCTTGCGGGCCTGGTTGGTCAGGAGTTTTGCGCAGCCTACGCCGCGTCGAAATTTGCGCTGGAGGGCTGGATGGAATCATTGCGATTCGACGTCGAACCGTACGGAATCGGGACGACGATCGTGGAGCCGGGATTCTTCCGGACCGAACTGCTTGTCGAGGGTGCGTCGTCGATCTGGCCTGAATTGTCGATAGACGACTACGACGCTCGGACTGGCAAGACCGTCGAAGCGTGGAAGAGCATGAACGGTGCCCAGGGTGGGGATCCGGTGAAACTTGCAGCGGCACTTGTGGCACTTGTCGATTCGCCGCTACCCCCGCGTCGGTGGGTCGCCGGCGCCGATGCACTGTCCGTGGTCGAGCAGAAAGCCCACCAACTGCTCGATGAAGTCGAAGCCCACCGTGGTTTGTCTTCGTCGCTTGCCCTCGAGGCATGACGACCTGATCCGAATTCGTCAGGTCACGGTTGTGAGTTGAACATGTCCAGGAGCCCCTGGGGTGCGTTCTCGCCGAAGCACATGTCCAGACCGTCAGCCGACTGTTGTGCCGATGCGGCGCTGCGTGGGAAGAGTCGTTCTTCGTAGGCAGCAAGTCCTTCCTCCGTGCCGCTATGTGACGCGATCGCCTCGCCGAGTTCGGCGCCGTCGAGCATTGCCAGGTTCGCGCCCTCTCCGGCAAACGGCGACATGACATGCGCTGCGTCCCCGAGCAGAGTGACCCCGGGAGTACGGCTCCAACTGTGCCCGATGGGAAGAGCATGGATGGGGCGAGGGGTCAGCGAGCTGTCCGCTTCGACGATCAGTGACCGCAGCGACTCGTCCCAGTCCGAGAAGTGTTCCAGCAGAATCTTCTTCGCAATATGATCGTCGGAGAAGTCGACACTCGCTGACCAGTTCTCGGGAACCCGCAGGGCGGCGTAGATGTGCAGACTGTTGTCGGTCTCACGGTGGGCAAGGAAGCCCTTGTCGGCACTGAGCGCGAACATCATTCCGCCGCCGACTGTTTCAGCGGCCTTCGCGTGCTGGTTGTCGGCGTCGTGAAGGTCGAACTCCACGAAAGATACTCCGGTATAGGCAGGAGTGGCGTTTGAAACCAGTGGGCGAATTTTCGACCACGCGCCGTCGGCTCCGACCAGGAGATCGGTGGTGAAGTGGGTGCCATCCACGAGGTGGACTTCATGCCGACCGTCCGGCAACGGATGGGCACTGCGGACCTTTGCTCCCCAGCGGATTGTTTCTTTCGGAATTGAGCTGAGCAGTAGGTCACGCAGCTGGCCGCGGTCGATTTCCGGGCGGTCGCCGTCTCCGGTGTCCTGCTCGCTCAGGTGCACGACGGCATTTCGATCGAGGACGCGTGTCTCTTCGCCGCCTTGATGAACGAGTGCGCGGAACTCGTCGTAGAGGCCTGCGGCACGAAGCGCGATCTGGCCCGAGTCTTCGTGGATGTCGAGCATCCCGCCTTGGGTCCGAGCTGTTGGTCCGGATTCGAAATCGAATACCGCCGAATCGATTCCGCGGAGATGGAGGACTCGGGCGAGGGTGAGGCCGCCGAGGCCGGCGCCGATGATTGCGATGGGGTAGTGGTTCATGGTGGGTTCCTAAGAAGTGAGTGGAGTGTTCTCGATGCCCGTGATGAGCGTGCGGAATCCCCAGGAGAGGCGCGCGGTGGGTTCACCGGCAAGTAGAGCTGTTGCATGGCCTGCGACGAGTGGGTGCGTCTGCGGGTTTGCGTTCCGGATTGCGTCGGTCAACGCGCTCCATTGGGCATCCGAGTCGGCAGAATTGTTCGGCGCCGAGTGTTCGGCAGCAGTGGACGTCGCGTACTGCAGCAGCAAGTCCACGCCCCACGCGGCTTGACCCGAAGGGACTTCGCCTTCGTCGAGCAATGCCAGCAGGCGCTCGAGCAGGCGTACGTAGTGAACTCCGCTGGGCCGGGAAACGAGAGCCGACTGGGCAAGGCCGGGATGATCGAACAGTATGGCCGTGTAGGACGTCAGCACCCGTTCGAGGCGCGCTTGCCAAGTGCCGGAGGAATTTTCGGCGAGGTCCACGACTCCGAGCAGTTCGTCCAGAACGGCGGCGTGCAATTCGGCGGTATTTTGAACGTACACGTACAGCGACGCCGGCCCGGTGTCGAGTTCGAGGGCGAGTCGACGCATGGTCAACTTCTGCAACCCCTCCGACCGCAAGATTTCCACCGCGGTACTGACGATGCCCTCGCGTGTCAGAGCGGGTTTGGCCGGACGATTGCGTCGGCTCGATGGACTTGCTGGCTGATTGGGCATATTTTCACGGTACACGAACATGTTCGTAACGAACATGTTCGTTGAGTCACGTGAAGATGTCACGAATCACATGCTGATGTGAATGGGCTACATGCCCGTACCGCCGGAGAGCATTGCGATCGTCAGCAGGATGCCGCCGACTATGCCCACGAGCGGGCTGTCGCTGTTGAGTAGCCAGTCGTTCAACGATCCCATGAGCGCCTCTTTCGGGTTTCGATCTGCCGACGGTCGAGCTTATCGACAGATCGAACCCGATATGTCACGTTTGTCGGAATTGTCGATCGGACCTGAAGTGATCAGCCGTAGACGTTGTCGGGGCTGATCAACTTGGTGATCGGTACCATCAACGCGCTGGTCAGATCAGTCTCGCCGTCGATGTCGGTGTTGATGAAGACAACCAGGGTGGTGTCCTTCTCGGGCAAGTAGACCGAGACTGTCTTGTAGCCGGGCAGGCTTCCGTTGTGACCGATCCAGCCACCGCTGTTGAACAATCCGAGTCCGTAGCCGGAGCTGTCGTCCCCTTCGCTCAAGTTCACGGTCTGCAGGCGCTGCTTCTGAGTGTCGTCGGTGAGGAGATCGCCCTTGGCCAGCGCCGGAACCCAGATGCGCATGTCGTCCAACGACGAGATCATTGCACCCGCGGCGCCGCCCCACGACGGATTCCAGTCCGTCGCCGCGGTCACGGATTCGTCGAGCGTTTGGTTGGTGTAACCCTGTGCGTGTGGTGTCGGGAACGCGTTGGTCGTGGGAAAGCTGGTGTGCTCCATGCCGAGTGGTGTCGTGATCTTGGTGTCGATGACGTCCGACAGTTTTGAGCCGGAGACCTTTTCGATCACCATTCCCAGCAGAATAGTGTTGGTGTTCGAGTAGTCGACGGTGGTCCCTGGTCGAAGTTGGAGTGGGAGGTCCTTGACGTATCCGACGAGTTCCTCCGGTGTGAAAGTTCGGCGAGGATCCGAAAGATATTCCATCACAAACTGTTCAGACGTCGTGTAGTCCACGAGGCCGCTGCGCATCCCTGCCAGATGACGCAAGCTGATCGCATCACCTTCCATGACCCCGTCGACGTACTGGGAGATCGGATCGTCGAGACCGATCTTTCCCTCGTCGACCAATTGCAGCAGGGCGGTGACGGTAAATGTCTTGGTGACGCTACCGATCCGGTGGTAGAAGTCGGTCTCCATCGGTGCCTTGGTTGCAGTGTCGGCGACTCCTGCAACCTTCACATAGTTGCCGTCGGGTCCCCAAATGCCCACCATCGCACCGGGAATCCCCGTCGAATTCACCGCAGCGTCGATGATCGAATCGAGCTGGCCGGTGATGGCAGAGTCCATGACCTTGTCAGTGGTGGATGTGGGATTGTCTGCGGATTTGTCCGTGCTGCAGCTGATTACAGCGCCGGCAACCATGGCGCTGCACAGGCCGACAAGCATGATGCGTCTTGCTCCGGTTTTCATGAGTCGAACTCTGCCTGTCCGAGGGCACTCACACATCGACCCCGGGTACGGCAGACGCAGTCCCCAGGTACCTCCTCAACCGGTACCGGGGGACTACGGAACCCTGGCCTGAACCCTTGACTTGGGTCAGAGCCCGCCGTCGAAGAACGCCGCCAGCGCCGGTGCGGGGTCTGCCGCGGTGCCCATATTTGCTACGCCGACAACGATCAATCCCAGCGTGAACAGTGCAGTGAAAAGGCCTATCGACCCCGATATGAATCTCGTCCGCCTGTCGGATCGTGCCGTTCTCGCGAAGCGTGCCCACACGACCACAGTCACGGCCAGTGATATTGCTGCCGCGATCAGCGCGATCACCGCCATGGCCAAGTGATACCGCGCGAAGTCGCTGATCATCAGTTCGAGGGCGGGACTTTGCTGATTTCCGGTGGCCGTCGACTGAGCGAGCTGTTGTCGGACCTGCCCGACAGTTTCGGAGAGTGCCCCATCCGTCTGGGCCACGGGCAACATCGAGATCAGCGAAGAGAAGGGTGCGACAACACCTTGGACATTTGCCATCACGAGTACCGAAGAGAACAGCGCGAGGAGCGTGACCAGGCCTCCCGCCGAGACGAATGCGAGTTTCTTTACAACCGTCAGAGAGCCGGCGTTCACGAACGACGCCTTGACCATGCGGCCGAGTGCGAGCAGAACCGTCAGCAGGATTACCGCGATCACAGCCTTGGCCACGTGGTAACGCAGCCAGTAGTCGACAGCGGACTCCAAGCTCGGAGAGAAGGCTTGGACACCGGAACTCCAGTATTCGACGAACGCGGCGCGGACCGTCTCGACGAGTTCCCCCTCGCCTGCGTACCCATCGCCCGGCCTACTCGTCAGCATGCCCGGGGCGAGAACGAAGGCAGCGGAGAAACCGGCGACCAACGCGATCAACGCGGCGATCTTGCGACCGGAGGACTGCGTCGAGCGCGTCGGCCCCGCAGTGTTGTGCAGTGGAGAGTTGTGCAGTGGGATTCCTCCAGCGTGATGAGCGATCATCTGGTCACCGTCCACAAGGTCATGTCAACGAGTGTAGAAATCGGTACACCGGACTTCATCGTTCGAGAGGATGATATTTCCGGTGATGGCGTCCGCCCGCCGTCGCCGCTGCCGTCGACATCCCCTCAGCACTCGACGACATTGACGGCGAGTCCGCCTTCACTGGTTTCCTTGTAACGCACGGACATGTCGTTTCCGGTTTGGCGCATGGTTTCGATGACGGTATCGAGGCTCACTACATGCGTCCCGTCACCCAGGTATGCGAGCTGAGCTGCGGTGACTGCAGTCGAGGCGGCTACGGCATTTCGTTCGATGCAGGGGATTTGGACCAGGCCACCAACCGGATCGCAGGTCAGCCCCAGATGGTGTTCCATGGCAATCTCAGCTGCATTCTCGATTTGTCGTGGTGATCCGCCCATGACAGCGCACAAGCCGGCTGCCGCCATCGCGCAGGCAGCTCCGACTTCACCCTGGCACCCCGCCTCCGCACCCGAGATCGAGGCATTCGCCTTGATGATCGATCCGATTGCGGCAGCGGTGAGGAGAAAGGTTCGAACGTCGTGAACGCCTGCGCCCGTCGCACGTATGTGGTGATAGAGCACCGCCGGCACGATGCCTGCGGCACCGTTCGTCGGAGCCGTTACCACGCGGCCACCTGCTGCATTTTCTTCGTTGACCGCCATGGCATAGACGGTCAGCCACTCGCGTGAGGATGGTGCGCAGTTACGTTGTTCCAGTTGAATGTTCGCAGACCGTGCTCTTCGGCGAACTCCGAGACGCCCGGGCAATACACCTTCGGTCTGGGTGCCGCGTTCGATGCATGCGCGCATCGCGGACCAGATCGCGTCGATGCCGGCGAATGCCCGATCCTGGCCATGCATCGCGATTTCGTCCGACAGTGCCAGCTCGGCGATGGTTCCGGAGCCGCATTCCGCCAGTAGCTCTTTCGCGGTTCGATAGCGTGAGTTGATCGAATGCGCGCTTGCTTGCGTCTCCGTTCCGGCGCGCAGTACGAATCCGCCACCGATCGACAGATATGTACTCGTACAGACGATTTCGTTACCCTTGAAGGCTGTCAGTGTCATCGAGTTGGGGTGCCCGTGACGGCGAACGAGTGGCTCGAACACCATGTCCTCGCGAGTGAACACTACGTGTTCGAGTGAGCCACCGACGAGCATCACCGATCCGCCGTCCGACAGTTCGGCCCAGCGCCCGTGAACGTCGGTCGGCTCGCACGTTTCAGGATCCAACCCACGAAGTCCCGCAATCACCGCGTCGGGAGTGCAGTGACCTATTCCGGTGGCGGCGAGAGAGCCGTGCAGGTTGCAGCGAATTCGGTCGACCGACGCGGTCAAGCCGGCGGCGGAGAGCTCGCCGCCGAAAGTGTGGGCGGCGCGCATCGGACCGACCGTGTGTGAACTGGAGGGTCCGATGCCGATGGAGAAGAATTCGAGAGCGGAAACATAGACGCCGGTGGTGCTCATTCGGCGCTCGTGACGGTGGTCGCTCCTGACTCGCGCTGGGCCGCAATCGTCAGGAGGTTGGAGCGCGAGTCCCCGGTTGCGGCTCGGATCACTGTGCGCGCCATTGCGATTGCTCCGTGCAGAACAGCTTCGTCGCCCGCTGCGGAGCGGGCATCAGCGGCAAATTCGATAGTGTGAGGAACTCCGGTGACGCCGCGCAACGCGATCATCGGGTGGATCGAGGGGACCACCTTCGACACGTTGCCCATGTCCGTCGAGCCGCCGGTCAGGGGAGTTCGGGCGGCCGCGGTGCGGCCCAGGCTCGCGATCTCCTCGTCCCAGATCGTCGCCAGCACGCGATGTTGAACAAGCTCCTCGTAGCGCGGTTCGGCGCGTTCGGTCGACCAGGAGCAGTCGCTGGCCACAGCTGCGCCCTCGAAGCAGGCGAGCATGCGACGCTTGGCGTCCAACAGCACGTCGAGTTCTGCGGCCCGAACTTCCGCTCGCACCAACGTCGAGGCCGGAATGATGTTTGTTGCTTCGCCGCCGTGCTCGACGTAGGCGTTGAGCCTGACGTCGGACGGAAGTTGTTGACGGAGAAGTCCGATGGCGACCAAGGCGATCGTGGCGGCGTCACCTGCGTTGATGCCCTTGTGTGGCGCAGCGGCCGCGTGTGCGGCTCGTCCGGTGTAGGTCACGTCGAACCGGTCGACTGCCTGCGTTCCGGTGACGGTGCAACTGACGTCTTCACCTGCAGCGCCGTGGACCATGATCGACATCGCCGCGCCCTCCCATGCGCCACGTTCGAGCAGCAAGACTTTCCCGCCGCCATGTTCTTCGGCCGGCGTACCGAGAAGGACGACGGTCAGGCCGTGTTCCTCCGCGACCTCTCCGAGCGCGATAGCTGCTCCCAGTCCGGCAGCGGCGATGACATTGTGTCCACACGCATGACCGATGTCGGGAAGGGCGTCGTACTCGGCGCAGACTACGACGCGGAAGGGGCCGGAGCCTCGCACAGCTTCGAATGCCGTCTCGAGGCCGTAGGCGGCGCGAGTAACCGTGAAGCCGGCTTCCTGTGCGGCGTCCGCCAAGAGGGCGGACGCCCGATGCTCTTCGAATGCCAGCTCTGGGTGAGCATGGATCGTGTGGCTGACATCGATGAGGCGTGATGCCCACTTCTCGATCGTGCTCGAAACCGAGTCTGTGTGGGTGAGGGTGTCAGCGATGGACATGGGTATTGCTTCCTTTCAACATCTTTGGTTCTCTGTGTCTTCGGATCGCGGTGTCTTCAGTTCTGAGCGTCTTCGGGTGCAGTTCTAGTGCCAGAGGCCCAGCGCGAACTCCGCGACGACCACGGAAAGTAGGTAAGAGGCGAGGATCGCGACGATTCCGACGGGCACGATCTTCCAGCCGATCGTCTTGAGCAAGGGAAGGTCCTTGCCGAGGCTGAGACCTGCGACAGTCAAGGTGAGGGTGCAGATCGAGAGAAAGTCGACAGTCCCGACGGTGCTCGAGACGAAATCACCGATGGGGGACCACGGTGTTGTCGCCAAGGCGCCGATGGTGATGATTGCGATCATCGCCGCGATCTTGCCGCGCGTCAGGCGGGCCACGCCGACGCCCAGGAGCAACAATCCGGTGAGGATCAGGTAACCGACGATGATCGATCGAGATACGCCACCCGCTGCGATCGAGGAGACGATGACCCCACCGACGAACAGAATCGGAACGATGGTGGTCAGCGGCACGGTGACGCTCGGCGCAACCGCTCGTGGGGCAGTGTCGGCTTTCCGTTCGCTGGTCGACTTCGAGCGCTTGGTGAGTGCGCCGTAGATTCGATCGGCAAGGGGGAGTGCGACATACATGCCGACATACACGCCGAGGAGGCCGGTGATGATGTTGGATGTTGCCGCTACGGCGAGTACCTGGTCGGCCATCTCGGGGTGTGCCGAAACGACGCTGGCGGCAGCGGCAGCCATCATCGAGCCGGATCCGACCCCAGCACCCATCGCCAATGCAAGGGGGTCGAAGATGTTGAAGGATGTCGCCAGCGACGCAATCAGGCTGATCAGCACGGCACCGAACAGAGTGCCGAAGACGTACATCGACAGGACACCACGGTACTGGTCGGAATCGGGACCGTAGCGTTCACTGACCATCGCGAAGGACCCCTCGCGGTCGATGGAGAAGGTGGCTCCGACGGTGGCCGGTCCCATCCGAAGGAGTACCGCCAGCGGGAGTGCGAGAGCGATAGTGCCGAACAAGTGCCCCAGTTCCTGCAGTAGCAGGGCAGGGCCCGCCTCGAACAGCAGTTGGATGTTCGGGCCGATGGTGAAAGACAGTCTTGCGCAAAGCAAGAGAACAGCCAACCCCATGATTGCCGAGGCTGCGGCCTGAAGATCGAGGCCGAGAGGTTTCCACTTCTGACTCGAGACGGCACCGCCGGCAATCAGTCCCCACACCATGGGCAAGATCGTGATGGCGGCAGCGCCGACAGGAATCACTGCGGGGCCGATCAGTTGGGCACCTGCCGCAAGCGCGAGGAGCAGAATCGCCACGATCCACAGGCGTGGCGACCTCAAGGCGAAAACGACCTTTCGCGTCGCGGTTTGATCGCTGACCGGAGAATCGTCATGCGAGACAGGGAATGCTTCGGTCATGTCGGTGTCTTTCTCGAGGGGGCGAACGAACGCAAGAAGCAAGCGTTCTCGAGGTTCAGGATTTGGTGGACTATTGATGTGATGAAGTTAGGATCGATGCGTTTCGATCCTGTTTCGGTGCAGCATTCTTTTGAAAGTGAGGTCCTCGGTGCAGGATCAGGTGCTCAAGGACGAAGATCTTCGGCTGTTGAACGCACTGCAGATCAGGCCGCGAGCCTCGTGGTCCGAGCTTTCACGCGCGATCGGTTCCGACCCGGTCACCCTGACCAGGCGTTGGGAGCGTCTGCACTCGCAAGGGATAGCGTGGATCGCTGCGTACCGTGGGGGTCCCATCGTGTCGGCGACCGCACTGCTCGAGATCGAATGCGCACCGGCACAGACCTTGAGCGTGGCCGAACAGATCGCGCACGATCCCGAAGTTCTCACAGTCGATCTCACAACCGGCAATCGGGATCTACTCGTCACGCTCACCTGCACTGACCTCGATCAATTGTCCAGGTATGTCTTGGAACGAACACGATCGCTGCCGATGGTCACTGCGATGCGAACTCAGATCGTGTCCTCGGCGAATTCCGACGCACGAAACTGGCGTCTACGTGCTCTCGATGCGGAAGAAATTGCCGCGCTCGAGTCGGCCCCGGCGGCGAAGAGTCGTGGGGTACGCGCCAGCGAAGAGGAACAGTCGAAGCTGTTCGACATCCTTTCTCGCGAACCACGAATTACCGTCTCGGCCCTCGCTGCAGCCCTCGGCGTCACGCCGGCTCGCGCCGGGGCGCTCCTTTCTCACGAGCTGTCGACGGGGCGCCTGGTCGTCCGCACGGAGATTGCTCGGCCCTACTCCGGCTGGCCGGTCTACGCCTGGTATTTCTTACGTCTCGAGGGGCGAAAGGAAGCCATTGCTCAGCGCCTTTCCCTCCTGCGTGAGGCGAGGCTTGTTGCTTCGACGATCGGCAGCTACGACATCGCATTGGCGGTGTGGCTGCGCTCGATCGACGACGTGCAGCGTTTGGAAGGTTATCTCGCCGAGCAGTTTCCGGGCGTATCCGTGGTGGACCGGTCGATCGTCCTGCGTACGCCGCATCATCTACATCGAACAATCGATGTGTCGGGTCGAAGCATGCCGAAGCACGGGTGATCCGTAACGCGTTCGCGCGGATCGGGTGCTCTCCGGTTACTGGGGGATCGCCACGTCGACGATCAAGCCGTAGTGATCGGAACCTTCGATCTCGATGCGCTCGAGAGACTTCGCCTGTGCACCCCGCAGAAGTACATGGTCGATGCCGACGATCGCGGGAAATTTTTTGTCCGCCGGGTAGGTGCGAACGATGCCGACTCCCAATTGGTCTGCGGTATCGGAGTAGCCGACGTCGAGAAGGTCACGGAATTGCTTGTGCGTGAAGGTCGTGTTGAAATCGCCACTGACGACGACGGTTCCCTCCGCGGCAGCGGCGTCGAGCGCGTTTCGCAAAGTGCTCAGCTCGGCAGTCCACACGTCGGGCGGGGTCACGTACGCCGGTCCGGGGTGAACCGCCAGAAGGGTGAACGGGGTTGAGAATCCCACTTCGGCAACAAGATTGGTAGGTCCGAAGCCGTTCAATTCCCGAGTTTCCGTCAGCGGATAACGACTGTAAATACCTGCGCCACCCCCGCCGGCCTCGTCCGGTACCAAGTAGTGATGCGGCAGCAGTTGCTCGAGCCCTTGATCTCTCAGAGAGCCTTCGAGTGATGTGGTCAGTTCCTGAACCGTCAGGACATCGACTGCCTTCTCACGCACCGTCGCAGTCAAACTGACGGGGTCTGCCTGCCCGAAGAGAAGGTTCGCTTGCATTACACGCAGAGACGGCCCGTCGATTTCGGAACTGTTTGCTACATACAGTGGACTGATCACCGACGCGCCCACCGCTGTCAGTACCACCGAGATCGCCAGCAGGATCCAGCGGCGAAAAACCAGGCATATCAGGGACGCTGCGAGTGTGACTGCAAGCAGCATCGGGACAAAGGAGGCCACGGCGATCAACGGGTTGATCGGCTTGGTGGAGTACAACGAGATCAGCGCAATGACACCGACGGCAATCCCACCCACCCCGGCGACCTGAGCGATACGGCGAGCCGGAACGTTGTCCGTCGTGAATCCCATACCAAACGGTACCTAATGCAGCTTAGGCTCCCGATTGCCTGGCGTTGTCAGTCGCCGGTTCGGGTGCGGAATGCGTTCACGGCCGCTTCGATGGTCGGGTAGAAGTGCGTCGAATCGAACCTGTCGCCGACCCCGAATCGGATGAGTCGATCCTTGATCGGACCTTTCATCTCCGCGAATGCCAATCGAATTCCTTTGCCCTCCAAAAATGTATCCAGATCGACGAGTTCGTCGACGGCGGTCGTGTCGAGCCCGGTGATCGGCTCGGCGGCAATGACCACCCATTCGACCGGGTCGGGTGCCTTGGCGACGACGGAGCGAACGTACTCGTCGAAGATCTCGCCATTCGCGAAAAACAGTGGTGCGTCAAATCTCACCAACACGAGGCCGGGGATGCGATGTCCGTCCGGGTGGCGTTCGACGTCGTGGAATCCCGCGGGTTCGCCCGTCTCGACGAGTTCGGTTCGATGTGGCTGCCATACCTGCGCGATGACCGCTACGAAGGAGAGTCCGATCGCAACAAGGATGCCTTGAAGCACCCCGACCAGGGCAACGCCCAGAAACGCCGCGACGGCGAGGCCGAATTCCACGGTGCTCATGCGCCACATGCGGACCATGCCGCCCACGTCGATCAGTGCACACGCGGCGACGATGACGACGGCGGCCAGTGTTGCATCGGGCAGATATGCCGTCAGTCCGGGAGCGACGAGGACAAACACCAGGACGGCGAGTGCTCCGACGACACCGGCCAATTGTGTATGCGCCCCACTCTGTTCGGCTACCGGCGTCCGTGATCCGCTCGCCGATATCGGAAATCCGCCGAACAGTCCGCCGGCCACGTTCGCGACACCGATCGCCTTCATCTCGGTACTGCCGTTCACGTCCTCGCCGTGTCGGGCGGCGAAGGTGCGCGAGAGAACGCCGGTGTCGGCGAAGGCAATCAGCGCGATACCGGCCGCCGGTCCGATCAGGTGCCCGACGTCCTGCCAGGTGACTCCACCGAGAGAGGGGAGGGGAAGTCCTTCCGGCAGTGCGCCGACCATGCCGATGTCATCGGTGAGACCGGCGGCGGCGGACAAGACTATTGCCGCGACGACGGCGACCAGCACACCGGGTACAACAGGTACCCAGAGCCGGAAGACCACAATGACAATGAGCGAACCCACGCCGATGACGGCAGCGAGGGGATCGACATCTCCACCGGCCAGAGCCTTTCCGATCTCACCGATTTCACCGAGGAGGCCGGACGCGTCGACGGAGAAACCGAGCAGCTTGGGAATCTGACCGATTACGACGACGAGCGCGATGGCGTTGAGGTAGCCGAGGCGGATCGGTTTCGAGAGGAGTTCGGTCACGAAACCCAGACGCAGGAATCCGCCGATCACCAGGATGAGCCCGACAAGGACGGCGAGAACCCCGGCGAGTGCAAGCGCGTTCTCCGAATCGCCGACCACCGCCAGCGGTATGACTGCGGCGGCGATGAGCGGTGCCAGCGACGAATCAGGCCCGAGTACAAGAATCTTCGACGGTCCGACTACCGCGTACGCGAGCAACGGCACGATGGTTGCGTACAGACCGGCGTACGCGGGCAATCCGGCGGCCTCGGCGTAGCCCATCCCCGCCGGGATCAGCAGGGCCGTCAAGACGAGCCCTGCTGTGATGTCGGTTCGCAGCCATTCGCGGCGGTACCCGCGGGCAGTCGCGATCCCCGGTAGCCGACCTAGACCCTCCGTCCACGTCATCGTGTGATTGTCCCTCCCTCAGCGGAGTGACGGGCGCGCTCGGGGGCAACTGCAGTGGTCGCGGTGATGGCGACAGGTGTCGGTGAGAGGCGGCGGCGTCGGATCGCCTTTTCCAACTCGACGAGAACCGGGATGATCAGCGACCAGCCTAGGCAGACGAGCCACTGGGCGCCGGTCAGTGAGGTTGTCATGAGGAGATCCTGGAGAACACCCGCCTCGACGGCAAATACGGTCACGACCGTGGGGATGGTCAAGATCTTGATGGCACCGAGAACCGGCGGAACAAGGCCGGACTCGGGATCACGCCGCATGGTCAACCCAGCGAATATCGAACCGAGAGAGAGCACTACGAATGCGGTGGTCATGGGGACATTCGCCTCAGTAGTGCTCATTTCGCCGGGTGCGAGAAGCATCGCTGCGAGTGTCACGGCAAATTGCAAGACGCCGTACGCGAGCCACTGAGCGACTGCGCTTCGATGTGCGATCGGCATCTTGGGATCGCGTGGCGGCTTGTTCATCAGATCCGGTGGCGGCGGGTCGAGCATGATCACGGCGACGGGGAACAGTGTGATGAAGAAGTGCTGGAACAGCACCATCAGCGGTGTCAGTGCCACACCCTCGTTGATGTTGAAGATGCTCGCAGCGAGGAAGAGGAGTACCAACGAGAAGAGTTTCGACATCTGGTAGCGGATGTACGAGACGATCTTCCCGTAGATGTTGCGGCCCAGGGTGATCGCGGTGATGAGGGTTCCGAAGTTGTCGTCGGTGAGCACCATCTTGCCCGCCTGTTTGGTTACCTCACTGCCCGAGCCCATGGCGACGCCGATATCGGCCTTCTTCAACGCGGCGGCGTCGTTGACAGCATCTCCGGTCATCGCGACCACGGCGCCACCGCTCTGCATGACATCGACCAAGCGAAGTTTGTCCTGCGGAGTGACTCGGCCGAACACGTGCAGGTTCGGCAACGCGGCCGAGAGTTCGTCATCGGTCATCGCTTGCAATTCGGCTCCGCCGACCGCGCCCGGGCCGAGTCCGAGTTCGGCACCGATCGCGGCGGCGGTGATGGCATGGTCACCGGTGATCATGCGGACCTCGATGCCGGCCCGGTGTGCGGTTCGCACCGAATCGACCGCCTCCGGACGCAGCGGGTCGATGATGCCTGCCATACCGACAAACGTCAGGTCCTCGACAAAGGACATAGGGTCCGCCACGACAGCGTCTTCCCGTCCGTCGAGTCGTCTGACCGCGAATGCCAGCACCCGAAGACCCTTCTCGGACATGGACTGATTTGCTGCCGTGAGTTCGTCTCGGACTTCCTCGATCGGTACCTGCCGGCGGCCGGGGAGAAAGGCCGAAGAACAACGAGCGAGGACGACATCGGGTCCGCCCTTGACCAATCCGACGAACTGACTTGAGCCGTCGACTTCGAGATGGTGGTACGTGGCCATGAACTTGTACGCGGAATCGAACGGAACCGTCGCCACCCGCGGGTAGGTCCGTCTGGTGAGTGGGGCGTCGGCACCGATCTTTGCCGCGAGCACCACGAGTGCGGCCTCGGTCGGGTCGCCGACAACTTCCCCGGAATCGGAAACCGTTGCATCGCTGTCGAGACACAGTCCGTATGCGAGAAGGGTGAAGTCGGGCGGTGCCTCGCCGGCAACCTGCGTGATCCTTCCCGCTTTGGCGTAGCCTTCGCCGTCGACTGTGTACCAACGGCCGTGGACGTACAGCGATCGGACGGTCATCTGGTTCATGGTCAGCGTGCCGGTCTTGTCCGAGTTGATTGCACTGGTCGCGCCGAGAGTTTCGACGTCGGTCAGGTTCTTCACGACGGCCTTGGCATCGGCCAGTTGACGGGCCCCGTAGGCCAGCATTGCCTGGACGAAGGTTGGCAGGCCGGTCGGAATCGCGGACACTCCCATCGCGATACCAAGGAGCAGAAGCGTTGTCAGGTCCTGACCACGAATGAGTCCGATGACGACGATGACGATCACGGCCGTCCACGCGATGATGCCGAGAAGTTTGGTGAGAGAGTCCAATTCTCGTTGCAGTGGCGACTTGCCAGGGGCGACGGCCGACAACATCGACGCGATCTGGCCGATCTGCGTCTGCATTCCGGTCTCGGTGACCACCATGGTCGCTGTGCCGCGGGTGACCGAGGTGTTCTGGAACACCAGATTGCTGCGGTCTCCGAGTGGAATATCCTCATTGCTCAGCGTTTTCGGGTCCTTCGGGATCGGCGCGCTTTCCCCGGTCAATGCGGCTTCCTGTGTCTCCAGGGTGGTCGAGGCGAGCAACCGCCCGTCGGCAGCGATGATGTCTCCTGCCTCGACTTGGACGACGTCACCCGGCACCAGTTCGGTAGCGTCGAGCTGAATCAGGTTCCCGTCACGAATGACACGTGCTTGGGGTGTCTGCATCTTGGCGAGCGCGTCGACGCTGGCCCGTGCCTTCAACTCCTGTCGAGTTCCGAGGACGATGTTGAGCACGACGAGCACCGCCACCACGATCGCTGTCGGCACTTCACCGATGGCGATGCTGACCGCGGCCACGGCGACGAGCATCAAGTTCATCGGATCTTTCAGTTGCAGCAGTGCGATCGACCACGTCGACGGCGGTGGCGTCGAGGTGATTTCGTTCGACCCGTAGCGTTGTCGACGTTGGTCGGCCTCACTCGATTGCAGTCCGCGCTGCTGGTCCGACTGCAGTACGGACACGACTGATTCGCCACTCTGCGCATGCCACGGCGTGGGGCTCATGACCGCACGTCCTTTCCTTGGCGATCGTCAATACCGGGTCGGAATCCAGTGAAGCGGTTGTTTGGGCGTCTGGTAGCCGTGGGCCTTCTGCCGTTTCGGCAGGGTGATGTCAGTGGATTGCACGGGCTCGTAGGGGATCTGACTCAAAATGTGACTGATGATGTTGAGTCGTCCGCGTTTCTTGTCGTCGTTGTTTGCGACATACCAGGGCGCCCAGCCGGTGTCGGTGAAGCGAAACATCTCGTCGCGAGCACGCGAGTAGTCGTACCAATGACTGAACGACTTCAGATCGAGATTCGACAGCTTCCAGATCTTTCGAGGATCGTCGATCCGGCTTTGCAGACGTAAGAGCTGCTGTTCTTCGCTGACCTCGAGCCAGTACTTGAGCAGGATGACTCCCGATTCCACGATCGCGCGTTCGACGGTCGGAATGAGCTGGAGAAATTGATGAGCCTGTTCTTCGGTGCAAAAGCCCATCACTCGTTCGACTCCGGCACGGTTGTACCAACTTCGGTCGAAGATGACGATCTCGCCCGCCGCCGGGAGATGTGGGACGTAACGCTGGACATACATCTGCGAATGCTCTCGCTCGGTCGGCGCCGGTAGAGCAACCACCCGGAACACTCGTGGACTCACGCGTTCGGTGATGGCTTTGATTACTCCGCCCTTCCCCGCGGTATCTCGGCCTTCGAACACGATGCAGACCTTGGCGCCAGACGATTTGACCCACTCCTGCAAAGCCACGAGCTCACCGTGCATCGGCTTGAGTTCGTGGCGGTATACCTTGTTCTTCATCGGTTTTTCTGCGACGAGTGCCGCGTCGTCGTGAAGAATCCGAGCGTTCTTTCCCACTTCCACTCCTTGGAGACGTGAGCGCGCGGGGCATCGTCCGCTCGTATGTGTATGCCCCGTATTCGGTCAACCTATTCTCTCCGGGATCGCGACTCGAATCGTGTTGTTTTCGAGCCCGTTTCGAGTCTTGACGGTGTCAGCGATCAGCGCGAGTATTAATTGATGACTGGCGACGAAGAGTTGCTCCACGTCGAGCGGGTGATCACTCGCCTGATTTCCCGGTATCCGAATGTTCCTCCACCGGAGATCGAAAACAGAGTGCGAACAATTCACCAACGTTTTGCGGGGTGTCGGATACGTGATTTCGTGCCTCTCCTTGTCGAAAAGGCGGCCAGACACGAGATCTCGAACCGGATGATCGTGATTCCGATAATGGATGAACGGTCCGCAGTGCTGAACCCTCTCGAACTGTAGCCGGAACGGACGTCGTCGGCGCATACTGAAATGACCTTGGACCAGGGAGTTTTGGCCGACTGCAGATTTCAGGCGCGGAATGTCAGCCTCCCGAACTCCTTATGTGTAAACCGAGTACAGGGAGCGTTGACATGGAAGGTTTCTGGGAATTCTTCTGGTTCATCTTCGTCTGCTTTGCCTTTGTGGCGTATTTGAGCGTGTTGTTCTCGATCATCACCGACTTGTTCCGTGATCACGAGACTTCGGGTTGGGCCAAGGCGTTGTGGATGATTTTCCTCTTCGTCATTCCATTCTTGTCGGCGATGATCTACGTGGTTGTCAAGAATGACGGAATGACTCGGCGGTCGATGGAGGCCGCTCAACAGCACATACACGCGCAGAGTGACTACATTCGAACCGTCGCCGGCAGGTCTCCGACTCAGCAGATTGCCGACGCCAGAGAGCTTCTCGACTCCGGCGCGATCAACGAAGAGGAATTCCAGGCAATCAAGGCAAAGGCGCTGGCGTAGTTTTTGTATCTTCTGCCCCAGGCCTGGCGTCGTCGGTTCCGGCGTCGTCAGGCCGGGCGTCCTGCGCGGCGGCGCGTGCGGGACGAACCAGCACTTCGAGAGCTACGAGTGCAACCAGCGCAATGATGACGATCCAACCCACGACCAGACCGGTGGGGTAGCGCCAGAAGAGCAGCAACAGTGCGGCGATGCCGATGATGGCGCAGCGCAGCGGAACACGAAGCTGATTGGCCCACCGCTCCACCTGATTCGGCGTACGGCCGCTTGAAGAATGCCGGACGAAGTCCAATGCCTGCCCGTAGCCTCGTCGAACGGCGATCGCCGACGACGACCCACCGACCAGGTAGGCCCCGAGCCCTATCACCACGCCGAGGACCGCGACCGCTCGCAGGCTCGTGCGCAGTGGTACCAGAACTGTGTCGATGACGGCAGTCGCGGCGTCTGGCGAGAGGATATCGGTGGGCACACTGTCGAGGTAGATTGCGCGTCCGATGAGAATTCCGATCGCGAGAACCAGCATTCCCAACGCAATCGACAGGCCGACCAGGGACAGTGCGCGGAGCCTGCGACCGGTTGGCGCAACGGCGACAGCGGCTGCCGCGCAAGCGATTCCCAACCACGGCAGCACCGCTGAGACCTTGTCGAGTGCCGAGACGGCTCGCTGAGCCTTCACCAGCTCGGGGGACTGGAAGAGAACAAATTCCTTGTCCACGGAGGGGATTTTGTCTGCGAAGGCGAAGCCGCGGTCGATCAAAGCTGCTTTGACCCTGTCGATGATCGTACTGAGCGAAATGCTGACGGTTCCGCTCTGATCGACTTCGACGGAATTGGGGCCGTAATCTCCGGTCATGACCGAGACCAGTGCGTTGTGCGCCGATCGGTTCGCTTGAATCCACAAGTCCTCGAACTGTTGTGACCGAACGAGCGAGCCCACCGTGTCATGAACAAAGCTCTTTGCCTGGCCGGCGATCACCGGTGCCAACCCCACTACGGCTTGATCCAGACGCGGCGCGTTGGCCGCAAGATTCGACACGTCGGTCAGTGCGGTGAGTGCGTCGGTGGTGAGCCCCTCGACGTCGACACGATCGAAGATCTCGTCGGTGATCTGATTCGTGATCTCGGCCTGAACGGCGGGGTTCTCGCCCAGTGGCGCGACCGTACTGACGTAGCGGTCCGTGTCGAGTATCTGACTACGGGTGAAGCGGGTGGTCACGGACAAGACGGCAAGGAGCGCGACCAACACCAGCAGTATCGCCACGGCAGTCCACCGCAGTCCGTGTCGAGGTGGCCGGGAGACTTGCTCGACGGTCGTTTCGCGGGCGCTGGGAGTCTGCTCGCGGAGCGTTGCAACCTCTTGCCGCAACCTGGATAGTTCGGCACGTTCGTCCTCCTGGAGTGGGCCGTCGTTCGTGCCGTTTGCCATCATGTTCCTCTCCGGAGGGAAACTGCTGCCGCACAGATGAAAACGCTGAATTCGATGGGTGGATCCGGAGTCGAGACCTCAGATCACGTCGGGATTCCATGTCGCGACAGCCCAGATGACGAATACGTCGAGCGCGATGATGGTGATCGACCACCACGGAGAGTGGGGTAGCCACAGGAAATTCGCGAGGATCGACAGCGAACAGAAGATTATCGCGCCTACCCGTGCCCACGTCGCGCCGGTGAAGAGCATGATTCCGACAGCGGTGACGAGCACGCCGAGTACGAGGTGAATCCATCCCCAGGAGGTGAGGTCGAATTGGTACGCGTATTCAGGGCCGACGACGGTCACATCGTCTTTGGATATCGCCGAGATGCCTTGGAGAATTTCGAGCACGCCGACGGTGACGAGAAGAACGGCTCCGCCCAGCGCGCTTCCTTTTGCCACACCTTGCTTGACCAGTGATTCCTCGGCCATGACCGCCCCTTGGTATCAAGTGCGAAATTGCCTGGCGTAACTCCGTATTGCGACTATTTACGGTGGTGAAGTATCCCGCCACGGGGCAAATCAAACATTGAGCGCTGAATATCCTCGCGATATTCGCTCGCCCACGAATCCGAGAGGATCTACCGTGACGGCATGGATGTGGAGGACGCAGGCATGACGCCGACGACTGCGCCGGTAACAATTCGGACGGATCGACTGGTGCTTCGTACCTACCGTCCCGGCGATCATCAGGACCTTCTCACCTTCTACGGGCGTAGCGACGTGTGCCGGTATTTGTTCAACGAACCCTGGAGCCCGGACGATGCGCGAGAGGCAGTGCAGACCAGAATGTCTCGCCGCGACCTATTCTCGCCCGACTTCGGCGGCCGAGGGTTCGCGACGGAAGCTGTGACCGCTCTGATCGACCTGGTCTTCGCGACACCCCGATTGCGCCGCGTGGTCGCGCAGATGGATGCGAGAAACGAATCCTCGGCGCGACTCGCGCGGCGAATCGGGTTGCGGCGAGAGGCGCATTTTCGGCAGAACGCGTGGATCAAGAACGAGTGGACCGACACTGTGGTTTTTGCAACGCTGCGCAGTGAGTGGCCTACAAGTCTCTGATCAGGACGGCCGAGCTGCTACTTCGCAACCAGTTCGGTCAACTGGGGGACCAGCTCGTCAGTTGCCCATGGAACGCTCAAAACGCTGACGTACATGGTGGCGGCTGTCAGGCGATTGTCGGTGATCCACAAGTCCTTCCCGTTGGCGATAACCGGCCACCGTGCGAACAGGGTGTTGGCCAACGTGCTGTCGACTTCCGACTGATCGCTTGCCCATCCGAGATATACGTCGGTGTTTATCGTGTCGAGCTTTTCCATGCTGATGCCGAACAGGAACGAGTCGCCTGCAAAGTTCTTGGCACCGTTGACCACGTCGGGAGCAACTGTGAGCCCGAGGTTTTCGACGAACTTCACGCGCGGATCGTCCGGGCCGTAGATGGCGGTCTCGGTTTCGCCTTCGCGGATGTAGGACCCGAAGGCGAACGTGACTCCATTGAATTCAGGATGGCTGGTCTTCGACTCTTCCACCGTCTTTTCGACGGACTTGATCAAATCCGCGGTCTGGGCCGGGCGCCCCAAGGCCTTGCCGACATCGGTGGCGAGGTTTTGCCACGAACTCGGCTGGTACGGCTTGGTGTCGTAGGGGAGTGTCGGGGCGATCGAGCTCAGGCGCTGATAGTCCTGCTCGGAGAAACCGGAGTACGGGGCCAGAATCAGGTCGGGTGCGGCATTGAGGATTTGCTCGAACAGAAGCTCACCGCTGTCGGAGTAGTACGGCGCCGGTGTGGGCAGCGGCTGGCCCGACTTCTCGAGTTCCGCGCGCGTCCACGGGAGGAAGCCGTCGGCGTCGCCGGCCCACGAGTCCTTCTGCATTGCAATCGGAGTGACGCCAAGGGCGATGACAGTGTCGGCCGCTGCGGAATCGAGGGTGAGGATCCTGGTCGGTTCCTTGTCGATGGTGGTGCCGCCGAATGCGTGCTCGATCGTGACGGGGTATGCGCCGTCCTCGACAGCAGATGCCGACGAACTATTTTCCTGGGCGTCCGATGACGACTGCGTGCAGGCGGTCAGAGGCAGTGCGGCCGCCACCATCAGCGCAACGACAATTCGCCTCTTCCGTTGGGGACGAATTCTCTGACGGGCAGATCTGAACACGCGAAACTCCTCGGGATTGATCGGGGAAGTGCTTGCACGACTCAGTGCGGTACGCACATGAGAGCAGGCTTACCTAAGTGAATGTAGGGCGCGTGCGTGTAGCGAAGGGGCCAGCAGATGTCGACAACAGGTCAGGCTCGAGTCAGTTGACAGCGGCGAGCGCATTGCCAGGGGTGTAGCCGACCGTCTTACGAAAAGCAGCGATGAACGAGCTCGACGTCCCGTAGCCGACTCGACGGCTGACGGCGTTCACACTCATCCCGGTCCCGAGCATGCCCAGTGCTGTGCTCATGCGAACCAGAGTGCGCCATTGCGCAAAACTGAGCGCAAGTTCCGCGGCAAAAATCCGGGTGACCGTGCGTCGGCTGAGGTTGAGAACGTGCGCCCACTGGTCGAGTGACCGATCGTCGGCGGGATCCGACAACACTTTGTCGACGAGTTGTCGAAGCCGGGGATCGCGGGGGATCGGTACGTCGAAGTGAGGTGCCGATGCCGGGGTGAGGAGATCGACACAGACCTGCTGTGCCCGAAGGCGTTGTTCTGCAGGCATTCCGGTATGGGCGAGGTGTATCAGCAGTACCCGGGCTGCCTCACTCAAGGTCACGATGCACGGTTCGTTCCAGGTGGGAGTCCACAACTCGGGGGTGAAGAGAGTGGCGCGGAATGCGACGTGGGGATTGGCTTGACCTTCGTGGAGGACCCCGCGAGGGATCCACAGGCCGACGCCGGGCGTGACGGTCCAGAGTTGATTGTCGATGATCATGTTGACGACGCCGCGGTCGGACCAGATGAGTTCGTGCTCGGCATGAGCGTGCTGTGGCCACTGGGTGATGTGGTCGGTCTCGACGATGTACGTCGTCAGTTGGAACGGCGCCGGGACGGCGCGCGCCATCGGAGTGTGGCGGTCGGAATCCGACAGGTGGAGGCCACCGTCGATTTCACGCAGGGCAGGGATCGGCACCGCGGACTACCTCCAAAGCAAAGTTAGGTAAACCTTACACCCTGTTTGCTGGGCTCAGTGGCCCGCACCGAGTTCGATGAGAAGCACGCCTGCCGCGATAAGGCCGATCCCCACGATCATGAGCTTGGTCAGCGGTTCGCGAAAGAGAATGCGGGATGCGATTGCCGTCAGCGCCACCCCGCAAGCAGTCCAGATGCCGTACGCAACGCCGATCGTCAGGCCCGCGTCGAGTGCGAGCGTGAGGAAAGCGAAAGCGGCGAGGTACCCCACGGTGACAACCGCGAGCCATCGTTTGTCGCTGCCGTCCTGCGACGCCATCCGTAGTGACAACGTCGCGGTGACCTCGGAAATAATTGCAGCGATCAGAAATACGAAGGTCATGCCGGGTCCGCCGGCCCGCTGTCGGCAGCAACCTGGGAACCGAGTTCAACGCAGAGGACTCCGCCGATGACCAGGGCAATGCCGACGCCCATGGTGGCTGTCAGGGGGTCGCCGAAAAGGAAAGTCGCGAACACCGCGGTCAGGACAACTCCGGTTGCGCCCCAGATTCCGTATGCAACACCGAGTCCCATGCCCTCCCGCAGGACGAACGACAACGCGGTGAATGCTGCGAGATATCCGCCGACGACCACGACGTACCAGGCGGGGTGATCGAGGGCCGCGCGCAGAGCCAGAGTCGCAGACACCTCGGTCAGGATCGCGGTGATCAACAGCAGCCATTTCTTCACGGTTCGGATTCTGTCAGGCTCCACCGATTCCGGTCGCGCACTACGGTCGAGACATGACGTGCGTGCTGCTCGGCGGAATCCGCGAAGGTGACATCCGCCACGATGTGTCCGGTGGCGATATAACCGCGACGCCGATTCTCGACTGGGGCCACGATGACGTGGCTCGCCTCTACGAGGACATTGCAGAAGGTGCGATCCAGTCGGCGCAGGAGTTCCTGGTGTCGGCGCATCGCAGCGTCGCTGCAAATATTCGGCCGGTGTACGGCCTCGACGACCGGCAACCCGTCTCGGTGACATTGAGCCGAGGACGCGGATCATGCAGTCAGAGACTGGCTATCGTCGAAGCGTTGGCTCGCCGCCGAGGTATCGCCACCCGAGTTCGCGGTCTCGTACTTCGTGGGGAGTTCTGGTACCCGAGATTTCGGCGTCTACATGCGGTGATTCCGAAGTCAGTGCTGCTGGCGTGGCCGGAATTTCTGGTCGACGGGCGCTGGCAGGACATCTCCGAGATCGTTTCACCTGCGGTGGTCTCAGCGCTCGAACCGTTCACGAATACCGGCGAGGAGACACTGTTCGACGCGATCGGACGCGCTCCGATCAGTTGGGGCAAATCAATTTCGTGCGATTGCTTGGACTTCTCCGAATTCGTCGACCGTGATCTGGGCACCTTCGAATCTCGCGACAAGCTCTTCGAGGAATTCGGACAGACGATGTCGACCCCCATCAGAATTCTCGTCGATCCGGTTTTCCGGAACTGGAGTGCATCCGGCTGACGCGCGACGCGAGGTCTAGGCTGTTCTGCATGTCTGTGCGTACCCCATTGGTCCCTGGAACCGTCTCTCCCGTCCTCGCTGTGCCCTCGAAGATCGAGCGGCCCGAGTACGCGTGGAAGCCGACCGCCAAAGAGGGCAACGAGCCCTGGGTTCAGACGCCGGAGACGATCGAGGCGATGCGCATCGCCAGCAAGATCGCTGCCGGCGCGCTGCAGGAAGCCGGCAAGGCTGTCGCTCCCGGTGTCACGACCGACGAGCTCGACCGCATCGCACACGAGTTCATGCTCGACCACGGCGCATACCCGTCGACGTTGGGCTACAAGAGCTTTCCCAAGTCGTGCTGCACGTCTCTCAACGAGGTGATCTGCCACGGAATCCCCGACTCGACCGTGATCCAGGACGGAGACATCGTCAATATCGACGTCACCGCATACATCAACGGAGTGCACGGGGACACCAATGCGACGTTCCTCGCCGGTGACGTGTCCGAAGAGAACCGCTTGCTCGTCGAGCGCACACACGAGGCAACGATGCGGGCCGTCAAAGCCGTCAAGCCCGGCCGCGCGCTCAACGTGATCGGACGCGTCATCGAGTCCTACGCCCATCGGTTCGGGTACGGCGTCGTCCGGGACTTCACCGGACACGGAATCGGCGAGACCTTCCACAACGGCCTCGTGATCCTGCACTACGACGAGCCCGCGGTCGAGACGATCATCGAACCGGGCATGGTCTTCACGATCGAACCGATGATCAACCTCGGTGGTATCGACTACGAGATCTGGGAGGACGGCTGGACCGTCGTCACCAAGGACCGTAAGTGGACGGCGCAGTTCGAGCACACCTTGGTGGTCACCGAGACCGGTGCAGAGATTCTCACCCTGCCTTGAGTTCGGCGATGCGCGGCGCTCTGCTGGTAGCCGGCACTACTTCCGACGCAGGCAAGAGCGTTCTGGTAGCCGGATTGTGTCGCATGTTGGCGCGTCGAGGCGTCCGAGTGGCGCCGTTCAAGGCGCAGAACATGTCGAACAACTCCGTGGTCACGCTGGACGGCGGAGAGATCGGCCGTGCGCAGGCACTTCAGGCGCGGGCATGCGGTCTGGAGCCGAGTGTTCGATTCAATCCCGTGCTGCTCAAGCCGGGGAGTGATCGCACTTCGCAACTGGTCGTTCGGGGCAAGGCGATGACCACGGTGGGTGCTCGCGATTACATGCAGCATCGGCAGTGGCTTCGCGCCGTCGTGGCCGAAGATCTCGAATCGCTTCGATCCGAGTTCGACGTCGTGATCTGTGAAGGCGCCGGTTCACCGGCCGAAATCAACTTGCGCGCAACGGATCTTGCCAACATGGGATTGGCTGAGGCTGCGCAGATTCCGGTCGTCGTCGTCGGTGACATCGATCGCGGCGGCGTCCTGGCCCATCTGTTCGGGACCGTTGCTGTGCTCTCGCCGAGCGACCAGGCATTGATCGCGGGATTTGTGATCAACAAATTCCGCGGTGACGTTGCACTGTTGGAACCCGGACTGGATCAACTGCGCAGCCTCACCGGTCGACCCACTCTCGGAGTGATCCCGTTTGCCGACGATCTTTGGCTCGACGCCGAGGATTCGCTTGGCGTCACCGGCAACGCCCCGGTAGGGCGCCCTGGCCCACCCGTCGGTTCGGCTTGGCTCACCGTTGCTGCGGTCCGGCTCCCGCGCATCTCCAACTCGACGGATGTCGAGGCGCTGGCATGTGAACCGGGCGTGGCAGTTTCGTGGGTGACCGATCCGTCGCGGATCCGCGACGCAGACCTCGTGGTGATTCCCGGTAGTAAGTCCACCGTGAGTGACCTCGAGTGGTTGCGTAGTACCGGCCTGGCTGACGAGATCATCGCCCGAGCGGGCCGCGGGCAGGCAGTGCTGGGAGTCTGCGGCGGATACCAGATGCTGGGTAACTCCATCGTCGATGACGTCGAATCAGGATCAGGGATCACCGCAGGACTCGGTCTGCTGGACCTCGACATCGAATTCGCTCCGGACAAAGTGCTGGCGCAGGTAACCGGTTCCGCCGACGGTATCTCGGTGTCAGGGTACGAGATTCATCACGGACGCGTCGTGCGCAACGGGGACCGCCCATTGCTGGCGGACTCGAGCGGTGTGCCGGAAGGCAGTGTGCGAGGGTCTGTTCGAGGGACACACTGGCATGGTCTCCTGGAGAGTGACGACTTTCGGCGCAGCCTGCTGCGTGAGATCGCGGTTCCCGGTTTTGTTGCTGCACCCGACACCTCGGTTGCCGCGGTGCGAGAACAACAACTCGACCTTCTCGCTGATCTCGTCGAGCAGCACCTCGATCAGGATCTACTCGAGAAACTGATCAACGGTGGGGCGCCTGTCGGGCTTCCCGTCATTGCCTCCGCACTCGAAGCCTGAGAGCGCTCCCGCGGGCGTCGGCGTGCACGCGGTAGAATAGCCAGGCCTCACTCCCGCGACGGCTCCCTAGTAGGAGTGTGCGCGGTGACAGATCAATTCGACGGCTTGCTTACCGACTTCAGTGACGAGGTGCTGGTCGACTCGGCAATGCTCGGCGATCATGCGGCCTTCGACGTCATCGTTCGCCGATACGGCCCGCACTTGTATCGATTTGCCCGTCGACTCGTCACCAGTGAGAGTGACGTCGACGACATCGTCCAGGAAACCTGCGTTGCCGCCTGGCGCCAACTTCCGGGGTTTCAGCGGCGCTCGAGCATCAAGACCTGGTTGTTCGCGATCTGTTCTCGCAAGATCTCGGATGTCCATCGAAAAGTCGGCTCCTGCGCCGCCGATGTCGACGGACTTCGGGACGAAGTCGATACTCGATTGCGCGATCCGAGCGAGGAAGTATGCGGCACAGCATTTCTCGACGCCCTTGAAGCCGAACTCGATCGTCTACCGCTGCGTCAGCGCGCCGCCTGGGTCTTGCGGGAAGTGGAGGGCATGACGTATCCACAGATCGCAGTTGTCCTGGAACTGAGTCCGGACGCGGTGCGCGGCCAACACACTCGCGCGAGGCGGAATCTGGGTCTCGCGCTCGACCGATGGCGATGACGACTCGGCGGTTTGCCGGGTTCTGTCACCGAACTCACTCTCCTGACGGCCCGGGTAGCTGGAAGAATGCTTCGTCGTGGATACCGCTTTCGACCCCAGAGGCTTCGACCCGAGAACCGAGGATTCGGTGCCGTCGGTAATGCCGGACGATGCGACGGCAACGGGTGCTGACGTCGCCGTCGAGGCTGCGGAAACTCGGCTGACTGCAAGCGCGGTCCGGGAGTTGCTGGCAGCGCTCGGAGGAAGTATCGGCGACGAGGACGAACTCGTGGTTTTGCTCCAGCGCGCCGTCGAAATCGCGAACGACGCCATCGAGGGCGCCGACAGCATCGGCGTCACCATCGATCTGGCCGGGCAGACCTACACCGCCGTTCATACCGATTCGCGGACTCTGCGTGTCGACATCGAGCAATACGACGCCGGCGACGGACCATGTCTGCATGCCGCTCGAAGCGGTGAAACCGTTGTCGTCGATGCCGAGACCAGCGCGGAACGCTGGCCGCGGTTCGCGGCGGCGGCGAAGGACGAAGGGATCAAGTCCTTTCTCGCGGCGCCGCTCTTCACGCCGGATCAGCGACTGGGTTCGTTCAACCTGTACGGACGCGACTCAGCGGCATTCGACCGCGTCGACGCGGATGTCATGGAGATTCTCACGACAACGGTCTCACGCGCGATCGGCGACTTCTCTCGTTTCAAGTCCGCCAAGGCGGTGGCTGATGCCTTGCAACGTGCGCTCGAGACCCGGGCGCCGATCGAACAGGCCAAAGGCATGCTGATGGCCATCCATCGGATCGACGCCGACACCGCATTTCACATGCTGCGCAAGCAGTCTCAGACGACGAATACCCGGTTGCGCGACGTGGCAGCCGAGATCGTCGAGACGTATTCGGCGCCGCCTACCGCTGTCTAGTTCGAGGGGGACCGACGTACAGCCTCGAGCGCGACGACGACGCCCGCGGCGACAACCACGTGCATCAGCGCGAGCATGACCGTGCTGGCGGCGTCGAAGTCTGCGGCAATGGTCAAAGCGATGGTGCCGAGCGCCACGACTGCACCCACGATCTGGGCGATGCGGATGATCGGCTCCCACTTCAGTGAGATCAACATTGCGACCGACAAACCGACCAGCAGTGGCACCACCGTCAATGTGATGACCCCACCAGGCGCGACGCTCGCCGGCTTTCCCTGATCTGTCATCTCGAAGGATCCGCCCAATGCGAGGCCGATCAACCACAGGATCAGATTGACGACGAGAGCAATTACCGTGGCGCCGAGTACGGCACGTGGCTTGGTGACGTGGAGGTTGTGTGCGGTTGACGTGATTGCAGACATGGTGTTCTCCCGGCTCGATGCGATGGTCTTGTGACGTCGCTCTGGTGAATAGACCCGCCGGCGGGCAGAAACTCATCGCTGAGGTTGACTATTGCCCGTCGACGACGGGCACTGCGGTGCCGGTGACCGAGATACCGCCGTCGACTGGGATGTCGACCTCGAGCACACTGGGACGCCCGACGTGTCGGCCCTGGTGGATGGTGATCCGCCGCGGAGTGGCCGCGGGTTCGAGTTTGCGCAGGTAACCGCCGGTCGACGCCGCTGCGGACCCGGTTGCAGGATCCTCGACGATGTTTCCCACCGGAAACAGATTTCGGGCTTCGAAGGTGTTGTCGTCGAGGGGGTGCAGGATTGTCACCGTGCCGGCCCACCCCTGCGCGTCCATCAGAATTCGCATTGCGGATGGATCGAAGGTGAACTCGTCGAATGTCGACTGATCACGAAGTACGACGATCGGGTGAGTGTTGCCGGCGTACGAAAGCATTGCGGGATACCGCGCGTCGAGCGCAGACGAATCGACGCCGATGAGCCCGAGCAGCGCTGTCAGCACGGCGTGATCGATCGGCGAGACCGACGGTTCGACGCTGGTGAAGGTCGCGGTCGACCTTCCGTCCTCGTCGGTCGCCGTGTCGATGGATACCGGTCCGATCGGTGTTTCGAATGTGAAGGTTCCGTCGCCGTCTCGCTCGGTGAGAGCGATGGCCGTCGCAATAGTGGCATGACCGCAGAACGGTACTTCGGCGATAGGGGAGAAGTACCGGATCCGGCTGTGGCGCGGGTTGCCTCCGAGTTCCGGTTCGATGAGGAACGCCGTCTCGGCATACCCGACTTCGGCTGCAACGGATTGTAATTCGGGGTCGTCGAGCCCGCGGGCGTCGAGCAGCACGCCGGCGGGATTACCGCCGGCCGGATCCGAACTGAACGCAGTCAGTCGGAGGATGTCGTGAGAAGTTGCCATGCCGACCATCTTTGTCCGCTGTCGTCCATCGGGGGAAGAGACATCGCGCGATTGCGGTCCGCGATCTTCGAACTGGACTGCCTCCGGAACAAACCGGCCGCACGGCGTCGTTGGTGCAGATATGAGCAATGACACAGACACCGCCGAAGCGTTGTTCGCACTCGTGGCCCAGGGAAAACAAGGCGTGCTGGCAACCGTCAAGCGTGACGGCCGCCCACAGTTGTCCAACATCATTTACCGCTGGGACGTCGAGTCGAAGACGGCTTCCGTGTCCATCACAGCCGATCGCGCCAAGAGTAAAAATGCGATCCGCGATCCGCAGGTTTCCCTCCACGTCAGCGCGCCCGACTTCTGGAGCTACGCCGTGATCGAAGGACTTGCCGTGGTGACACCCGTCGCGGCCGATCCTCACGACGAAGTGTCTGACGCACTGGTCGAGCTGTACCGGGACATCAGCGGCCAGGAGCATCCTGATTGGGAGGAGTACCGCGAAGCAATGGTTGCGGAGCGTCGACAGATCCTCACGGTGCGCGCTGATCACGTCTACGGAATGACGAGGCTCCCCAAGCCGTCCGGCACCTGAACTGCGTTCGTTCAGGTAGGAGATAACGTTACGAGTTAATATGTAATGGTGAAAACCGAGTCTCCCGCCCGTATCGGACGACCGCGCGACCCAGGCAAGGACGAGGCTGTGCTGCTTGCAGCTCGCACACTGCTGGCCGAAGTCGGGTATCAGCAGACGACCATTTCGGCGATTGCCAGGACTGCCGGTGTCAATACGCCGGCCATCTACCGTCGCTGGTCGTCACGGGAAGCCCTGATCGAAGAAGCAGTGCATGGACCGGGCGGACATCCATTGCCTCGGTCGACCGGTGATTTGCGGGTGGATCTGACGACGTGGGTGCACATCTTCCTGGTCCGCGCTGCCCGCCCCGCGGCGCGGGCCGGAGTTCCTGGCCTGCTTGCCGATTCGCGGACGGCAGAGGCGCGACAACGTCTGTTGGCTATCGGTGCGCCGGTTCGTGCAGCGTTTCAGGATCTGCTGGACGACGCGGTGAGGCGTGGTGAGATCCCGGCAGGTGCAGATGCGATGTTCTTGTTCGATCTGCTGGCCGGAACGACGACAATGCAGGGGCTGACCCGTGGGCTCGAGGGTCAGGACGGCTTTGTAGATGCCCTCGCACGATCTCTGTACGTCCTGGCTGCGCATCCGGCCGACGCCGTCGGGACGGAAGCGGTGGGGCAATGATCTCGGTTTCGGTGGACGGCGGCGTTGCCGTCGTGACCCTCGACAGGCCTGACAAACGGAATGCCTTCAACAAGCACATGGGTCGAGAATTGGGGCAGGCGTACCGAAAGCTCGACGAAGACGATTCCGTTCGCGTGATCGTGCTGACCGGTGCGCCACCAGCATTCTGCGCGGGTGCAGATCTTGGCGACGGCGCCGGCACCTTCGATTCACCTGACGGCGAGGAGTTTTCGTCATCACCGGTGGATCCGCCGGCGTTCGAGTTGCGAAAGCCGGTCATCGCAGCGGTGAACGGACATGCGATCGGAATCGGCCTCACCATCGCGATGCAGGCCGATATCAGAATCTTTGCAGCTGACGCCAAGTATGCAATTCCGCAGGTTCGCCTCGGTGTGTTGCCGGATGCGATGGCGCATTGGACGGTTCCGCGCATCGCCGGAATGGCTGTGGCCGCCGACATCCTTTTGACTGGAAGGACGTCCGACGGAGCCGAGGCAATCGCGCTCGGGTTGGGTAGCCGTTGCCTGCCCGCTGACGAAGTGCTTTCGGCGGCGTTGGTGATCGCCCGAGACATTGCGACGAACACTGCACCGATGTCGGTGGCACTCTCGAAGCGACTGCTCTGGCAGAGCCAGAGCAGCAGCTGTCGACCGGAGACGGTGGCGGCCATCGAAACGGACCTGCATCTACGCGTCATGGGGAAGCCGGACGCGGCGGAAGGTGTTCGTGCATTCATGGAACGGCGCACGCCTGTGTGGGTTTCGCGCTTGTCCGCCGAGTGGCAGGAAATCCCGTCGGAATGATTCGGGAGCCTTGCGGAGAATCACACGCGGACGACTACGCGTCTAGCAGCAACTGTTCGAGACGATGTTTGCRGAACGCGGTGATATCCGTATGTTCGCCGAGTTGGAGGTGCGTGGACAGGCGCAGGAGCGGAACAGCGAGCAGAACCGCAGCGAGTACCTCGTTGAACAAAAGGTTCTCGACCCTCCAGCCGGTCAGTTCCTCGTAGCGGGCAATGGTCTCTTCTCGGCTGGGAGTGCCTGGCAAAGGTGTGTGTCCCTCGAATTCGCTACACGCCCAATCGAGAAACAACAGCCAGGCGAGGTCGGCCTCGTGATCGCCGAGGTACGCCATCTCCCAATCGAGAACCCCGGCGATCGACTGGTCCGGGCCGTAGAGGATGTTCGACATCCGGGCATCGCCCCAGCACAGTGTCACGTGTTCGGGTTGGTAGATGTTCTCCCTCAGCCAGGCCAGTGCTTTGTCGAATATCGGCGGTAGGTCCGGCGATGCCCAACGAACGGCCCAGTCGAGGTAGTTCACCGCCTGTTCGACCGGATGGGTGCCGAACTGGGGGTAGGAGAGGAATCCGAGTTCGAGCTTGTCCGGGTCCAAGCGATGAATCTGCGCAATCGTCTCGACGCATCCCCACCACATCTTCGCTCGGCCTGCCTCATCGGCTTCGAAGTATGTCCCGGCACTGTGATATGACGGAAAGTCGCTGGGCGCCTCGGCATTACCGATGCGGTCCATGACGTAGTAGGGGCTGCCGAGTGGGTTGTCACCGCTGTCGATCCACCGAACGTGGGGGACTGCGAGGTCGGACTTCGCGAGCCTTTGTGTCACGAGGAACTGGCGGCGGAGATCGTAGTCGGGGAACAGCGAAACCTCCGGTGGACGCCGGAAAACAAAACCACTCGACTCGCCAGTGGCGCCATCGAGGTCGAACAGGTATGTCTCCGTCGAGAATCCGCGTTCGGTGCGCTTGAAGTTGACGATCTTGGCGCCTCGAGTACCCGGAATGTGCTCCCGGACAAGTGGTTCAAGGGCGGGTGCGATGTCTTCTGCGGCTGTTCGGTCAGTCATTGTTCGTACCTGTCCGTGTGTTGCTCCAATCGGTGTACCCGTAGCGGGGATTCACGCCCATGAAGACCATTTCCACGAGCCCGTATCCGACTTTGTCTCCCATGCGGACCTCGCACAGCGTCTCGCTGAGCATGCTCACCTGCCGGATTTCGTCGAGGTTCGTGATGTCGACGGTGAAGCTGTCGCTGAAGTCCTTGCCGCGGTACATGCCGGAGGCGTACCCCCGGTACTCGTCGTAACCGGCCAGTCCGGGCCAGAAATCGCACACCGGATTCACCTCGATCACGTCGGTGGTCCGGTCCGCTCGGTGCACGGTGAAAGTGCCGGATTCGACCACCCGCATGTCGTCACGGAATTTCAGGTCGTGTTCCACGTCGATGATCGGTAGCGCGTCCTTGCCGGAACCGATCGGGAAGAGGACCTCGCCCTCGAACTGCCAGCGCGCGCCGGTACTGGTTTCGCGCTGCGCGAAATGCACTACCTCGTCGTCGAATTGGAATATCCCCATGTAATAGAGGACTCCGTCCGGAACCTCGGACGGCTGCAGGTTCGCGCCCTCGGACAGACTGCCGCCGCCACCGCCGTGTCGTACGCCCCACGAGTGATCGCGGCCGAACCACCAGTTGTCGGGATCGATGTCGATGCGGGTGCCGTCGATTTCGATCCAACCCGTGACGGTGCCGTTCTGGTAGAAGCGTCGGGCGTCTTCGCGAACGCGGCCGCGCGTGCGATGGAACGCTGCCGTCTGCTCGTACACCGGGAAGTCGCCGTGGAAGTCGAGTTGCAGGCTCAATCCGTGTTCGTTTGCGTCGACCGTGGAACGTACCTGGCGGAGTGGTTCGACGATTTCATAGGTGTACGGCCCCACACTCCACGCTGCCAGTCCTCCGGTCTGAGGGTTCAACTCGGTGGACAGGCGCACCACGCGGGCTTCCTCACCCTTGCGCGTCACCATCGCGTAGGCGTCGAGGACGTTGCGGTTCGGGTATTTGGCCAGTCCCGTCATGATGCTGATCTCGCCCGTTTTGTCGAAGCCGTACATCACGATGCGTTCGGTCCAGCGCAGGTCACTTTGGGAGACGTGGTCGAGTGTCGTCGGGAGTTGATGAATGAGTAGTTCGTCGTGCGGTGTGATCACAGTCGGTCCTTGTGTCGACGGAGTGGGGTGTTCACAATCTATTACGGAGCGCTACGCAACGTAATAGTTTTCGCGAAACCGGTCGGGTACTGTCCGCAGTTGTGGACGAACGCAAAGATCGACGTATCGGCACCGTCGGAGTGGGGCGCCCTCGAGATCCGCAGGTGGACGACGCCATCCTCACCGCCGCCCGCGAGTTACTGGCGGAGCAGGGTTACCAGAAGACCACGATCACAGCCATCGCGCGAAGGGCCGAACTGGGCACCGCGGCAATCTATCGGCGCTGGGCGACCAAGGAATCCATCATCGAGGATGCGGTCTTCGGAATGCAGGATGCGGCGCTACCGGTGACCACGTCGAATTTGCGTGACGACATGCAGGCCTGGACGAGATGGTTCCTCGCGAGAGTTGCCGAACCGGCAACGCGCGCGGCGATTCCCGGCCTGCTGTCGGCCTACCATCAAGAAGACGGCGCCTACGAACAACTGGTTCGGAGATCGGAAGACCCGGCCCGGCTCGCGCTCGCCGAGCGCGTGCGTGTCGAATTTCCCGAGCGGTCCGACACGGAAATCGTGTCGACCGCCGATGTGGCCTTCGACATTCTCGTTGCAACCACCATCGTGCGGGGCCTCACGAGTGGCCTCGCCGACGGTGACGCGTTCTGCGCGCGCACTGCGGACGCACTGGTTCTGCTGGTTACGTCGACGGGAACCGAGATCAGCCGGCACCGAGATCAGCCGGCAATGAGGGGCTGACCGAGGCGCTTCCTCCGGTCAGGCGCTCGGCGCTTCGCCCACCCCCCACTCGAGCGAACGGTACGTCCGTCGCCTCAGATGCGCCGAAAGCCACTTTCGCTCAGGGGAGAGGCGGTGCAGAGCGAACAAATCGGACTCGCCGGCGGTGGTGAGAATGTATGAGTGGTCATACTTCTGTCGACTCCAGGGTCCTCCACAGTGTGGATCGCGTACCGTTTCCAGACATGGAATTGACTCGAGTTGCGGTGGGCAGTGGTTCGTGCACCGTTCGGATCGACGGGCCGGTCAGCAAGCATGCGGTACTCCTGCTCCCCGGCAAGGGCGACCCCGTCGACTTGTACGACGATGTGTGTGAGCGACTGCATCATTCGGATCTGCGGACCGTCGCGGTGGAATCGATCGAGAATCTCGACGAGACCTCGGCAGTGGTACTTCTGGACGAGTTGAACATCGCCTGGGTGAACCTGGTCGGTCACCGGGAGGGCGCCGATCTCGCGTGGCTGTTGGCTGCACGTCAGTTCGGCCGCTTCGCGAGTTTGATCGCCGTGGACCGTGGACATCCGTCGGCCAGCGATATTGCCGGCGTACCGCCGGTCGAGGTTCCGACCACCGTAGTCGTGGGCAGTGGAGGTCGGGCCATCGCCGACGCCAGCGGTCGTTTCGTGTACTCCGACTTCCGCGTGACGGAACTTCCGGGTGTCGACGACGTCGTCAAGTCGGCACCGGCCGAACTCGCAACCGAGATCGTGCTGCGTACCAGCCCCTGGTGAAACTCTGACCTACGAAAAGGCGGGCACTCCCACTGTGCGGAGTGCCCGCCTTTTCGGCGTCATTAGGGCTGCGGGGCTCAGATGTCGAGGCCGAGCAGCGCGTTCTCGACCACTTCGGCCAGGGCCGGGTGGATCCAGTACTGGCCACGCGCCATGTCCTGAGCTGACAAACCGAAGCTCATCGCCTGGATGAGGGGCTGGATGACGGTCGGAGCCTGAGTGCCCATGACGTGGGCACCGAGGATGCGTCCGGTGCCGCGCTCGGCGATCACCTTGCAGATGCCCTCCTGATCCTCCATCGCCCAGCCGTACGCGACGTCGCCGTATGCCTGCACCTTGACGGTGATGTCGAGTCCGGCGTCGCGAGCCTGCTTCTCCGTCATTCCGACGTCGGCGATCTGCGGGTCGGTGAACACGGCTGCCGGCACGAAGCGGTGATCGGTGCTGCGAAGCTCGGACGTGTCCTTCCAAGCGTCCTGAAGCAGGTTGTGCTGAACAACGCGCGCTTCATGGTTGGCGACGTGCTTGAGCTGGTACGGCGACGAGACGTCACCGAGTGCGAAGACGCCCTCGGCGGTGGTGCGTTGGTATTCGTCGACCACGATCGAGCCCTTGTCGTCGAGTTCGACGCCGGCCTTGTCGAGACCGAGTAGATCGCCGTTGGGCTGGCGGCCCACTGCTACGAGAAGGACGTCACCGGAAACGACTGTGCCGTTTGCCAGTTCGACGGCAATTTTGTCGCCGTCGCCGCGTACCGACGTGAGGGGGGAGCCCAGATGGACGTCCCACTTCTGTTCGGCCAACTCGGTGAAGCGCTCGGAGATCTCGTCGTCGAGGTGCCGCAGCAGTCTCTGGCTGCGACCGATGATCGAGACGCGAGAACCCAACGCGGAGAACACGTGTGCGAACTCGGTGGCGATGAATCCGGAACCGACGATCACCAGGTGCTCGGGAAGTTCGGGCAGTCGCATGATGTCTTCGTTGGTGTAGTACTTCACACCGCTCGACGCGATCTCTTCCGGGATGATCGGACGCGAACCGGCAGCGATGACCACCTGGTCGGCGGTGATCGTCTCGCCGGTTCCGGTGTCGATCGTCTTGTCTCCGGTGAACGTGGCGTGGCCGCGGTAGACGGTGGTGTTGGGACTGTCTTCGCTGCGGTACCGCTCACCACCTGCGGAAATGGGATCGATGCGGCCGAAGACGCGCTTGACGATGTCGGACCAACGGACGCCGTCGAGCGTGGCGTCGACGCCGTACTTCTCGGCAGTGGTGATGGTGCGTGCCACCTCGGCGGCGTAGACGAACATCTTGGTCGGGATACACCCGACATTGAGACACGTTCCGCCGAAGGTGCCCTCTTCGAGGATTGCGATCTTCTTGCCGTCGAACCGCTCGTCGGGCAGCGAGTTTCCGGATCCGCTGCCGATGATTGCAAGGTCGTAGTGCGTCACTGCGCGATCTCCTGTGTGTTGCTTGCTGTGCTTGCCGAACTTTCTGCGGCCGGAGTGAGGTGGCCGTCGAGCCACTCCAGCCACAGGTCGAGTTCGGAAAAGGCTGTGGCCAAGGGCTTCTCGGTCGAAAGAAACACGTCGTGACGGGCGCCGTCGATCGGGACGATGGTGGTGCGATCGCCGAGGCAACCCGCCCAGCGTGCGATCTGCTTGACGTCGAGAACGGAATCGGCGAGGTCGACGCTCGGGTTGTACGCCTTGGCGAACTGCGACTTCTTCGAGCGCAGAATCAGCGCGGGCACTCCGATATCGAGGCCGCGGTGAAGTTTCGCGTGACCCGCTCGGACGGCCCGCATCCAGCCGAAGGTGACGGGGCAGCCGGCCAGCGGCTTCCAGTCGAGGTTGTAGTCCCACACTCCGTTTGCCGAAACATGAAGGCTGGAACCGTAAGTCGGTAGTCCGGTTCCCGGAATCACCGTCTTCGCCGATACCCGTCCGAGGGCGTCGATCGCGGTGGTTCCCACGTTACGCACCACCGAGGGGCCCTGAAGATCGAACCAGGGACTGTTGAGCACCAGCCCGCAGATTCCGGCGCCGTCGCTGCCACCGGGCTTGCGCTGCAAACGGTTCAGCCACAGCGGGACGATCAGACCGCCGGTCGAGTGCGCCATGAGCAGCACCTCGCTCCCGTCGGTCTCGCTGCGGACGATGCGCAGCGCCTCGTTCAGTTCGGCGTCGTAGAGCGCAAGGTCGGAGACGTAGTGCGCCGTGTGTCCCGGCTTGAGGGATCGCCCGCACTTGCGCAAGTCGAGTGCGAAGAATGCGTAGCCCTGCTCGGCAAAATGCTCGGCCAGGTGCTTCTGGAAGAAGTAATCGGTGAATCCGTGCACGTACAAGACGGCACGACGTGTCTTCACCGCCTCCTTCCGCGGTTGGTAGCGGACCAGTGTTGCGTCCACCTCGCCTTCGCCGTCCGGATCCGTTCCGAGCGGGATCGTCAGCTGCTGATATCCGTCACCGAGGACGTCTGGAACCCAAGTAGTCACAAATCACAATCTAATCGTCGTTTCGGGTGCGCGTTGTAGAGCACAATTGGGGGTGGTGAACCGCGCGAGTACGCACGGGTAACCTATTCGGCGTAACACAGCAGGCGGATGCGCGCACGGCTAATGACAAGGAAGTCGATTCTCCAGTGTCGAATCAGAACGCGGTAGAGACGAAGACGGATGTAGTGCTCGTGGGCGCAGGCATCATGAGCGCCACGCTGGGTGCATTGCTGCGCCAGCTGCAGCCCGATTGGTCGATCTCGACCTTCGAGCGGCTCGATGCCGTCGCAGCCGAGAGCAGCGACCCCTGGAACAACGCGGGAACCGGTCACTCCGCCCTGTGTGAGCTCAATTACACCCCGGAGAACTCCGACGGCACGGTCGACATCAAGAAGGCCGTCAACGTCAACGAGCAGTTCCAGGTGTCCCGCCAGTTCTGGGCACACGCGGTCGAGCAGGGCGTCCTGACTCAGCCCAAGGAATTCATCAACCCCATCCCACACGTGAGCTTCGTTCACGGTGAGGCCAACGCCAAGTACCTGCGTGCTCGCTACGACGCACTTGCCGGCCACACGCTCTTCCGCGGCATGGAGTACATCGACGATCCGGCCGAGTTCAGCGAGCGTTTGCCGCTCATGGCCAAGGGACGCGACTTCTCCGATCCCATCGCCCTGAACTGGAGCCAGGACGGCACCGACGTCGATTTCGGAGCGCTCACCAAGCAGCTCATCGGCTACATCGGTAAGACCGGCGGCAAGATGTACTTCGGCCACGAGGTCACCAACCTGACCCAGAACTCGGACAAGTCCTGGACCGTCAAGGTCACCAACCGTCGCACCGGCGAAAAGCGCACCGTTCGCTCGCGCTTCGTGTTCGTCGGTGCTGGTGGCGGCGCCCTGCACCTGCTGCAGAAGTCCGGCATCAAGGAAGCCAAGGGCTTCGGTGGCTTCCCGGTCAGCGGTGCTTTCCTGCGATGCACCAACCCCGAACTCATCGACCAGCACAGCGCCAAGGTTTACGGCAAGGCTGCCGTCGGCGCCCCGCCCATGTCGGTGCCGCACCTCGACACCCGTGTCATCGGCAACAAGCCGGGTCTGCTGTTCGGCCCGTACGCCGGATGGTCGCCGAAGTTCCTCAAGCAGGGTCGCGTCACGGACCTGCCCGGCTCGGTCAAGCCGAACAACATCCTCTCGATGCTCGGCGTCGGCGTCAGCGAGCTCGGCCTGGTCAAGTACCTGGTCAGCGAACTCGCCAAGAACGAAGCCGGTCGCATCTGGGATCTGCGTGAATTCGCGCCCAAGGCGCAGGCTCAGGACTGGGAGCTCATCACCGCGGGCCAGCGCGTCCAGGTGATCCGCCGTGCCAAGGGCAAGGGCGGCGTCCTCGAATTCGGTACCGCTGTGGTCGCCGCTGAGGACGGCTCCATCGCCGGCCTGCTCGGCGCTTCGCCCGGTGCGTCCACGGCCGTCCCGGCGATGCTGGACGTACTCGAGCGCTGCTTCCCGACCGAGTTCCAGGGTTGGAAGGGCAAGCTTCGCGAGATGGTTCCGTCCATCGGCGTCAAACTCACCGACAACGAAGGCCTGTTCAACCAGGTCTGGGATTGGTCCTCGAAGGTTCTCGAGCTCGATTCCGCTGGTGCTTCCGAATCGGCTCCGGTCGCGGATACCGTCGCGACTGTGTGATAGTCCAACCCATGACGGCAACAGCAGCTTTGAAGCGTTCATGGGCACTCGACCTCGACAACAAGACGTTCTACGAGTTGTTGAAGCTTCGAGTGGAGGTCTTTGTCGTCGAGCAGGCCTGCCCGTATCCCGAGTTGGACGGGCGGGACCTGCTGACGGAAACACGCCACTTCTGGCTCGAGCAGGACGGCCAGGTGGTGTGCACACTCCGTCTGCTCGAAGAGCACGACGACGGAAACAAGAGCTTCCGAATCGGACGCCTCTGCACGTCGCGTCAGGCTCGCGGCCAGGGCCACACGACCCGCCTCCTGCAGGCCGCACTTGCCGAGGTCGGCGAAGCGCCGTGTCGGATCAACGCCCAGACCTACCTGGTCGAGATGTACGCCAAGCACGGATTCAAGGCTGACGGCGAAGAGTTCATCGAAGACGGCATCCCGCACACCCCGATGCGCCGTGGCGGGGGAGAGCCTTTCGTGGCTGTCAGCTAGTTTGTCGGAGATTTGACCCTGGTCGGCTCGTGGAAAAGCGAGCCGACTAGGGTTTTTTCGATACCGAATGTTCGCGGGGAAGTCCTGTTCGATCCAGGCGCGGTCCCGCCACTGTGAAAGATCTCTCCTCTACCGACTGACCGGGAGATCTCAGCCAGGTTGCCGCGACATTCGAGTGCAGCCAAATTCTCGGCGAGGAAACCGAGAGGTGGAGGGATATCGACGTGCGAAGTGAAGAAGATCGACCAGTGGCGGGCTTCCCGTTCAGTGCTGTGGTCGGCCAGGATCAATTGCGGTTGGCGCTGATTCTGTGTGCTGTGCATCCGGGGATCGGTGGAGTCCTGGTCCGCGGTGAGAAGGGAACTGCCAAGTCGACGGTCGTGCGCGCGCTGACTGCGCTGCTGCCCGCGGTCGACGACGCCGGAACGACACGACCGGCCCGCTTGGTGGAACTGCCCGTCGGCGCCACCGAAGACCGAGTGATCGGGTCCATCGACCTCGAGAAGGTTCTCCGCGACGGTGAGCGCGCTTTCCAACCTGGACTGCTCGCCGCGGCTCACCAGGGAGTTCTGTACGTCGACGAGGTGAATCTGCTTCACGACCACCTGGTCGACGTGCTTCTCGACGCCGCGGCGATGGGTCGCGTTCACATCGAGCGTGACGGAATCTCCCATTCGCACCCGGCCAAATTCGTACTCGTCGGCACGATGAATCCCGAAGAGGGAGAACTGCGTCCACAGTTGTTGGACCGTTTCGGACTGGCGGTCGATGTCGCAGCTTCCCGCGACGTCGACGTACGCATGGAAGTGGTGCGTCGCCGGCTCGACTACGAGCGCGACCCCGAGGCGTTTGTCGCTCGGTACGAATCCGCCGATGAGGAGCTCGCGGCCGAAATCCTCACGGCGCGTGAGAAACTGGACTCGGTCGAGCTGAGCAACCGCGAGCTGCGTCGAATCGCCTCACTGTGTGCGTCGTTCGACGTCGACGGTATGCGCGCGGACCTGGTGCTGGCGCGCACCGCGACTGCCCACGCTGCCTGGCGAGGCGACAGTGAGGTCACTGCGGAGGACGTGCGAGTGGCTGCGGAACTGACGCTGCCGCACCGCCGCCGCCGCGATCCGTTCGACGAGCCCGGCTTGGATCAGCAGCAGTTGGACGATGCACTCGAGCAGGCCGATCAGGACGCCCAGTCGCAGGTAGAGGACGACGCGCGCGACGGAGAGCCCGAACCTCCCGAGAATCCCGAAGACCGTGGCCCTGACGAAGACCGTGGCCCGGAAGATGGTGGCCCCGAAGACGGCGGTCCGGACGACGAGGGTCCGGACGACGACGGCCCGGAAGACCCTGACGGACCTGGTGGGGGAGTACGCGCTACCGATCGCCCCTCGGCGCCACCGGCCGGCGAATTCAAGGCCAAGCTCCTCGAGGTTCCTGGTGTCGGCGAAGGTGCACCGGGACGCCGCTCGCGGTCCATGTCGTCCCGTGGACGAGTCGTGCGGTCCACGCGGGAACGTGGCCACGGATTGCATCTGACGAGCACGGTCTTCGCCGCAGCCGAGTCTCAAGTTGCGCGCGGCCGCACTGCTGGACGGCTGCGGCTGGCACCCGCTGATCTCCGCGGCGCGATTCGTGAAGGGCGAGAAGGCAATCTGATCGTCTTCGTTGTCGACGCGTCGGGGTCGATGGCAGCACGCGACCGCCTCTCCGCGGTCACCGGTGCGGTTGTCTCGTTGCTCCGCGACGCCTATCAGCGCCGCGACAAGGTCGCGGTCATCACTGTCCGTGGTCGTGAAGCAGAGCTCGTACTGCCGCCGACCTCTTCGGTGGACATCGCCGTCCGTCGCCTGCAGTCGATGCGGACCGGCGGCAAATCCCCACTCGCAGAGGGATTCCTGCGTGCTCGCGAAGTGGTTCTGCGGGAACGGCTTCGTGACCCGCAGCGCCGCGCCCTCGTCGTCACGCTCACCGACGGCCGGGCTACCGGGGGCAAGGACGCGCTGCACCGCGCCCGCGTCGCCGCGCATCTTCTTGCCGACGCGTCCGTCGCTTCCATCGTCGTCGACTGCGAGACCGGCCTCGTGCGTCTGGGGCTGGCAGCCGAGTTGGCCCGAGAACTACGTGGCGGTTACGTCCGCCTTGCCGAATTGTCAGCGCAGCAGGTCGCGGGTGTCGTCCGCGCCGCAGCCTAGATCCCAGCTCAGGAGTTCACGATGCCCAAGGGTGTTCCCGAGACAGTTCCCGACGACGGTCTGACCACGCGTCAGCGTCGTAACGCGCCGGTACTTGCCGTGCACACCGGCCCGGGAAAGGGTAAGTCCACCGCAGCTTTCGGCATGGCGCTGCGTGCCTGGAATCAAGGGTTCGACATCGGCGTGTTCCAGTTCGTGAAGAGTGCCAAGTGGAAGGTCGGCGAGGAAGCCGCGTTCCGCGCGCTCGGAAACCTGCATGACGAAACCGGCGTCGGTGGGCCGGTGCAGTGGCACAAGATGGGCGAAGGTTGGTCATGGACACGCAAGGCCGGTAGCGAGGAAGATCATGCTGCTGCCGCTGCGGAGGGTTGGCAGGAGATCGCGAGAAGGCTTGCAGGCGAAGAGCATCGATTCTATGTCCTCGACGAGTTCACGTACCCGCTCAAGTGGGGTTGGGTGGACGTGGACGAGGTAGTGCAGACACTGCGCGATCGCCCAGGCAACCAGCACGTCGTCATCACGGGGCGTGATGCCCCGCAGGCGCTGATCGACGCCGCCGACCTCGTGACCGAAATGACGAAGATCAAGCACCCGATGGATGCCGGCCGAAAGGGTCAACGGGGCATCGAATGGTAAGTCCTTCCACTCCGGCCGTGGTGATCGCCGCTCCTGCCTCGGGTAGCGGAAAGACCACGGTGGCAACGGGATTGATCGGCGCGCTGCGACGGTCCGGAAGCAGCGTTGCACCCTTCAAAGTGGGGCCGGACTACATCGACCCGGGTTATCACGGACTCGCGGCAGGGCGGCCCGGACGCAACCTCGACACTGTTCTGGTCGGCCCGGATCGCATCGGACCGCTCTACCGGCATGGAACCGCCGGCTGTGACATCGCCGTGGTCGAAGGCGTCATGGGTCTGTTCGACGGAAAGATCGACGAGGCCAACTCGCAGCCGTCGGCGGAGGGATCGACGGCGCAGGTCGCGTCGATCCTCGGTTCGCCGGTAATCCTCGTGATCGACGCCCGTGGGCACAGTCAGAGTCTGGCCGCCGTACTCCACGGCTTCGCGACCTACGACGCAGGTGTGCGCATCGGCGGCGTCATTCTCAATCGCGTCGGGAGCGCTCGTCACGAGCAGGTGTTGCGTCATGCGTGCGACAAGGTCGGCGTCGCAGTGCTCGGAGTTGTGCCACGGTTGACGGAACTAGAAGTTCCCTCCCGGCACCTCGGTCTGATTCCGGCGGCCGAGCACGGCGCCGCCGCTGTGGCCGCAGTGGACGCGATGTCCGACTTGATTGCCTCGCACGTCGAACTGGACGCTGTTCGCGCACTGGCCGCCTCGAACGTGGGTGCAGCTGCATGGGATCCGGTTGCCGAGGTCGGCGCACATGCCGAGTCTCGTCCCGTGGTTGCCATGGCGGGCGGCCCTGCCTTCACCTTCGGCTATGCCGAGCACCGTGAACTCCTGACTGCTGCCGGCGCGGACGTGCAGGTGTTCGACCCGTTGCGGGACGAGCTTCCCGCGGGAACTGCTGCTCTTGTCCTTCCTGGCGGGTTCCCGGAAGAGCATGCGGTGGACCTCGCGGCCAATACCGTTCTGCTGCAGCAGGTTCGTGACCTGGCGGACGGCGGCGCACCGATCCACGCCGAGTGTGCCGGTCTGCTCTACCTCGCTCGCAGCTTGGACGGTCACAGCATGGCCGGTGTTGTCGGGGTGGATGCCACATTCGGGAAACGCCTGACCCTCGGGTACCGCGAAGCAGTGGCGATCAGCGACTCCACCCTCTTCGACGCAGGCTCCCGCGTCACCGGTCACGAGTTCCACCGAACGTCTCTCGTCTCGGCAGACGCGGACGGTTGCGGAAGTGCGTGGGGATGGCGGCCCTGGGACGGCGGCAGTGTCCGCGAAGGATTTGTTCGCGGCGGCGTCCACGCGTCGTATCTCCACACTCATCCGGTGGGGCAGCCCCAATCGATCGCGAAGTTCGTCGATGCCGCACGGGGATGACCTCTGTATAGGCGTTGGATTCACGACGAGCGCCACCGCGAAGGACATCGTCGCTGCGGTGAACGCGGTGCTGCAGGAGCGAGCGAGGATCGTGGTCCTCGCCACTGCGACCGGCAAGGCGGCGTCTGCAGCTCTGCTCGCTGCCGCCGATGAACTGAACGTCCCGATTGTGAGTTTCGACCCGGACGTACTTGGGCGAGTTCAGGTTCCGTCACCGTCGACTCGCGTCGAGCACGCGATCGGGACGGCAAGCGTCGCGGAAGCGGCGGCGATCCTCGCCTCCGGGGGCGGGCCGCTCCTAGTGGCCAAGACTGCCAGGGATGGAGTGACCGTGGCGGCGGCCCGTAAAGTTCCCTCCAGCTTGAACAATTCTGACGACGAAACGGAGTGCGAGTGAGCGAGTCCACCGCAGACGAGACCAACTACTTGGTCGGCCTCAACCTGACCGATCGACGCGTGGTCGTGTTCGGTGGCGGCACTGTGGCTCAGCGCCGACTCGGACTGCTGGTCGCCTCTGGTGCCCGTGTTCACGTCATCAGTCGCGCGTTCACTCCAGCCGTCGAAGGTATGGCCACGGCCGGGCAGATCACGGTCGAAGAGCGCCCGTACGCCGACGGCGACCTCGAAGGTGCGTGGTATGCCATCGCCTCGACCGACGAGCCGGAAACCAATGCAGCGATCGTCGCCGAAGCGGAGCGTCGCCACATCTTCTGCGTGCGCGCCGACAACGCGAAGCACGGCACCGCGGTAACTCCCGCCAGCGCCGAGTACGACGGTATGAGTATCGGAATTCTTGCCGGCGGCGATCACCGTCGTTCGGCAGCAGTCCGCACCGCGGTCGTCGAAGGTCTTCAGTCGGGCGTGCTCGCCGATACGGCCGAGCCGGCCGCTGCGGGCGTTGCTCTCGTCGGTGGTGGCCCCGGTGACCCCGACCTGATCACCGTGCGCGGACGCCGTTTGCTCGCACGCGCTGACGTCGTCGTGGCCGACAGATTGGCTCCGCCGGAGTTGCTCGCCGAACTGGGTCCCGACGTCGAGGTGATCGACGCCGCGAAGATCCCGTACGGCCGTGCCATGGCTCAGGAGGCCATCAACGCCGCGCTGATCGACAACGCGAAGGCAGGCAAGTTCGTGGTCCGCCTCAAGGGCGGGGACCCGTACGTCTTCGGGCGGGGATACGAAGAACTCGAAGCGTGTGCCGCTGCCGGCGTTCCCGTGACCGTAGTGCCCGGAATCACGAGCGCGATCTCGGTCCCGTCGGCCGCGGGCATCCCGGTGACCCACCGCGGTGTCACCCACGAGTTCGTCGTCGTCAGTGGGCACGTGGCTCCGGATCATCCGGATTCGCTGGTCGACTGGTCGGCACTGGCCAAGTTGCGCGGCACGATCGTGCTGCTCATGGCGGTCGAGCGCATCGATCAGTTCGCCAAGGTACTCGTCGACGGTGGACGCCCGGCAACCACGCCGGTCACCGTCATCCAAGAGGGCACGCTGCGCACTCAGCGTGAACTTCGGGCCGATCTGGCGACCGTTGCTCAGCGCGTCAAAGACGAGGAGATCAAGCCTCCGGCGATCATCGTGATCGGGCCGGTCGCGGGCTTTTCCGTCGACGCTGGGTAACGTGAAGTCTTGTGTCTGATTCCCCAACATCTGAAACCGCTTCGGCGAATGCCCCGGTAGCCACTCGAGTCATCGGGCTCGCCATCATCGTCCTGAGTGGTTTGCAGATGATGGTGGTGCTCGACGGCACCGTCGCGAACCTCGCGCTGGCGCCACTGCAGGCAGACCTCGGGCTGAGCGACAGTGGTCGTAATTGGGTGTTGACCTCGTACGCGCTTGCGTTCGGTGGGCTCATGCTCCTCGGCGGTCGCCTCGGTGACGCGTACGGGCGCAAGAAGATGTTCATCGCGGGAGTCTCGCTGTTCACGGTGGCGTCGTTGCTCTGTGGTCTCGCCCTGAACGAGGGCATGTTGATCGCAGCGCGGGCGCTTCAAGGTGTCGGCGCAGCCGTAGCGTCGCCCACCGCCTTCGCCCTTGTTGCCACGACTTTCGCCGCGGGTCCGGCTCGTAATCAGGCCATCGCGATTTTTGCCGCCATGACGGGCGTCGGATCGATCGCCGGTCTGATCATCGGCGGCGCATTGACCGAGGTGTCGTGGCGTCTGATCTTCCTCATCAACGTCCCGATCGGCATCGCGCTCGTCGGCATGGCGTTCCGCGCCCTTCGCGAGACGAATCAGACGCGTCTGGCTTTGGATGTCCCCGGCGCGATCCTCGCGACCCTCGGTTGTACCGGTGTTGTTTTTGCTCTCACCGAAGGCCCGGAAATGGGATGGGGGAGTATCGCCGTCATCGGTGCATTGGCGGCCGGATTGGTCGCCCTCGCCGCCTTCCTCTTCGTCGAGCGAACTGCAGACAACCCGCTCTTGCCCTTCTCGTTGTTCGCCGATCGCAACCGTGTCGCGACGTTCCTCGCCATCTTCTTCGTCGGTGGCGCGATGTTCAGCATGACGGCCTTCGTCGCACTGTTCGTGCAGGACATCATGCAGTATTCGCCGTTGCGTGCCGGTATCGCGTTCATTCCGTTCGCGTTCGGATTGGGCGCCGCCGCGTCGGTTGCTTCCAAGCTCGCCGTAAAGGTTCAACCCCGTTGGCTGGTCCTCACCGGCGTCGTGATCATGATCGTCGGACTCCTCTACGGGTCTACTCTGGATTCGGATTCCACCTACCTGGCCAACTTGTTCGTGCCCGTGATCGGGATCGGATTCGGTATCGGCCTCGCGATGGTGCCCTTGCCACTGTGCGCGATCGCCGGTGTGCCGGAGACCGAGATCGGCCCGCTGACGGCCATCGCTCAGGTTGCCCAGACGCTCGGTGGACCACTGGCGCTGTCGGTGATCGGTGCGATGGCGACGTCGAAGACGCTCTCGCTCGGGGGCACTTCGGGCAAGGCCGCGGACATGAATCCGGCGGAATTGATCGCACTCGGAGAGGGATACACCTTCGCACTTGTGGGCTGCGCGGTCTGCGCGGTGTTCGCCGGTATCGCGGCGCTGTGCATCAGGTTCACACCTTCTCAGGTAGCCCAGGCTCAGGCTGCGGAGAAGGCAGCTCAGGGAATCGCCTGATCAGTCCTGTTTTTCCGCTTCGCTAGCCGATACGATCGTTGCAGGACGTGCCGAGAGTCTCGACGAATCGGGGTGCCGTGATGCGGATCGCGGACATATTGCGAAACAAGGGCAACAGCATCGTCACGATCGACGCCCACACGACGGTCAACGGGTTGCTGTGCGATCTTGCCCGCCACAACATCGGAGCCATGGTGGTGGTCGACGACGACGCGGTGGTCGGCATCATCTCCGAACGCGATGTCGTTCGACGCCTGCACGAGCGTGGCCCGGACCTTCTCGGGATCCAGGTTTCCGAGGTCATGACCGCTCTGATGTACACGTGCGTTCCGGCAGACGCAGTGGACAGCATTGCCGCGATCATGACCGAGCGTCGAATCCGGCATCTGCCGGTGATCGAGGACGGCAACCTCCTCGGCATCGTCAGTATCGGTGACGTGGTGAAGAGCCGCATCGACGAGCTCAAGAGCGAACGCGATCAGCTCGAGTCGTACATCGATCAGGGCTGATCGATAGGTTGTCGCACGGTGACTACTCTCGTGTGATGGCCGCATTCCAGGAATCCACAGCAGAGACGGTCACCATCGTGGCCGGCCTCGAGAGCACCTTCGCCGACGAACTCGGCGCTCTGACGGTGCCGTGGCAAGGTGCTGCCGCGCCCGACCCGCAGTTGCTCGTGCTGAACGAGCAGCTGGCTGCGTCGTTGAGATTGGACGTAGAAGCGCTGCGAAGTGTGGACGGGATCGGCGTCCTGTCCGGTTCGACGGTGCCGGTCGGGGCCACACCGGTGGCGATGGCATATGCGGGTCATCAGTTCGGTGGGTACGCGCCAATTCTCGGGGACGGTCGGGCGTTGTTACTCGGCGAACTCGTCAGCAGTGACGGGCAGCGTGTGGACTTGCATCTGAAGGGCTCTGGGCGCACCCCGTTCTCTCGGGGCGGCGACGGGTATGCGGTCGTAGGGCCGATGCTGCGCGAATATCTCGTCAGCGAGGCGATGAATGCCCTCGGTGTCCCCACTACGCGCGCGCTGTCGGTGGTGGCGACGGGCCGAGACGTTCGCCGCAACGGCGCAGAACCCGGTGCCGTGCTTGCACGGATCGCGTCGAGTCACCTACGCGTTGGGACCTTCGAGTTCGCGGCCCGGCAGGGCGAGGTATTGCAGCCGCTCACCGATTACGCGATTGCCCGGCACTACCCGGAGCTGACCGAACTTCCGGCAACGGGTACACACAATCGCTACCTGAAGTTCCTCGAGGCGGTGGTTGAGGCGCAGGCATCACTGGTGGCGAGGTGGATGCTCATCGGTTTCGTGCACGGGGTCATGAACACCGACAACACGACAATTTCGGGGGAGACCATCGATTACGGTCCGTGCGCCTTCCTCGACGCGTTCGATCCGGCGGCAGTGTTCAGCTCGATCGACCACGGGGGCCGCTATGCATTCGGCAATCAGCCCGCTGTACTGAAGTGGAACCTGGCGCGCTTGGCAGAAACGCTGTTGCCACTGATCGATTCCACACCCGACGAAGCAATTTCCGCGGCGTCAGCAGTTCTCGAGACCTTCGACGAGCGCTACGAGGGTCACTACGCGGCCGGTCTCGCGGCAAAGCTCGGTCTGGCCCAGCCGTTTGTCGATCGGGCGCTCGTCGACGATCTGCTGACGTTGTTGGCGGAACACGGTGCTGATTGGACGGGCAGTTTCCGCGCTCTCGCCGACGAATTGCGCGGAAATTCGGTGCCTCTCGACAACCTCGTGCCACGGGAGCACATCGCGCCCTGGTTGCAGCGGTGGCAGGGAGCCCTGACCGAAAACGGACACGCGGCCGCGGAGACCGCGAGCGCGATGGATCGCGTCAACCCGCTGTACATTCCGCGTAATCATCGGCTCGACGCTGCCCTGCGCGCCGCGACCGACGGCGACCTCGCTCCCTTCGAGAAGCTGCTGGAGGTGGTCACGCATCCCTTCGACCGACGCGACGAGTGGGCTGACTACACCGAGGCGGCTCCGCAGTCTTTCAGCGAAACATTCCAAACCTTCTGTGGCACTTGACAGACGAAGCCATCAATCCGTCAGGATGATCAATTCACGCTCCGACGCGATTTCGACGCGCAAGCCCGCCTTCGACGCCACCCGCGCAACCCCCTTGATGTCGGTCGGTTCGGCACGCGAGACCACCAGCGCACGGGCGAGCAGACCTTTGTGGTGCTTGTTGAAGTGACTGACGACAGTGCGGGTGCCGTCCGGCTTCTCGGTGAGGACCGTTGCGATCAGTGCGTCCGGAACCGGTCCGAGGTCTTGGTAGGTGCCGGACCGTAGATCGATGACAAGGCCGTCGGCTTCGGCCGCCAAGGCCTTCGGCAACTCCGGCTTCCACAGTGAGCGGAGCGTGTCCATCCCGGGCAGCTTGGACCCGCCGGAAAGGCGGTAGGCGGGGATCAGATCTCCCGCACGGACTGCACCGAACAGAGCGGAGCCGATCGCGATCCGATCGAGAGCCTTGGCCTTCTGGGCACGGGTGAACGACTTGGCGTCGAGGGCGTCGAAGAGCACCCCGGTGTAGCGCTGCAGTGCGGGCCGCGTCGCGGACACCCACAGCTTGGCGTTGCGTTCCACTTCGTCTGCTTGCGTCGGACCGAGCCCGAGCGCTTCGCACGACGCCTCGACGTCAGCGGCCAGATCGACCAGCGTCTGAACCAGCAATTCGCGCGTTTCGGTCAACTGTGGCATCGACAGTTCGGCCAGATCGAGGGGCGCATCCTTGCCGCCGTCGGACTTGGTTTCTGAGGGAGGCAGCAGTACAAGCACGCTGTAACCGTACCGAGGCCCGCTCGGCCGACTGCGGCGACTATCCTTACACCTCGTGATTACCCGTCTGTCCCACCTGTTCCTGCGTACCCTGCGTGACGATCCCTCGGACGCCGAAGTTGCCAGCCACAAATTGCTGGTTCGTGCCGGCTACGTGCGTCGTATCGCTCCAGGCGTCTACTCGTGGTTGCCGCTGGGATTGCGGGTGCTGCGCGAGGTTGAGCGTGTTGTCCGCGAAGAAATGAATGCCATTGGTGGGCAGGAAATTCTGCTGCCTGCTCTGCTCCCGCGCGATCCGTACGAGGCGTCGAACCGCTGGACCGAGTACGGCCCCAACCTGTTCCGCCTCAAGGACCGCAAGGGCAACGACTACATGCTCGGCCCGACCCACGAGGAGCTCTTTGCTCTGACGGTCAAGGGTGAGTACAACTCGTACAAGGACTTCCCGGTCACCCTGTACCAGGTGCAGACCAAGTACCGCGACGAAGAGCGTCCGCGTGCGGGCATTCTGCGTGGTCGCGAGTTCCTCATGAAGGATTCGTACTCCTTCGACCTCAGCGACGAAGGCCTGACGGAGTCGTACCAGGCGCACCGCGGTGCCTACGAGAAGATCTTCACGCGTCTGGGCGTCAAATACGTCATCGTCTCGGCGACCTCCGGTGCGATGGGCGGCAGCGCGTCCGAGGAGTTCCTTGCCGAGAGCGAGATCGGCGAAGACACGTACGTGCGCTGCCTCGAATCCGGGTACGCCGCCAACGTCGAGGCCGTCAAGACTGTTGTTCCCGACTCGATTCCGTTCGACGGGCTGCCCGAAGCGAAGGTGTACGACACCGCGAACACACCCACCATCGACACCCTCGTGGACTGGGCGAACGGTGCCGACCTCGGCCGCACCATCACCGCCGCCGACACCCTCAAGAACATCATGGTCAAGACCCGCCTGCCCGGCGGCGAGTGGGAACTGCTCGGTATCGGCATCCCCGGCGACCGTGAGGTCGACGAAAAACGCCTCGAAGCTTCGCTGGAGCCGGCCGAGTTCGTGATGATCACCGAGACCGACTTCAAGAACAACCCGTTCCTGGCAAAGGGTTACATCGGCCCGAAGGCTCTGCAGGCCAACGGCGTTCGCTACCTTGTCGATCCGCGCGTCGTCGACGGCACCAGCTGGATCACCGGCGCCGACGAAGACGGCAAGCACGTGGTCGGCCTCGTTGCCGGTCGCGACTTCACCCCTGACGGAACCGTCGAAGCCGCCGAGGTTCGTGACGGCGACGCCTCTCCCGACGGAGCCGGCACGCTGGTCTCGGCTCGCGGTATCGAGATCGGGCACGTCTTCCAGCTCGGCCGCAAGTACACCGACGTCTTCACCGTCGACGTCCTCGCCGAGAACGGCAAGCCCGTCCGCCCGACCATGGGTTCGTACGGCGTCGGCGTCTCGCGTCTGGTGGCCGTCATTGCCGAGCAGCATCACGACGAAAAGGGCCTGCGCTGGCCTGCCGAGGTTTCACCGGCCGACGTCTACCTCGTCATCGCGAACAAGGACGAGACCGCGCGCGAAGGCGCCGAAGGCCTCGCCGCGCAACTCGACCGTGCCGGACTCGAAGTGATTCTCGACGACCGTAAGGCGTCGCCTGGCGTGAAGTTCAAGGACTCCGAGCTGATCGGTGCAGCCACCTTCCGAGGTGTCTGCGGCGGCCCTTCTTTTCTGCCACAATCGTGGCTATGGAACGCGAACCGGATTGGGCAGAAGTCGACGGCTATCTCGTTTCCACGTTGGTAGGTGAAGATCCGGTTCTCGACGCGGCACTCGCCGCCAACTCCGAGGCCGGTCTCCCGCCCATCGACGTGGCGCCGAACCAGGGCAAGCTCCTCAACCTTCTGGCGCGAATGTGCTTGGCGCGCAATGTCCTCGAGATCGGAACGCTCGGCGGATACAGCACGATCTGGCTCGCTCGCGCGGTCGGCCCCTCGGGCCAGGTCATCACGCTGGAATTCGATCCCACTCATGCGGATGTCGCTCGGGCGAATATCGAGCGCGCCGGCTTGGCTGACCGTGTCGACGTCCGCGTCGGGGCCGCGCTCGACAGCCTCCCGTCGATCGCGAAGGAAGAGTTGGGACCTTTCGACTTGGTCTTCATCGACGCCGACAAGGAGAACAACACCGAGTACGTGCGGTGGGCGTTGGCCCTTTCGCATCCCGGAACCGTCATCATCGTGGACAACGTGGTGCGTGGGGGACATGTGTCCAACCCGGATATCGACGACGAGCGCGTCAAAGCGAGTCGAGCGGTGTTGGAGATGATCGCGGCCGAGCCGAAACTCGACGGCACCGCCATTCAAACCGTGGGTTCGAAGGGGTGGGACGGGTTTGCCGTTGCAGTAGTGAACGAGTGAGCGCAGACTCGAAGCGGTGAGGATGCTGGGGGCAGCAAAGGCGGCATGGCGATGGGTGCGCAGTGCTCCCGGTACCTATGTCTGGTTGCTTGCCCTGCTGTTCACCACACTGTTCCTGCGGCATCTGCCTGACAATGTCGAGGAGCGTTTTCTCGGCAAGCGCTCGACCAATCTGCATCACCTGGCCGAAGACCCGCTACGAGTCCTGTTCTCGAGTGCCTTCTGGCTCGAAGGTGGCGGTTGGTTGGGATACCTGGTTCTCTTCACCATCTTTCATGCAACGGCTGAGCGTTGGCTCGGGACGTGGCGGTGGCTGTGTGTTGTCGTCATCGCCCACGTCGGAGCCACGTACATCAGCGAAGGTGTTCTGTACGAAGGTATTCGGCACGGATACGTGGCGGAGTCGGCGGTCAATACTCTCGACGTGGGAGTGAGCTACGGTCTGGCCGGCATCATGGGGATTCTGGTGTACCGCATCGTCGATCCGTGGCGATACGTCTATCTCGCGGGGCTGTTGCTCTTCTACGGTGTACCTCTGATTTTCGCCACCAATTTCACCGCCATCGGCCACATGTCTGCGTTGTTGCTGGGATTGGCGTGCTATCCGATCACGCGTGCTCGGGCGGGCACGTGGAATCCGATGGACCTGTGGCATTCGCGAAGAATCGCAGGTCTTCCATGAATCGCACCGCGGAAAGTTACCCGCTGGTAGTTTAGCGTCATCGACGAAAGGTAATGACGTGTCTGGCACCGATGGATTGCTCTTCAACCCCCATACTTACGACCCCGCTCAGTTCGATCCGGAGACCCGCCGTTTGCTGCGAGCCACCATCGAATGGTTCGAGAGGCGCGGCAAGAAGCAACTGCTTCAGGACGACCTCGACGCAGTGTGGGTCTCCGACTTTCTCGAGTTCGTCGGAAAGGAGAAGTTGTTCGCGACGTTCCAGACTCCGGCGGCATTCGCCGACGGTGACGAGAACCGTCGTTGGGACGGTGCCCGCAACGCGGCCTTGAGTGAGATCTTCGGTTTCTACGGACTCGCTTACTGGTACGCCTGGCAGGTCACGATCCTCGGACTCGGACCGATCTGGATGAGTGACAACGACGCAGCGAAGAAGCGTGCAGCGCAGGAACTTGCCGACGGCGGCGTCATGGCGTTCGGCCTCTCCGAGCGTGATCACGGCGCCGACGTGTACTCCACCGACATGCTTCTCACTCCCACCGACGGCGACGTCGCCTTCCGCGCGAGCGGCGAGAAGTACTACATCGGAAACGGCAACGTAGCCGGAATGGTGTCTGTGTTCGGGCGTCGTACCGACGTCGAGGGTCCCGAAGGCTACGTGTTCTTCGTCGCCGACAGTGCACATCCGAACTATCAGCTTGTGGACAATGTCCTGCGCGGGCAAATGTACGTCAGCAATTTCCGCCTCGACGACTACCCGGTGCGCGAGGAAGACATTCTGCACACCGGCGTCGCCGCATTCGAGGCCGCGCTCAACACGGTCAACGTCGGAAAGTTCAACCTGTGCACCGGCTCCATCGGGATCACCGAACATGCGTTCTTCGAAGCAATCACCCACGCGCAGAATCGAATTCTCTACGGTAATCCGGTCACCGACTTCGCCCATGTACGCGCCGCCTTCGTCGACGCGTACTCACGTCTGATCGCGATGAAACAGTTCAGCGCGCGAGCAGTCGACTACTTCCGCAGCGCCAGCCTCGAAGACCGTCGCTACCTGCTGTTCAATCCCATGACCAAGGCCAAGGTCACCTCGGAAGGTGAAAAGGTCGTCGGGTTGCTGCACGACGTGATCGCGGCAAAGGGGTACGAGAAGTCCACGTACTTCCGTGAAGCAGCGCAGATGATCGGCACGCTGCCCAAGCTCGAGGGCACCGTCCACGTCAACGTCGGACTGATCCTCAAGTTCTTGCCGAACTACCTGTTCAACCCCGCGGAGTTCCCGGAGATCGTCACGCGCGACGACGCAGCCGACGACGAGTTCTTCTGGAATCAGGGACCGACCCGCGGCGCTGCGAAGATCCAGTTCCACGAGTGGAAGCCCGTCTACGAGAAGCACTCTTCGATCCCGAACGTCGCTCGTTTCTACGAGCAGGCGATCGCACTCACCGAATTGCTCACTGCCGCAGCGCCGGACGCGCAGCAGCAGAAGGATCTCGATTTCATGCTCAATGTCGGGCACCTGTTCTCCCTCGTCGTCTACGGTCATCTGATTCTCGAGCAGGCCGAGATCAGCGGACTCGACGCCGACGTTGTCGATCAGATCTTCGACTTCCAGATTCGCGACTTCTCGGGATACGCGATCGCACTGCACGGAAAGCCGTCGTCGACGCCCGAGCAGCAGAAGTGGGCCTTGGCCGCAGTGCGGAAGCCTGTTGTGGACAGTGAACGCTTCGACCGGGTGTGGCAGCAGGTCAAGGCGTACGACGGTGCATACGAGATGCGCGCATGACCGCGCCGGTGGTACGTGAGCAGTTGATGGCCGTCGTGGAGGGATCCCCGAAAGCCGTCGGCGCGCATGATCGCTCGACCTGGGTTGCGCTGTTTGCCGAAGACGGCCAGATCAACGACCCTGTAGGTTCACGTCCGCATAACGGGCAGGCGGCGATCGAGAGTTTTTACGACACGTTCATCGCCCCCAATTCGATCACCTTCCACGTCGAGCGCGATATCGTGTGCGGCCGCACAGTGTGGCGCGATCTGAGCCTCGCTACCGAGATGTCGACCGGAGTCGTCCTCGACGTGCCGATGCATTTGCGCTACGACTTGGTGGGGGAGCCCGATTCCTTGCGGATCGGAACCCTCTATGCGCATTGGGAATTGGCAACGATGCTGAGCCAGCTCGCTACCGCCGGCGTTGCTGGGGTGAAGGCTGCCGCGAAATTGACCCCGCAGCTGCTCTCGAACCAGGGGATCGGCGGAGCGCTCGGATTCTCGCGCGGCATCTTCGGAGTCGGAGACAAAGGCAAGAAGGCGGCTTCGCGGTTCCTCGATGCGGCCGCTGTCGGTCGAACGCCGCCGGTACCCGTCGAGCTTCCGGCGGGGACGCAGTTGTCCAATGCTGACGTCAACGCTCTGCTCACCGGCGTGACGAAGAGCAAGATGCTGGTTGCCGGTCGAACTGTGACGGCGAGCGTAATCGTGTGCGGGGAACCGGCCATCGCCCTGTTCGGCTTCGAGGCGAGCGGTCATCGCCTCAATCGGCGCCACTCCGGCGCGCCGAGCCTTCGCTTTTCGGTGAAGTGTCAGATCGCCCCGAGATCCGCAGACAGCCAGTGCTGCGGATTCATGTAGATCGCTACCTGCTCGCCCAACTGCGATCGCGCGAATTCGAGATATCCGTCGACCTTGTCCGGGGTCAGGTATCGCCGCGAGACTTCGACCAGCATCTCGTCGGTGCCCGGAACGATCTTGTCGACGGATCCGCTGACGCTGACGTAACGGATTGTCGGATCGAGCCTTTCGGCCATCAACGAGAAATGCCCGGCCGACTCGATGAGTCGAGCCTTTCGTGAATCCTTGCCGGTGAGGATCCATGGTTTGCCACCGGGCGAGTACAGGTACCAGATCGGGACGGTCAACGGACCGCGTTCGGTGCCGTCCGCTACGGACAGCGCCCCGATGTGGGGTTCGGCCAGGAACTGTTCACGCTCATTTTCGGAGAGTGCCATTCCTCGAGATTACCGCGACGTTTGACATGGCGTTGTGACTCCGTACACAATCGATGTGCTCATTATGAACATGCGTTCGCAATGCGAACAGATCTCGATCTGGACTACTGGATCTGAACCGGTAGCGAACGCCCACAAGCAGTGAATGTCGAGGATCCGATGACCGCACCGCATACGCAATCGAGTTCGATCACCGGTTCGCCTGGGGCGCGTGCCGCAATGTGGGTAGCACCGTTGTGTTGGATAGCTGTGCTTCTGGACGGATTCGATCTGGTCGTACTCGGCGCGGTCATTCCTTCACTTCTCGACTACGACGCGTGGGGATTGAGTACCGGCACGATCACGATGATCTCGACCTTCGGGCTCATCGGCATGACCATCGGCGCCCTCGTCATCGGCACTCTCACTGACGTCATCGGTCGACGCCGCGCGCTGCTGTACGCCGTTGCCGCATTCTCGATTCTGACTCTGTTGTGCGCAATTGCGCCCAATCCGTTCATCTTCGGTCTGCTGCGCTTCCTCGCCGGGGTGGGACTGGGTGGCGCCCTTCCGACGGCATTGGCTCTGGTCAACGAATTCTCGAAGAAACAAGGCGGTGGATCTGCGTCGACCATGCTGATGACCGGCTATCACGTCGGCGCCGTTGCCACCGCCGCGCTGGCGCTCGTCGTGATCGAACCTTTCGGTTGGCGAGCGATGTTCGTTGTCGGCGCACTTCCTGCCGTCGTCCTGATTCCACTCATGTTGCGGTATCTGCCGGAATCCCCGTCGTACCTTCTCGCTCACGGAAAGCGTGCCGAGGCCGAGGAAATCGCTGCCCGCTACGGTGTCGAGCTCGAGGCTGCGCCTACGTCCGAAGCTGGGCGCGCCGAAGCCGCCAATCCCGTTCGCGCACTGTTCTCTTCGAAGTTCCTGCGTAACAGCATCGCCATCTGGATCACCAGTTTCATGGGCTTGCTGCTCGTCTACGGATTGAACACGTGGCTTCCGACGATCATGCGCGAGGCCGGATACAACCTCGGAGCGTCGTTGACGTTCCTTCTGATCCTCAATGCCGGAGCAGTCGTCGGACTGTTGATCGCCGGGGGTGTCGCGAACAAGATCGGCCCGCGTACCGCAGCCATCGTGTGGTTCACGGGAGCGGCGTTGTTCCTGGCGCTTCTGAGTGTGAAGGTGTCGTTCGGAATCTACGTGATGGTCTTCCTCGCCGGATGCTTCGTTTTCAGTGCACAGGTACTGGTCTACGCCTTCACGAGCGCCAATCACCCACCGCAGATTCGCGCGACAGCGCTCGGATGGTCGGCGGGTGTCGGCCGGGTCGGTGCGATCTGTGGCCCGATTCTGGGCGGAGTTCTCCTGGGTGCGGGTTACGCCGTGCCGTGGGGCTTCTACGCTTTCGCGCTCGTCGGACTGCTCGGTGCAATTTCGATCTCCTGCACACGGGTTCGCACCTGAAATACCAGTTTCGCAGGTTGGTGCGCTACTGCTATCGTTGAATATGAGTATGAAGAGTAGCGCTATCGTCACGTCACGGGCACCGCTACCGATGCCATCGTCTCGATCCGGTTTGTGGTGGGGCTTGCTCGGTGTTCTGGCGTTCTCGTTCACCGTTCCGCTCACGAGGGTCGCCGTCGCGGATCTCGACCCCCTGTTCGTCGGCGCGGGCCGCGCCGTCGTTGCCGGGGCCCTTGCGATTGTGATGCTGTCGGTTACTCGCGCGACGCTTCCGACGCTTCGGCAGTGGTTTCGCATCGCACTCGTGACCGTTGGCGCGGTACTGGGGTTTTCACTGTTCACCACGTTTGCGTTGCAGACATCGCCGGCGAGTCACGCGGCAGTCGTGATCGGACTACTTCCCGCTGCGACCGCGGTATTTGCCGTCGTCCGAGGAAAAGAGCGTCCCAGTGAGGGATTCTGGTGGGCAAGCGCCGCCGGCGCGGTATCGGTCGTAGGGTTCGTGGCCGTCGCAAACGGCGGACTCGGCTCGTTTCATCTCGCTGATCTTCTTCTGTTCGCCGCGGTTGTGTGTGCAGCGCTGGCATATTCGGAAGGTGCGTTGCTGGCCCGCGAGATCGGGTCGTGGCAGACGATTGCCTGGGCATTGATTCTCGGACTGCCGGTCACGATTGCGTTGACGGTGGCGTCCATGGCCCAGGCTCCGGTCTCTGCCGATGTGAATTCGTGGCTTTCGTTTGCCTACCTGGGATGCGTGAGTATGTTTCTCGGGTTCTTTCCCTGGTACCGGGGTCTGGCGATCGGTCCCATTTCCACTGTGAGCCAAACACAGTTGGTTCAACCGGTGCTCAGCATTGCCTGGTCGGCGCTGATACTCGGTGAGGCGTTGTCACCCTCGATCGTGGCCGGCGGCGTCGTCGTCATCGGGTGTGCCTGGCTTGCCCTGAAGGCGCGAGTGGCAGCGCCGCGTGCTGTGCCGGCACGCGACGCGACCACCGCCACCGATGATTCAGAAGAGCGGGCCGCCACCGAAGGCACTGCGGTGTGACGCAGGTTGTTTCCCGTTGGCGTCGGTGATTCCGTACTCGACGGCCGTCTCGGCGGTGATCAGTGTGTGACCGCTGCGCGCGTTCACTTCTGGATCGTTGGCCAATGCAGTGATGACCTGGCCGACGAATTCCGGGGTTTCGGCCTCGGCCAGTGAGAAGCCTTCGAAGCTCTCGATCCCACTGGCCTCCATCCGCTCGTTGCGGATCAACCCGAGCCAGAAGGAAAGTGCGGTGACGCCGGTTCCCTTCAATTCGACAGCCATGTCGGCGGCCATCTTGTCCAAACCTGCCTTCGACATCCCGTACAGGACAGAGTGCAGGTACCCGCGGGTGCCGAATGACGAGATATTGCCGATCACTCCACTGGCCCGGGGGACCATCAACTTCGCCGCTTCTACCGAAGCAACGTAGTGGGCGCGCAGTCCGATTCCGATCAGCGAATCCCAATCGTCGATCGGCCTCTTCCAGAACGGATCGGCGAAGCCGGCATATCCCGCCGGGTTGGCCCAGACGTTGTTGACCAGAAGATCGAGGCGGCCTGACTGTTCCTCGGCGATGCGTGCAAACAGGTCGACGATCTGTTGATCGTCGGCGTGATCGCACTGCACGGCAATGCCGTGACCGCCGCGCTCGGTGATCTCCGCCGCGGTGCGATCGAGTGGGCCGTCGGCGCCGACGGTTCCTCGCGCCGTCACGTACACCGTCCATCCGTCGCTTCCCAGTGCGAGGGCAATGCCTTTTCCGACGCTCCTACTCGCGCCGGTCACGAGCGCTACTTTGCCGTTTGTCGACGTGGTCATCGGGGACCTCCCAACGAACCCTCGGCGATATCAGTGTCGGGGGACAGGGGAGTGGTGATCGACCACGTCTCCGTGAAGTGGCATTGACTCATTTTCCACACACCGTCCTCGATCACGTATTTGTCGTCGTATTCGCCGGTCATCAACTTCTCGGTGCGTCCGACAGTGTCGACCCGGCGGAACTTCAGAGTCCATCGCCCCACCGCCGACGTCTCCGAGGTCAGTGTGATGTCGGGATGCAATCCGTGATGCATGTCGAGTACCGCGTACCGGCCGTCGACCTTGCGAAGAGCGATCTTCTCGAAGATGTCCGCCATCGGCCCGGCGTCGTCGAACGCGCCGAGACGGCCGTAGTCGATCGACGCTCCTGAACGGATGAAGCTGTTGCGGAACCGAACCGGATCCTTGGCGTCACATGCTCGCCAGTAGCCATGTTTGAGCTTCTTGATTTCCTCGACCTGTTCGAGCGCGTCGAGGCGTTGTGCGAGATCCACCGTCGGTCCTTTTCGTCTGGGTTTCCCGGAGACATGTCGGATCGACTGTAGGGTGTCCTCAGTCACATGTGTGTAGTTTTTCCCAGTGACCGGTCAGGAAACGGTGTCGGTTTCGCTCGAGGATTCGTCGCCGGTGAGAGTGATTGCAGTCGAGTCGCTGAAGACGCTGCCCCAGAGTTCGCCGAGGGCCGGATCTTCTTCGGCGTGTTCGGGTGCCATCATTGCGAGCAGATTGTTGATCAGCATGCCGTTCGCGATGAACAAGCGTGCTTGCTCGGGCGTGCAACCGGTGCGCTCGCGCAGCAAGGTGTAGATGCCGGACATGGCGGTCCGGGACACGGCGGCGACGTCGTCGGTGCTGGTTGCGAAGCCGTGCAACATGACGAGCAGCAGATCTCGATCGAGGACCAGCTCGCCGTAGGCGGATCCGAGTTCGGCCCAGAACTGCGGATTGCTCGGATCGATTGTGACGGTGTCCAATTTGTCGTTGAAGGTGCGGACGATTTCGTCGAGCGCACGCGTGAACACCGCGTGGAACAAATCTGCCTTGGTTCCGAACATGCGCACGACGTAGGGCTGCGAGACGCCGGCTTCCTTGGCGACGGCGTCCGTGCTGGTGCCGGAGTATCCGCCCTTTGCAAATGCCCGCGTTGCCGCGGCAAGGACCAGTGCGCGACGTTCCGGTGCGCTCATCCTGCGGGTACGTGGTTCAGCTGCACCGATCGACATATTGACACGTTATCACCGGATAGCTTAGTTTCGACTTAAGTAATCAATCGATGCCTTAAGGCACCTTCACATCGAGGAATCACGATGACCGTTTTGACGAAGTCCGGATCGGACGCCGCATCCGGGTCGGAAAACAGTGGAGGACGTAAGGTTCCGATCGCGATAGCGATGGGTGCTGCTTCTCTGCCCATGTTCATGGCTACCCTCGACAACCTCGTGATGACGAGCGCGCTGCCGGTGATCGAGAAGGAACTGAACGCGTCCGTCGGGCAGCTCCAATGGTTCATGAATGCGTACACGCTCTGCTTTGCGACGCTGATGCTTTCGGCGACGACGCTCGGCGATCGGTGGGGACGCCGCCGGATGTTCGTGTTCGGAATCGGGCTGTTCACGGCTGCATCGATCGCTTCGGCGCTGTCGACAACTCCCGGCCTGCTGATTGCGGCCCGGGCATTTCAAGGCGCGGGCGCAGCCGCGATCATGCCGCTCTCGCTGACCCTCCTCGTCGCAGCGGTACCGGAAGCCAAGCGCGCCATGGCAATCGGTGTCTGGGGTGGCGTCTCCGGACTGGGAATCGCGATGGGTCCCGTGGTCGGTGGAGCGGTAGTCGACGGGTTCTCGTGGCAGGGAATCTTCTGGATCAACGTGCCGGTTGCGATCGTTGCCGTTCCTCTCGCGTTGTATGCGTTGCGTGAATCGACCGGTCGCACACAACCTCTCGACCTTCCCGGTGTCGCACTCGCCGGACTCGGTGTGTTTCTGGCGGTGTGGGGGATCGTTCACGGCAACGACGACGGCTGGGGATCGCTTGGAGTGGTTGCGTCGTTGGTCGGTTCCGCAGTCGCGTTGGCGCTGTTCGTTCTTCGCGAGATGAAGACGTCACATCCGGTCATGCCCCTACGTCTGTTCCGTTCACGCAGCTTCTCGATGGCGAACGTCATCGGCTTGACCTTCTCGATCGGGATCTTCGGAGCGGTGTTCCTGCTGTCGCAGTACCTCCAGATCGTGATGGGCTACAGCCCGTTCCAAGCAGGCCTGCGGACGCTTCCGTGGACGGCGGCGCCGATGATCTTCGCTCCTCTCGCCGGTTTTCTGGCGCCGAAGGTCGGGCTCCGTTCACTTCTGCTGACCGGTCTGCTGCTCCAGGCCGGAGCATTGTTCTGGTTGGCCGCGTTGATCGGTCCCGACGTGACGTACGGTTCGCTGGTTCCGGCGCTACTGATGGCGGGCATCGGCATGGGCCTGACCTTCGCGCCGAGTTCCACCGCTGTCCTCGTCGACATGGATGAGCCTGATCACGGAACGGCCAGTTCGACCAACTCGACGCTTCGCGAGATCGGTGTTGCGCTGGGAATCGCGGTTCTTACCGCAGTCTTCCTTGCGGCCGGGGGTGCGCTCACGCCACTCGGTTACGGAGATGCGCTGACACCTGCACTGCGCGTCGGCGGTTGCTTCGTATCCGCCGGCGGTTAATAAAGGCGCACAGCAGTTTACGAAGCCGGGTCCCCTGGGAACGCTGAGGTAGACGGAGCGGTTCCCAGCGCGGACCGCCATCCGGCGCCGCGGATTGCCGCATCGGTCAGGCCGTCGATTCCGAACGTGCGGAGTTGGTCGGTATCGACCTGTTCGACGAATGCCCGGTAGGTCACGGCGGTGTCGGATTCGATCTGTGCTGCCAGTTGTGCCGCGGTAACGGCGTCCGTCACCGGGAACGGGATCTCGTAGGCTGCCGCGGCTGTCGGCGGGGTCTCGCCCGCGTCGGTCGACAGGGCAACCAGCGCATCACGTCGCGCGCGGTGCGCGGCTGTATGTGTGGCAACTTCGTTGACACGGGCAGGATTCGAAAACGCGGCAACCACTCCGTAAGCGAAGATCGCGGCATTCTCTGATTCGATTGCGGTCAGCAAGGCAGAACTCTCGGTTCGACGGGTGTGCGAAGTGATCATGGAAGCAACACCGCAACCTGGGTCGAGCACGACGCGCTGATCGAACCGAGCAAGCCCGCGCGATAGCCGGACATCGTGCGAGCGAGATCCGCGGCACTGCGCGCCGAATCGGTCAGCGAGGTCCTCAAGGTGTCAACGCCCGTCGGAGCGTTTGCGACCGAGGTCGACGGGGGCGCAGTGGTCGTAGCGCCGCCGCCCGCTGCTCGCGCAATCTCGGCGTCGAGTTCGAGTGCATGCGCTGTGCGTTCGGCGCTGATCGTGGTCAGTGATGCCGACTTGTCCGGCGCAAGAGCGATGGCGGCGGTTGCGGCTGCCGCGTCGGAGCGAGCTCGCTCGGCCTGGGCCGTCAACTGGTCGACTTCTGCAGCCGCCTCCGCTGTGCCGTTGTCGGTGCAGGCGGACAACGAGAAGGCTGCAGCGCCCAACGCTGCTGCGGTTCCCGTCATCTTGAGCGCACTCCGCCGGGAGAGTGGGGTAGTAGTCATGGGCGTCAGCACCAGTCCATCGTGCCAGGTGGTCGGCCGATCGTTCGAATCCGCGGCACGTGTTCAAGTGTGACGTGCGTCGGGCACTCTGGTCACGGAGACGCGTAATGAGCGGTACTCTTGGATGCTTGCAGCATGAGGCACCTGGTGTCTTTTCATGCTCGCAGCCGCCCACGTCGACAGTCGACACAAGTCGGACAATCGACGACAACTGAAATGAGGAGTTCGCGAGATGCCGGTGCCATCCAGGGAGAGGGTGATCGAGCTGATCTCCGAACTCGTGCACGCCCAGGGTTACGACGTCGAAGACGTTGTCGTGACCAGTGCGGGCAAGCACAGCGCGGTGCGCATCATGGTCGACAGCGATGCCGGGATCGAACTCGATGCCGCCGCAGAGATCAGCAGACTCGTTTCGGAACTTTTCGACAGCCTCGAGGAAATCGGTGAAACGCCGTACACCCTCGAGGTGACCTCCCCGGGAATCGATCGTCCACTGACGCTCGAGCGTCACTGGCGTCGAGCTCGTGGACGCAAAGCGCGTATCGATCTGGCCGGCGAGACCGTGGTCGGCCGTATCGGAAGGTTGAACGACGATTCCGTGGCGGTTGTCATCGGTGGCCGTGGCGGACTGACCGTGCGAGAGATTGCACTGGGCGACGTTCAGAAGGCCGTAGTTCAGGTGGAGTTCTCGAAGCCCAGTGAGGCGGAGTTGGAACTCGCGGGCGGCATCCCGGAGGGGCGCGCAGTTCCCTCGGATGCGGTTGACCTCACCGATGACTCGGGCGTGGACAGTGTCGAAGACGACGAAGCAGAATTAGAAGACGTAGAAAACGAAGAAGGGTTCGACAAGTGAATATCGACATTGCAGCGTTGCGAGCGATCGAAGCCGAAAAGGGCGTTTCGATCGAAACTGTGATCGCCACGATCCAGACCGCGCTGCTGACGGCGTACCGCCACACCGAGGGGCACAAGCAGAACGCTCGGATCGATGTCAACATCAAGACCGGTTCGGTGCGAGTGATGGCACACGACACCGATGCCGACGGCAACATGATCGGCGAGGAGTGGGACGACACTCCCGAAGGATTCGGTCGAATCGCGGCGACCACCGCACGCCAGGTCATCCTGCAGCGTTTGCGCGACGCCGAGCACGAGCGCAGTTTCGGTGAGTTCTCCACCCATGAGGGTGAAATCGTCGGCGGTGTCATTCAGCGCGACACGCGTGCAAACTCTCGCGGGATGGTCGTCGTTCGAATCGGCAGCGAATCCAATGGCGCCGAAGGATTGTTGCCGCCCGCAGAACAGGTTCCCGGCGAGAACTACGAACACGGCGAGCGCATCAAGTGCTACGTCGTCGGGGTTGCTCGCGGCGCCCGTGGCCCCCAGATCACCCTCTCGCGGACCCATCCGAACCTGGTTCGCAAGTTGTTCGCACTCGAGGTTCCGGAGATCGCGGACGGCAGCGTCGAGATCATCAACGTCGCGCGCGAAGCGGGACACCGTTCCAAGATCGCCGTTGCCTCACGCGTGCAGGGGCTGAACGCAAAGGGTGCATGCATCGGCCCGATGGGTCAGCGCGTCCGAAACGTCATGAGCGAACTTGCGGGGGAGAAGATCGACATCATCGACTTCGACGAAGATCCCGCGACGTTTGTGGGCAACGCACTTTCCCCGTCGAAAGTGGTCTCCGTCACTGTCGTCGATCCCGAGGCTCGTGCGGCCCGTGTCATCGTGCCCGATTTCCAGCTTTCGTTGGCCATCGGAAAAGAGGGTCAAAATGCCCGCCTGGCTGCACGGTTGACGGGTTGGCGTATCGACATTCGGAGCGATGCGGCACCCGTTGGCGACGCGTCCGACCGGCCCGCCACGTCCAACGGATAACGGTGGAATGCAGTGATCGAGACGGTTCGGCGGTAGAGTGGACAATGGTTCGACGTGAGTCCTCGGATTCTGCGCGCGTGAAACCCGGTTCGCCGGTCAGAACGTGTGTGGGGTGCAGGGAACAAGGGTCGGCTGTCGATCTGTTGAGGGTCGTGGTTGGTGAGCAGGGGCCGGAGGGTTCCCCGCTCGTCCCCGACGTATCGCGAAGACTCCCCGGTCGAGGTGCATGGCTGCACCTGGATCCGAGTTGTCTGAGCCTGGCAGAGCGGCGCCGAGCATTCAGCAGAGCACTGCGAGTGTCCGGAAATCTGGACACGTCCGCTGTCGACCAGCTGGTCGACGCAGTTCACACAAAAGCAGTACCTCTCGAGAAGAACAGGCACAAGCACTCATGAGCACACCGTGAAGCACCAACGATGAACGTCCATCGGCGATAACCCGAGGTCGTGCGGGACCCACATCTGTGGGATGCCTCCTGCTCGACCTCATCAGTGAGGAGAGCAGTGGCAGGCAAGGCCCGCGTGCACGAGTTGGCTAAAGAACTCGGTGTCACCAGCAAGGAACTACTCGCAACGCTCAAGGAGCAAGGCGAGTTCGTGAAGTCTGCGTCATCCACAGTGGAGGCGCCCGTCGCCCGTCGTCTGCGGGAGTCATTCCCGTCGGCAGGCGGAGCAGAAACCAAGTCCGAGACCGGCGCAGCCGCTCCGGCGGCTCGCCCCGCGGCAAAGCCCGGCGCACCGTCGCCGTCAGCTGCAAAGCCCGGTGGCCCGCGTCCCGGCCCCAAGCCGGCCGCACCCGCACCGGCTGCTCCCGCAGCTCCGGCACCGGCAGCCCCCGCGGCTCCCGCAGCCGCTGCTCCGGCAGCACCGTCGGCGCCGGTCCCCACCCCGACGTTCAACGCTCCGAAGCCGGCACAGCCGGCACGCCCGGCTCCGGCTGCTCCCGCAGCATCGGCACCGGCAGCCCCCGCGGCTCCGGCGGCACCGTCTACCGGCGCAAAGCCCGGCGGACCGCGTCCGGGACCGAAGGCACCTCGCGTCGGTAACAACCCGTACTCCTCGGCACCCGCCGAGCGTCCGGCACCTCGTCCGGCTCCCGGCGCACCGCGTCCGGGTGCAGGCCAGGGCGGTTCTCGTCCGGCTCCGGGTCAGGGCGGTCCCCGTCCGGCTCCCGGCCAGGGGGGACCTCGTCCGGCTCCGGGTCAGGGCGGTCCCCGTCCGGCTCCCGGCCAGGGTGGACCTCGTCCGCCTGCAGGTCAGGGCGGACCCCGTCCCAGCCCCGGCTCCATGCCTCCTCGCCCGAACCCGGGTGCAATGCCTGCTCGTTCCGCTCGTCCCGCGCCCGGTGGCGGCGGACGTCCGGGTCGTCCCGGTGGCGCTCCCGGTGGTCGTCCGGGCGGCGGCGGCGGTGGATACCGCGGCGGCGGCGCTCCCGGCGCCGGTGCTGGTGCAGGTGCTCCCGGTGGAGCAGCTCCGGCCGGTGGATTCCGCGGTCGTCCCGGCGGCGGTGGCCGTCCCGGTCAGCGCGGCGCAGCGGCAGGTGCATTCGGTCGTCCCGGCGGAGCAGTTCGCCGTGGACGTAAGTCGAAGCGGGCGAAGCGCGCCGAGTACGAAAGCATGCAGGCTCCCGCAGTCGGCGGCGTCAGGCTGCCACGCGGCAACGGTGAGACCATCCGTCTCGCTCGCGGCGCATCGCTGTCGGACTTCGCGGACAAGATCGATGCGAACCCCGCAGCACTCGTGCAGGCGTTGTTCAACCTCGGTGAGATGGTCACGGCAACTCAGTCGGTCAACGACGAGACGCTGGAGCTGCTCGGCGGCGAAATGAACTACGTCGTGCAGGTCGTCAGCCCGGAGGACGAGGACCGCGAGCTGCTCGACAGCTTCGACCTCACCTACGGCGAGGACGCCGGCGGAGAAGAGGACCTCGAGTCCCGTCCGCCTGTGGTCACCGTCATGGGCCACGTCGACCACGGTAAGACCCGTCTGCTCGACGTGATCCGTAAGGCGAATGTCCGTGAGGGCGAAGCCGGCGGCATCACGCAGCACATCGGTGCCTACCAGGTGCTGACCGAGCTCGAGGGCAACGAGCGTCTCGTGACGTTCATCGACACCCCGGGTCACGAGGCCTTCACGGCCATGCGTGCTCGTGGTGCCAAGGCCACCGACCTCGCGATCCTTGTGGTCGCAGCCGACGACGGCGTCATGCCGCAGACGGTGGAAGCGATCAACCACGCCCAGGCGGCCGACGTGCCGATCGTGGTCGCGGTGAACAAGATCGACAAGGAAGGCGCGAACCCGGACAAGATCCGGCAGCAGCTCACCGAGTACGGACTGGTGGCCGAGGAATACGGCGGAGACACCATGTTCGTCGACATCTCGGCGAAGCAGGGTCTCAACATCGACGCACTGCTCGAAGCAGTGCTGTTGACGGCGGACGCTTCCCTGGATCTGCGCGCCAACCCGGACATGGACGCTCAGGGTGTTGCCATCGAGGCGCACCTCGACCGTGGCCGCGGCCCCGTCGCTACCGTGCTCATCCAGCGCGGAACGCTGCGGGTCGGCGACTCGATCGTTGCCGGCGATGCTTACGGCCGCGTCCGCCGCATGGTGGACGAGCACGGTCAGGACGTCCACGAGGCACTGCCTTCACGTCCGGTCCAGGTCATCGGCTTCACGTCGGTCCCCGGTGCAGGCGACAACCTGCTCGTGGTCGACGAGGACCGTATCGCTCGTCAGATCGCGGACCGTCGCAACGCACGTAAGCGCAACGCGCTTGCAGCGAAGAGTCGTAAGCGCATCAGCCTCGACGATCTCGATGCAGCTCTGAAGGAACATTCACAGCTGAACTTGATCCTCAAGGGTGACAACTCGGGAACCGTGGAGGCCCTCGAAGAGGCTCTCCTCGGAATTCCGATCGACGACGAGGTGCAGTTGCGCGTCATCGACCGCGGTGTCGGTGGCATCACGGAGACCAACGTCAACCTGGCTGCTGCGTCCAACGCGATCATCATCGGCTTCAACGTCCGCGCCGAAGGCAAGGCAACGGAGCTGGCGAACCGCGAGGGCGTCGACATTCGCTACTACTCGGTGATCTACCAGGCCATCGACGAGGTCGAAAAGGCACTCAAGGGTCTGCTCAAGCCGGTGTACGAAGAGGTCGAGCTGGGCAAGGCAGAGATCCGCGCCATGTTCCGTTCGTCCAAGATTGGCAACATTGCCGGTTGCTTGGTCACGTCGGGCAGCATCCGTCGCAACGCCAAGGCACGTCTCATCCGCGACAGCAAGGTCATCGCCGAGACGGTCACCATCTCCTCGCTCAAGCGGGAGAAGGAAGACGCTACCGAGGTTCGCGAAGGCTATGAATGTGGTTTGACCGTCACCTATTCCGATATCAAGATCGGTGACGTTCTCGAGTGCTACGAGCTTCGCGAGAAGCCGCGCGACTGATTATGTCGACACGGGCGTTGGGGCGGACGCACGTGAGTACTAGCTGACATGGACTCTTCCGGACTTGAACATACAAGTCCGGAAGAGTCCATTCGGCTCTGTCTAGGGGGAAAATGTTTGTAGGGGCACTGGAGTTCGACATTCTTTTCGGCGATGTCCACTCACTCAAGGAAAAGCGTTCGATGCTGTCGCCGATCCTGACGGAACTCCGTCGATTCGGTGTCAGTGCAGCGGAGGCGGGGGAGCAGGGACGCCTGCGTCGTGCGCTCGTGGGCGTCGGTGTGGTCAGTTCGTCCGTCGATCATCTGCACGATGTTCTCGATCATTGTGAGCGAGCGGTCGCCGAGCGTCCGGAGATTCAGTTGCTGGCTGTGCGAAGGCGAATCTTCGGCCCGGAAGACTGAGTGTCACTGGTGTGTGTCGGTGAGCCACTCTTCCGGACGGCGTACCGAATCGAGTTGGTTGGCAAGGGATTCGGCGTCCAGGGGACCAAGTGTGACGGTGTCTGTACTCACGCTCGATGTGCACGGTGGCTTGTGGCCGAAGACCTCTACCGATGGTGATTTGGTTGCCGGGTAGCCGATGGACGAGACTGTTGTCGGTAATAATTCTTGTTAACCAGAACTTTGATCGATCGAGTCACCTCGATTCGAGTGGCCAGGTAGAGGAGACTGACAGTCATGGTAGATCCAGCCCGGGCACGCAAGTTGGCAAAGCGTATCGGAACCATCGTCGCGACCGCGATCGATCACGAGATCAAGGATCCGCGACTCGCATTTGTGACCATCACGGACACCAAGGTCACCAACGATCTGCACGACGCGACGGTGTACTACACAGTCATGGGCGAGAAGGTCGATTCCGCACCCGATGTGGAAGCCGCCGCCGCAGGACTCGAGAAGGCCAAGGGTGTTCTCCGCTCGAAGGTCGGTGCCGGAACTGGCGTTCGCTTCACACCGACTCTGACGTTTGTCGCCGATACCGTTCCCGATACCGCGCGTCATATGGAAGAACTGCTGGCCCGTGCCAAGGCCGCCGACGACGAGGTCGCCAAGGCGCGTGAGAATGCACAGCCGGCCGGAGATGCAGATCCGTACAAGGAGCCGCGAGTGGCTTCGGACGAAGACGAGGCGTCGCCAGATGTTCGTGAAGCCGACTGACGCGCACCGAGAATGACGATCACCGCACTTTCGGACGTCGACCCCTGCGAGGCGAAGTTCGCTCAGGTGGCCGAGGTTCTCGAATCGGCGCACACGGTGACAATTCTCTGCCATGTGCAGCCGGATGCGGACACGATCGGCAGCGGACTTGCGCTCGGTCTCGTTCTCGAGCGTCGGGGTGTTTCGGTGCAGGTCGCGTTCAGTCGGCCGTCGGCGCTGCCCGAGTCGATGTGTGATTTCCCTGGTGTTCACTTGCTCACGGCGCCCGCCGATGTTCGGGAAAGCGTCGATGTTCTGGTGACCGTGGATGTCGGCAGCGAGGGCCGCCTCGGTGAGTTGGCGAGTCGACTCGCCGGCGCGCATCGCACAATCGTCCTTGATCACCATCGCTCCAATTCCGAATTCGGAACCATCAACGTCGTCGACGAAACCGCGGCTTCGACGACGGCGCTCATCGCACGATTCTTCGATGCGTGGGGAGTCGCGATCGATCGCGATATCGCGCACTGTCTCTATGCCGGACTGGTCACCGACACCGGCTCCTTCCGGTGGGGAGGTCCGCTTCCGCACGTGCTCGCGGCGCGTTTGCTGGCGACCGGCATCGACGGCGACGCGATTGCGCGAAAGCTGCTCGACACCCATCCGTTCGGGTGGTTGCCGATGCTGGCTTCGGTACTCGGGTCCGCGGTGCTGGTCCCGGAAGCCGCGGACGGCCGTGGGCTGGTGTACGCGGTGATCCGACGCAGTGACATCGGCGATCTTCGCTCCGAGGAGATCGAGAGCGTCGTCGATATCGTGCGAACTACTTCGGAAGCCGAAGTTGCCGCAGTACTCAAAGAGTCGGTTTCCGGAAGCTGGTCGATCTCGTTGCGTGCAAAGTCGGCGATCGACGTGTCGGCGGTCGCTGAAAGTCTTGGTGGCGGCGGGCACCGGCTGTCGGCCGGATATACGTCGACCACTTCCAGCGACGAGATTGTTGCCGCGCTCGTCGCGGCACTCGGCTGAATCCGCGGCATTGAGCGAATCTGACGCCACCTCGGCAGGATCTTCGGCAGCTGATTTCGACGTCACTGGGCGTCGAATCTTTTCCCTGGCGTTTCCGGCACTCGGGGTACTGGCGGCCGAACCCCTCTATCTGTTGTTCGACATCGCCGTGGTCGGCCGACTCGGGGCGCTTCCGCTGGCCGGATTGGCAGTCGGTGGTCTGATCCTGTCGTTGGTGAGTACGCAGCTGACCTTCTTGTCGTACGGCACGACGGCGCGCGCCGCACGGCTGCACGGGGCGGGCCGCGAGCGCGACGCGGTGGGCGAGGGCGTTCAGGCGACCTGGCTGGCGGCCGCGATCGGCTTGGCCTTGGTAGTGATCGTGCAGGTGATCGCGGGCCCGCTGACTTCGGCGGTGGCCGGGACTCCCGACATTGCGGCGGCTGCGGAAAGTTGGCTTCGGATAGCGGTATTGGGTGTTCCACTCATCCTGGTGACCCTGGCCGGCAACGGCTGGATGCGCGGGGTTCAGAACACGGTGCGACCGCTTCGGTTCGTCCTTGTCGGCCTGGGTATTTCGGCGGTGTTGTGCCCGATTCTCGTGCACGGTTTGCTCGGTGCTCCCCGGATGGAACTCGAAGGATCAGCTGTCGCGAATCTGGTCGGCCAGAGCGTTTCGGGTGTCCTGTTCGCTTGGGCACTCTTTCGTGAACCGGTCTCGGCTCGACCGCATTTTGCAATCATGCGGGCGCAGATGCTGATGGGCCGTGACCTGATTCTGCGCAGCCTCGCATTCCAAGCGTGTTTCGTCTCGGCGGCCGCGGTGGCGTCGAGGTTCGGTGCAGCCGTAGTCGGTGCACACCAAGTTGTCCTCCAACTGTGGAACCTGGTTTCGCTCCTTCTCGATTCCTTGGCGATCGCCGCCCAAACGCTCATCGGAGCTGCCCTCGGCGGTGGATTCGCGGCCGCCGCGAAGAGGATGACCTGGCGGATCACTGCCTGGTCGACGGTATTTGCCGTGGTACTCGCGATCTTCTTCGCCGCGGGCCACTCCGTGATCGCCGGACTTTTCACGTCCGACGCCGAGGTGCTCGGTCAAATGTCGATCGCCTGGTGGTTCTTCGTCGCGATCATGCCGGTAGCGGGAATCGTCTTCGCCCTCGATGGTGTTCTGCTCGGCGCCGGGGACGTGGTGTTTCTGCGCAACGCGACCATGCTCTGCGCAGTTCTCGGATTTCTGCCCGCGATCTGGCTCTCCCTCGCCTACGACTGGGGGCTGGCCGGAATTTGGGCAGGGCTTACCGTGTTCGTAGTACTTCGGATGGTCGCGGTGTCGTGGCGAGCGTTTTCCGGCAAGTGGGCCGTAACAGGTCCGGCGACGGCGAAGCGCGGAAGTTCAACTGAGGAAGCAGAGGGATCGTGGCAGCAAAGCTGATGGCGGTGAGCGACATTCATGTCGGTCACAACGGCAACAAGCCGATGACGGAGGAACTGTTCCCGGATTCGCCTGACGACTGGCTCATTCTCGCCGGAGATGTTTCCGAGAAAACTGACGACATTCGGTGGGCGTTGAAGCTCCTTCGCAGCCGATTCGCAAAGGTCATCTGGATTCCGGGCAACCACGAACTGTGGACGACCGCCAAGGATCCGGTTCAGATTCACGGAGCGCCGCGGTACGAGTACCTGGTCAACATGTGCCGCGAACTCGACGTCATCACACCCGAGGACCCGTTCCCGGTGTGGGAGGGAGACGATGGTCCGGTCACGGTCGTCCCGATGTTCCTTCTCTACGACTACTCCTTCCTGCCGGAAGGCGCGCGAGACAAGGAACACGGGCTCGAGATCGCGCGGGACAAGAACGTCGTCGCCACCGACGAGTTCCTGCTCTCGCCGCAGCCGTATGCAACGCGCGACGCGTGGTGCCGGGCGAGAATCGAATACACCCAGGCACGGTTGGACGCGCTCCCCGAAGGCACAAAAACCGTTCTGGTGAACCATTTCCCGATGGTCCGGCAGCCGACGGACGTGCTCATGTATCCGGAGTTCGCGTTGTGGTGCGGAACCACCGCGACCGCCGACTGGCATGTGAAGTACAACGCGGTGTGCTCGGTGTACGGGCACCTGCACATTCCTCGAACCACGTACTACGACGGCGTCCGCTTCGAGGAAGTCTCACTCGGATACCCGCGCGAATGGCGTCGGCGTGGACTGCCGGAGAAGTTGTTGCGTCAGATTCTTCCCGTTCCGGAGTACCCGCCGGGAACGCTCAACAAGTGGGGTGGCCACTTCAAGGTCACGCCGGAGCAGGAAGCCGAAGTCGAGCGCATGCGCGCCGGACGCTGAGAGGTATCGCTACGTGATCGAACAGATTCTTCCCGGTGGAGTTGCGACGGCCGAGGCCTTCGTGGATCCGCCCGGTCTGGTTCCGCACCCCAGTGAGGAGGCGTTGATCGGCCGCGCGGTCGAGAAGCGCCGTCGCGAGTTCGTGACTACCCGGCACCTCGCGCGTCAGGCGATGGGCAAGCTCGGTGTTCCGTCTGCCGCTGTCATGCGCGGCGAGCGTGGTGCCCCACTCTGGCCGCAGGGAGTAGTCGGAAGCCTCGCCCATTGCGACGGCTACCGCGGCGCTGTCCTGGCGTACTCCATGCAGGTCCGCTCACTCGGTATCGACGCCGAGCCGCACGGCCCGCTGCCGGACGGGGTATTGCCCGCGGTCAGCATCGAAGCGGAACGAACGTGGCTGGACACTCAGGAAACCGGCGGTCCGGTGCACTGGGATCGAGTGCTCTTCTGCGCGAAGGAAGCCACGTACAAGGCGTGGTTTCCGCTCACCGGGCGCTGGTTGGGTTTCGAGGACGCACACATCACATTCGAGGCGGAGACGGAAACTTCCGGAACTTTCAACTCGCGTCTGCTGGTCCCCGGTGAGGCGACGTCTGGTCCGCCGCTCACCTCTTTCGACGGTAGGTGGTTGGTGTCGGACGGGCTCATTCTGACGGCAATTTCGGTGCAGTGAGCGCGACTGGCAGAATCGGCACACGTGTCAGCTCGTGAAAAGCCTTCCTCCGGTCTTGTCGGCGCCGGAATCCTGATTGTCGACAAAGAGGCGGGCATCACCAGCCACGACGTGGTCGCGCGATGCCGCAAATTGTTGAACACCCGCAAGGTGGGACATGCCGGGACTCTTGATCCCATGGCGACCGGCGTCCTCGTTCTCGGCGTCGAGCGTGCGACCAAGTTGCTCGGACTCCTGGCACTGACAACCAAGGCGTACTCGGCGACCATTCGCCTCGGTGCAGCTACGGACACGGACGATGCCGAAGGGGAGGTCCTGACTTCCGCAGACGCTTCGCAGGTGACGGACGCGGAGATCGCGGCGATCGTGGCAACGCTGACCGGAGACATCAAGCAGATCCCGGCAAGCGTGAGCGCTATCAAGGTCGACGGTCAACGCGCACATGCCCTGGTGCGTGCGGGAGAAACCGTCGAGCTGGCGCCGCGCCCGGTAACGGTGTCGACTTTCGAAGTTCTGGCTCGGCGAGATGTCCCTGGTGGCTTCGTCGATCTGGATGTAGACGTTGAGTGCTCTTCCGGAACATACATCCGCTCGCTTGCACGCGACCTCGGTCGTGAATTGGGCGTCGGTGGTCATCTGACGGCATTACGCCGCACCCGCGTCGGGCCGTTCACTCTCGAACATGCGCGCACGCTCGAAGATCTCGCGGATCGGCCGGGTGTGAGCCTCGACATCGATCAGGCTGCGCAGACGGCTTTTCCGCATCGGCAGATCACGGCGGAGGAAGCCGAGGCGATCAGCCAGGGGCGCTGGCTCGAGCCGATCGGGATGAAGGGGATCTGTGCGGCGATCGATCCCACCGGTCACACGATTGCGCTTCTGCAGGAGAAGGGTCGACGCGCCAGTTCGGTGATGGTCGTGCGACCGGCGACGCTTCGCGGGTGATCGTCCGCGAGCGTGTCGACGGCGACCTCGACGGTTGCGTCGATGCGCTGGCACAGGTCCACGAGTGCGACGGATATCCGAACACGTGGCCACAGAACCCGCACCGCTGGCTCAGTTCGCCCACGGTGGTGAAGGCGTGGGTCGGTGAGAGCGACGGCCGTGTTGTCGGTCATGTGGCCGTCGACCGCGAGGTCGGAGGCGCGCCCACCACCGCGGGATCGATTGCCGTGTCGCGATTGTTCGTTCATCCCCATGCCCGCGGAAACGGCCTCAGCGGTGCGCTACTCGACGCTGTCACGGATTTCGCAGCAGAAAGTCAGTTGGAACTGGTGCTCGACGTCGTCGAGGACGCTTTGCCGGCGATCGCGCTGTACGAGCGTCGAGGTTGGGTGTACGTCGACGAGAGGCTCGCCGACTGGACCCGGACCGACGGCGTCCGGCCTGTAGAACGGCGATATCGTCTGCCGCTCTGAGCGGCCTCGACTACACGAGCCAAATTGCTTGAGCGACTGGGCTTCCCAGGTCGATGGTGTCGGGGCTGTCGCCGAGTCGAACGGACACTGTTCCGGCGAAATCACGGCGTTCTTCGACAGTGATGTCGACATCGAGACTGACGCCGACGGAATCGAAGTACCGAAGCATTTCGGGATCGGAATCGGAGATCCGGGCAACGCGGCCCCGCTCGCCGTTGGCGAAGTCGCTGAGCTGACGGGCCGGGGGAGTCGGCACCGAACCATCGGTGGCGGGAATGGGATCGCCGTGCGGGTCACGTTCGGGGAAGCCCAGTTTGGCGTCCATCCGCGAGATCATCAGATCGGAAACGGCGTGTTCGAGGACTTCGGCTTCGTCGTGGACTTCGTCCCAGCCGTAGCCGAGTTCCTGAACCAGATAGGTCTCGATCAACCGGTGGCGCCGGACCATGGACACAGCAGCCGCGCGGCCACTGTCCGTCAGAGCGATGGAACCGTAGCGGGCGTGATCGACGAGGCCCTGGTCCGAGAGTTTGCGGATCGCCTCGGACACCGTCGAAGCCGAGACGTTCATCTTCTCGGACAGGAGCTTGGTGGACACCCGCTCGTGGGACCACTCTTGGATCGTCCAGATGACCTTGAGGTAGTCCTGAGCCACCGACGAGAGTGCGAGCGTGTCGATTGCCGCGCCGTGCGCCGAAGTGCTGTCGCCATCCGACGTCGATGATGCTTCCGAGGTTCCGGTCTTGTGAGCTGCCACAACGCTTAGCTTAGGCTACGAAATCCGGAACTTCCGTACGTGAGCGGCAGCACAGCGGTGATTCGCTGGGCGGGTCCGAACGTGACCCGCCGCCGGTGGACCCGTAGGCTGCCAATCGTGCTGAGATGGCGTGGTCTCGACGAAGTTCCGGCCGATTGGGGTCGTTGTGTGCTCACTATCGGTGTGTTCGACGGTGTGCATCGTGGGCATGCCCAATTGATAGCGAGAGCAGTTACCGCTGCGCGCAAACGTGGTGTTCCGAGCGTGTTGATGACGTTCGACCCGCATCCCATGGAGGTTGTGCGGCCGGGTAGTCATCCAGCCCAGTTGACGACGCTGCAACGGCGTGCGGAATTGGCTCAGGATCTGGGCATCGACGTGTTCTGCGTGATGCCGTTCACCGCTGATTTCATGAAGCTGACGCCGGAGCGCTACGTCCACGAAATTCTCGTCGAACGTCTGCATGTCGCCGAGGTGGTGGTGGGGGACAATTTCACCTTCGGCAAGAAGGCGCTCGGCAACGTCGATCTTCTTCGTGAGATGGGCGCTCGCTTCGGCTTTGCCGTCGACGGCGCCCAGCTGCTCGCCGAGCACGCGGTGACGTTCTCGTCGACCTACATCCGCTCGTGCGTCGACGCAGGCGACATGGAAGCCGCCACCGAAGCTCTCGGCCGTCCACATCGTGTCGAAGGTGTAGTCGTCCACGGTGACAAGCGTGGACGCGAGTTGGGATTCCCGACGGCCAATGTTGCACCGCCGATGTTTTCGGCGATTCCGGCCGACGGCGTCTACGCAGCGTGGTTCACGGTGCTCGGCGCCGGCGAGGAACTCGGAACTGTCGTTCCCGGTCGTCGATACCAAGCCGCAGTGTCTGTGGGGACCAACCCGACCTTCTCCGGCCGGACCCGAACCGTCGAGGCGTACGTTCTCGACACCGAAGCCGACCTGTACGGACAACACGTCGCTGTCGACCTGGTTTCGCGGATTCGGGGCATGGAGAAGTTCGACTCGATCGAGTCGCTCATCACGGCGATGAACCGAGACGTCGAACGCGCACGCCAAATCCTGAGTGAGGATGCAGAGCGCAGCGTAGGTTGAGCTCGTCCTGCACTAGTGGCGGCGGCCACATTCGCTCCAGGTGGGCGAAAGCGCCTCATTGCTGCTGGTAGGATCTTCTCTCGGTGCGTGCTGCGGTTTGCGGTGGCCGCACCGATCTAGTTCCTTTCACGCAAACGTCATCACAGGAGTGAATCAAGTGGCATTGACCACGGAAGAAAAGAAGGTCGTTCTCGGCGAGTACGGCTTGCACGAGACCGACACGGGATCGCCTGAAGCTCAGGTGGCAATGCTCACCAAGCGCATCACCGATCTCACCGAGCACCTCAAGACCCACAAGCATGACCACCACTCGCGTCGTGGACTGCTCTTGATGGTCGGTCGCCGTCGTCGTCTGCTGAAGTACGTGGCAAAGACTGACGTCGCTCGCTACCGCACGCTCATCGAGCGTCTCGGCCTGCGTCGCTAGATTTTTCTCACGACGCTGATCGAAAGCAACACGGCACGCTTCGGTTTGCCGAACACTCCGTTAGCCGGCGAAGCCACGCATATACTGGGCTTCGCTGGCTTTCGGCGTTAGCTGCCGCAAGGCAGTTTCCGCTGTCGGCGCTATGCACAGTTGTCTACGCACAGTTGTGCAGTGCGCAGCCAGCACACCGTATGCACCAGAGAACGTGGTGTCGGTTGTCGGTAGTGGTTCTCCGGACCGGGCAAGTGCCCGAAAGCTCCGGCGGACTTCGATCGACGGCCGCCCGAACGTCGTGACGTCCCGAAGCAGAAATCGCTCGCATCGCAAGGAGCGTCTGCAATTCAAGAGGGGGACGTCCCTCGGTGCGCAGTTTCCACCAGGAGGGTGGAAACGCCCGCGCGGGTACGGCGAAGACGAGAGGGAAGTGAAGAGAAAAGAATGACAGAGAATTCCGTAGTAGAGGTCGACGAAGGCGTGTTCGAATCCACCGCCGTGATCGACAACGGGTCCTTCGGTACCCGCACCATCCGTTTCGAGACCGGACGCCTTGCTCAGCAGGCCGCCGGCGCCGTCGTTGCTTACCTGGACGACGAGACCATGCTGCTGTCCGCCACGAGCGCCAGCAAGCACCCCAAGGAGCACTTCGACTTCTTCCCCCTGACGGTGGACGTCGAAGAGCGTATGTACGCAGCGGGCCGCATCCCCGGTTCGTTCTTCCGTCGTGAGGGACGCCCCTCCACCGACGCGATCCTGACCTGCCGCCTCATCGACCGGCCGCTGCGCCCGTCCTTCGTCGACGGTCTCCGTAACGAGATCCAGGTCGTCGTCACGGTCATGAGCCTCAACCCGCAGGATCTGTACGACGTCGTGGCCATCAACGCCGCTTCCGCGTCGACGCAGATCGCGGGCCTGCCGTTCTCCGGACCCGTCGGTGGCGTGCGTGTTGCACTCATCGTCTCCGAGGACAACAAGGCCGGCCAGTGGGTTGCATTCCCGACGGTCGATCAGCTCGAGAACGCCGTCTTCGACATGGTCGTAGCCGGCCGCGTCGTGTCCGGCAGCGGTGACAACGCCGACGTAGCGATCATGATGGTCGAGGCCGAGGCCACCGACAACGTCATCGCGAAGATCGCCGACGGCGCTCAGGCACCGACCGAGGCCATCGTTGCCGAAGGCCTCGAGGCCGCCAAGCCGTTCATCGCACGCCTGTGCGCTGCTCAGGCAGCACTGGCATCCAAGGCTGCAAAGCCCACGGGTGACTACCCCGTCTTCCCGGCGTACCAGGACGACGTTTTTGCTGCCGTCGAGGCTGCTGCGTCCGAAAAGCTCAATGCCGCACTGACAATCGCCGGCAAGCAGGAACGCGACGACAAGACCGACGAGGTCAAGGTCGAGGTTCTCGAGCAGGTTGCACCCAACTTCGAAGGCCGCGAGAAGGAACTGGGAGCAGCGTTCCGCTCGCTCACCAAGAAGCTGGTTCGCCAGCGCATCCTGCGCGATCAGTTCCGCATCGACGGCCGCGGCGTCACGGACATCCGTTCGCTGTCCGCCGAGGTCGCGATCATCCCGCGCGCACACGGCTCCGCACTGTTCGAGCGCGGCGAGACCCAGATCCTGGGTGTTACCACTCTCGACATGGTCAAGATGGCTCAGCAGGTCGACTCGCTCGGTCCCGAGACCACCAAGCGCTACATGCATCATTACAACTTCCCGCCGTACTCCACCGGTGAGACGGGTCGCGTCGGTTCGCCGAAGCGTCGCGAAATCGGTCACGGTGCACTCGCCGAGCGCGCTCTCATGCCGGTTCTGCCCAGCGTCGAAGAGTTCCCTTACGCGATTCGCCAGGTCTCCGAGGCTCTGAGCTCCAACGGTTCCACCTCGATGGGCTCGGTGTGTGCGTCCACGCTCGCACTGCTCAACGCCGGTGTGCCGCTTCGCGCTCCGGTTGCCGGTATCGCCATGGGTCTGGTCTCCGACCAGGTCGACGGTGAAACCCGCTACGTCGCTCTGACCGACATCCTCGGCGCCGAAGACGCCTTCGGCGACATGGACTTCAAGGTCGCAGGCACCAAGGACTTCGTCACGGCCCTGCAGCTGGACACGAAGCTCGACGGCATCCCGTCGCAGGTTCTTGCCGGTGCACTCTCGCAGGCGAAGGATGCGCGGACCACGATCCTCGAGGTCATGGCGGAAGCCATCGACACCCCGGACGAGATGAGCCCGTTCGCTCCCCGCGTGACGGCCATCAAGGTCCCCGTCGACAAGATCGGTGAGGTCATCGGCCCCAAGGGCAAGATGATCAACTCCATCACCGAGCAGACCGGTGCCAACATCTCCATCGAAGACGACGGCACCGTGTTCGTCGGCGCCACCGATGGACCGTCTGCACAGGCCGCGATCGACATGATCAACGCCATTGCCAACCCGCAGCTCCCCAAGGTCGGCGAGCGGTTCCTGGGCACGGTCGTCAAGACCACCGCCTTCGGTGCCTTCGTTTCGCTCCTGCCGGGACGCGACGGACTGGTGCACATCTCGAAGCTGGGCAGCGGTAAGCGCATTGCCAAGGTCGAAGACGTGGTCAACGTCGGATCCAAGATCCGCGTCGAGATCGCCGACATCGATGCACGTGGCAAGATCTCGCTGATCCCGGTCGAAGAGGGCAACGACGAGGCTGCCGCTCCGGCCGCCGACGAGGCTGCTTCCGAGTAGATCTCACTTCGTACTCTGATGCGGCCCCGCGCGGATTTCCGTGCGGGGCCGCATCTGTACTGTCTGTAGACACGAGCCTGTAGATACCTGATTCAACACTTGCACCGAGGACTGCTGAACCTTTTCATGGCAAAGACCACTCCCAACACCACGCGCAGCCGCAGCGCTGTGCTGAAATCGCCGATCGATGCGACTCCTGAATCGGGAGTGCAGCGCACGGTCCTTCCCGGCGGCCTGCGCGTCGTCACCGAATTCATCCCCGGTGTGCGTTCCGCCTCCGTCGGCGTGTGGGTCGGAGTCGGTTCCCGCGACGAGCAGCCGAGTGTGGCCGGTGCCGCGCATTTTCTCGAGCATCTGTTGTTCAAGTCGACGCCGTCACGGACCGCGTTGGACATCGCGCAGGTCATGGATGGTGTGGGCGGCGAACTCAATGCATTCACGTCGAAGGAACACACCTGTTTCTACGCGCACGTGATCGACGAGGACCTCCCGATGGCGGTGGACCTTGTTGCCGACGTCGTACTGCGTGGGCGCTGCAGAACTGCGGATGTCGACGTCGAGCGGCAAGTAGTGCTCGAAGAGATCGCGATGCGAGACGACGATCCGGAAGACCTGCTCGGCGACGCCTTCCTGACCGCGTTGTTCGGAGATCATCCTGTCGGTCGTCCCATCATCGGTAGCGTCGAATCGATCGAGTCGATGTCGCGCAATCAGCTGCATTCCTTCCATGTTCGGCGTTACACGCCGCAGCGGATGGTGCTGGCAGTAGCGGGGAACGTCGACCACAAGCAGGTTGTGACGCTCGCTCGCCGCGCCTTCGCCGGGCATCTCGAGCGTGGAGTCAAGCCGGCGCCGCGGCGCGAAGGCACTCTGCGTTTGCGAACGATGCCTGAACTGAGCTTGACCCACCGCGACAGCGAGCAGGTCCACCTTGCGCTCGGAGTACGCGCGTTCGGTCGGCACGAGGGTCATCGCTGGGCCCTGTCTGTTCTCAACGCCGCAGTGGGCGGCGGGCTGAGTTCTCGTCTGTTCCAAGAGATTCGCGAGAAGCGTGGGCTTGCGTACTCCGTCTATTCCGGCGTAGACACCTTCGCGGACACCGGAGCGTTCTCCGTGTACGCGGGTTGCCAGCCGGAGAACCTCGGGGAGGTTGCCACAGTGATCCGCGAGGTACTTGCGAACGTGGCGACGGACGGAATCACCGATGCCGAGATCGCCCGCGCCAAGGGATCGCTGCGCGGCGGATTGGTTCTGGCACTGGAAGATTCAGGTTCACGCATGAACCGTATCGGTCGCAGTGAACTGAATTACGGCAACCATCGCAGTGTTGCGCAGACGCTCGCGACCATCGACGCGGTTACCTCCGAAGAGGTGCTCGAGGTGGCGCAGGTGCTCTTGACCAGGCCTTTTGCAGCCGCCGTCGTCGGCCCGTACAAGCGGGTTCGTGACCTTCCCGCCTCGGTACGCGGGATCGTGGGCAAGTAGTTCGAACTATCGAAATCGGGGTGTGCAGTTGAAGATCCGTGGTGCAGTGCTCGAAGAGATCGGCCGGGAGCGTCCCTTTGCGGAGTCGACTCCGATTTCGATTTCGGAACTCGACCTCGAATCGCCGGGCCCGGGTGAGATCCTCGTCAAGATCGAAGCTGCCGGGCTTTGTCACTCCGACCTCTCCGTGGTCGACGGGAATCGCGTTCGCCCCGTGCCGATGTTGCTGGGCCACGAGGCAGCTGGTCGAATCGTCGAACTCGGCGACGGCGTTGATTCGTTGTCGGTGGGCACCCGCGTCGTGATGACTTTTCTTCCGCGGTGTGGCGAGTGCGCGGGATGCGCCACTGACGGCCGGATGCCGTGCACGGTGGGTAGCGCCGCCAACAACGACGGCAGTTTGCTCGGTGGCGCGCAACGACTGCGGCGCTCCGGCGAGAGCGTCAAACATCATCTCGGCGTTTCGGGTTTCGCGACGCATGCGGTGGTCAACGCCAAGTCCGTAGTTGCCGTAGAAGACGATATTCCGGCCGAGATTGCAGCCGTACTCGGTTGCGCGGTGTTGACCGGCGGGGGAGCGCTACTCAACGCGGCTAATCCTCGCCCGGCGGACACTGTGATGGTGGTCGGCTTGGGCGGCGTCGGGATGGCCGCAATCCTGACGGCGCGGGCACTCGGGGTCGAGAACGTCATCGGCGTCGACGCACTGGAGTCCAAGCTGGCTCAGGCGCTGGAACTGGGCGCGACCGAGGTCTTCACACCGTCCGGCCTGTCCGAGAGTGGCGTTCGCGCAGACATCGTCGTCGAAGCTGCGGGAAATGCTCGGGCGTTCGAGACAGCCGTGGCCGCGACGGCAGCGGGTGGCACGACCGTCACGGTCGGGTTGCCTGCGCCTGATGCGCGCTCGTCGATCTCGCCGCTCGGGCTGGTGGCCGAAGCGCGGACCATCATCGGCAGTTACCTCGGATCCGCGGTCCCCGCCCGCGACATCCCGATCTACGCGCAATTGTGGCGGGACGGGAAGCTACCGGTCGAGAAGCTCATCTCCTCGCGAATCGAGTTGGACGACATCAATTCCGGCATGGACGAACTTGCGGACGGAAAAGCAATCCGACAGGTCATTATTTTCGACTGAAATTGTTACCTCCTGTAACGCTTCTCTCATACTGGACGACTACTCGAATGACGTTGCGTGACGCCCCGGGGGTCGGTCGTACGTTTTCCAAAAGTTGATTGGGGAGAAGATATGCCGGTTCGTGGGTTCTTTTCGCGACATCGAATACTGGCGGGTGCAGTAGCGCCCGCAGCGCTCGGCGTGGCCGCGTTGGTGGCGGTCGCAGTTGCCGTGGATTCTCCGCAATCGCAGACGATCGAGACCGAGTTGACCGCGTCTGTCACCGAGTGCCACGACACGGTCGGGATCGGTGTTGCCGGTCGCGGAGACACGCCTGTCGAGGGCACAACGAAGATGCTCGTCGGTGCGGATGGAACGACACTCCTCCCCGCGGCGCTCACAGACGACTACAGCAGCCACTGGGTCGACCCGGTACTCAAGGCACCAGCCGGTTCGGTCAAGGACGGCTCGTACGCCTCCGTCTACATCGCGTATCCCGCAAACATGGATAGTTACGAAGAGGCCGTGACGACGGGCGCGGACAACACGCGAGCTGTCATGAAGGCGATCAGCGCCGCCTGCCCGAACACGAAGTTCTCGATTGTCGGATACAGCGAAGGCGCTGACGTAGTGCGCCGCGTCGCGATGGACATCGGGTCGGAGTCGAGCACCTCCGGCATCAATCCGGACAACGTCGTCGGTGTGGTGATCTTCGCCGACGCTGGTCGACTCGCGGGCGAGGGCCCGTTCCCCGGCGCCGAGAACCCGTACGCGAACCCTGACGGTTTCAACGAGCAATATCAGAACGGAAAGAACACCGCTTCCGGATCCGGGGCACTGCCGGGAACCAGCGGAGATTTCGGGGCCCTGAACGGCAAGATTGCGTCGTTCTGCTCTGACGGCGACCTCACCTGCGCAGCTCCCGAGAACATTTCACTCCTGATTCTGGCGGCAAACGTCGGTCGGCAGCTCAACGTCGACCAGTTGCAAGCGCAGAATCTGACGCCCGCCACCGGCATGGACATAGCGGTCGTGATGGGACGAGTGATGTTCGATGCCTTCAACGACATCTCGAGCAATCCCACCTGGATGCAGAGCGACGAAACCTTCCTCGATGTCTTGCTGAAGGTGTCCGATCCGGCGTACAAGCCGAGCGAGGCCACCACGACGCCGGTCGCAAAGGACTCGGTTTCCACTGAGGAAGTGTCGCCGTTGGCGTACCTGCCGCAGAAGCTGTTCAAGGAAATCGTCGGCCTCATCGCCACGAACCAGAACACCATTCCCGTAGTCATGAACGATCCGTACGGCCTGACCTTGGGCCCGGATGTCGGTCACCACTTCGACTACTGGCGCGATTCGGATGCTGCAAACGGCAAGCCCCTGACATCAGCGGAGTACGCAGCGGCGTGGCTGACCTATCTGGCCAAGCAGGCGCAGGACGGCAAGCCGGTCGATTCGTCGGCGAAGCCGACCGTCGAAGAGATGGCGGATGCCATCGACGCCTTGGCTGCTTCGCCTTCGGTTACCGACTCGGCCAAGCCCACCACAACCACGGACGAAGCGGTACAACCCGCACCCGCAGGTTCGGAATCTGCAGCACCGGCACCCGCGGCTCCGACGACGACATCCGTTGCGCCGGCCGCGACGCCGAGTGTGACTTCAACCGTGGCGCCGTCGACTTCAGTCGAGTCGAGTGAACCGCCCGCCGCGACCACGACAACGACAACATCAACAACAACAACGACACAGGCTGCGGCCGGCTAGCCGAGACGTTTCCGTTCGTCAAAAACGCTGTCACAGGCTGCGATCCGCAAGTAGTTGCGGATCGCAGCCTGTTTTGTATGTACGGGTTACGTACAGCGGCGGTTGGTGCTTATCGTGGAAGGGAGGTTTCCGGATCACGAATCGTGGGTTTCACCGTGCACGAGCTGTCTATTGCGCAGAGTGTGGTCGAAGCCGTGTGCGAGCGTGCCGGCGAGCGACGAGTATCGAGTGTGCGGCTGGAAGTAGGGCAACTCTGCGCGGTGGTTCCACACTCTCTGCTGTTCTGCTTCGACGTTGTCACGGCGGGTACTCACGCCGAGGGTGCCAGCTTGCACATCGATCAGATTGCAACCAGCGCGCGATGCAATAGCTGTGGCGTGACTTTCTCGCCGCCCGACATGTTCTTGTTGTGTGGGTGCGGCAGTGCTGATGTCGAGGTGCTTGCCGGCCGCGAGTTGCGGATCCTGTCGATGGAAGTGAGCTGAGCATGTGCGCGACGTGTGGGTGCGGGGACACTACGGGACCTCGGGTGTCGGTCGTCGCCGGCGGAGAACACGAGCAGGACGACAGCCATGGGCACGGTCACCACCACGACCACGACCACGACCACGACCACGACCATGGGCACGGTCACTCCGACCACACGGTAATTCTCGAGCAGCAGGTGCTTGCCAAGAACGACGGCATTGCGGTTCACAATCGTGAGTGGATGCGGGGCCGCGGAGTCACGGCGCTCAACATCATGAGTTCGCCCGGCGCGGGTAAGACGACATTGCTGGCGCGAACGATCCGGGAACTAGGACGAGAACGACCGATTGCCGTGATCGAAGGTGACCAGGAAACCCGGCTCGACGCCGAGCGGATTCGTGAGGCCGGCGCGTCAGTGGTCCAGGTCAACACGGGGGCGGGCTGTCACCTCGATGCCGAGATGATCGATCGCGCGCTGCGCGCCTTGGACCCCGCGGACGAGTCGCTGCTTCTGATCGAAAACGTAGGAAACCTGGTGTGCCCCGCGCTCTTCGACCTGGGCGAGGAAGGCAAGGTTGTCCTAATTTCGACGCCGGAGGGGGGCGACAAGCCGAAAAAGTACCCGCACATCTTTTCCGTCGCGGACCTCGTGGTGATCAACAAGATCGACTTGCTCCCGTACGTCGAGTTCGACGTTGATGCCTGTGTCGCGCAAGCGAAAATACTCAATCCTGCTGTGCGCGTTGTTGTTCTATCGGCCACGACAGGTGAGGGCATGGACGAGTGGTACGAGTGGATCGGTAGTCGGTCGGCGATTTCTCCGGTGGCCGTTGACAACTGATCTGCTCGGGTAGTTAATGAAATGAGTGGGTGCCACGCAAGTGGGCCGAGGTTCGACTCCGGTGGCGTCAGCGTTTCGGTGCCGCAGCAATTTGAGGCCATAGCGTGTCAGGCAGTAGCGGTGCCGAGAATCAGGCGCAAGTGCACCCGTGAAAGCGGCTGACATGGACACACAAAAATCGACTGCTGGCACCACGGCGGAACCTGCCTCCGAAAGCGCAGCTACCCCCGAAAGCGCAGCGGCCAAAGCGGAAGAAACTCTGATCCACGTGCTGTGGATCAATGCCGGTCTCAGTTGCGACGGTGATTCGGTGGCGCTCACCGCGGCCACGCAACCCAGTATCGAGGAGATCGCGCTCGGTGCGTTGCCCGGCCTGCCTCAGGTGGCGGTTCATTGGCCGCTCATCGACTTCGAATGTGGACCGCAGGGCGGCGCTGACGATTTCCTGGAATGGTTCTGGAAAGCCGACCGGGGAGAATTGGAACCCTTTGTTCTTGTTGTCGAAGGATCTATACCGAACGAGAAACTTCACGACGAAGGGTACTGGTGTGGTTTCGGGAACAATCGTGAAACCGGCCAACCGGTCACCACGAGCGAATGGCTCGACAAACTGGCGCCGAAAGCGACTGTGGTAGTTGCGGTCGGCACGTGCGCAACCTACGGCGGCATACATGCGATGGCCGGCAATCCGACCGGTGCGATGGGCGTGCCGGACTATCTCGGGTGGACCTGGAAATCGAAGGCGGGCATCCCGATCGTTTGCGTTCCCGGGTGTCCCATTCAGCCGGACAACCTCTCCGAGACCCTGACCTATCTTCTGTACATGGCCACTGATCAGGCGCCGATGATTCCCTTGGACGAATCCCTCCGCCCGCAGTGGCTTTTCGGTGCCACCGTTCACGAGGGCTGTGACCGTGGCGGGTACTACGAGCAGGGCGAGTTCGCGACGGAGTACGGGTCGCCGAAGTGCATCGTCAAGCTGGGGTGTTGGGGACCGGTCGTGAAATGCAATGTCCCCAAACGCGGTTGGATAAACGGAGTCGGCGGGTGCCCTAATGTCGGCGGGATCTGCATCGGCTGCACGATGCCGGGATTCCCGGACAAATTCATGCCGTTCATGGATGAACCACCTGGCGGCAAACTCTCCACCAATGCGGTGGGAATGTACGGGTCCGTGATCCACAGTCTGCGCCGGATCACCGGTCACACGTTGGACAAGGAACCGCACTGGCGCGAGCGCGGGTCGAAGTTGCTCACCGGTGCGACGCGTACGTGGTGACCGACCGGATACCTTCAAATCAGTTTGTGAGCAACGTCTCTGGGAGGCACTGCAATGACGGCCATCGTTCCCGAACCCACCTCGACTGCGGACCGCGACGGTCTTGTCGAGATGGCGTGGGACCCCATCACCCGAATCGTCGGCAGTCTGGGTATCTACACCAAGATCGACTTCGCCAATCGCGAAGTGGTGGAGTGCCACAGCACGTCGTCGATCTTTCGTGGGTATTCCCTGTTCATGAAGGGGAAGGACCCGCGCGACGCGCATTTCATCACCAGTCGTATCTGCGGCATCTGCGGTGACAATCACGCCACGTGCTCGTGCTACGCACAAAACATGGCGTACGGCGTCAAGCCGCCGCATCTAGGCGAGTGGATCGTCAATCTCGGCGAGGCCGCCGAGTACATGTTCGACCACAACATTTTTCAAGAGAATCTGGTCGCAGTCGACTACTGCGAGAAGATGGTCTCCGAGACGAATCCCGGTGTGCTGGCGCAGGCAGAGAACACGCGCTGCCCGCACGAGGAGCAGCACGGTTATCGCACGATCGCGGACATCATGCGGACTCTCAATCCGTTCACGGGTGAGTTCTATCGCGAAGCGTTGCAAGTCTCGCGTTCGACTCGCGAAATGTTCTGCTTGATGGAGGGTAGGCACGTCCACCCGTCGACGCTCTATCCCGGCGGCGTCGGAACCGTCGCGACGATCGAACTGATGACGGACTACATGTCGCGGCTGATGCGGTACGTCGAATTCATGAAGAAGGTCGTGCCGATGCACGACGACCTGTTCGACTTCTTCTACCAGGCGCTGCCCGGTTACGAAAAGGTTGGCCTGCGGCGGACCCTGCTGGGTTGTTGGGGATCGTTCCAAGACCCCGAGTACTGCAATTTCTCGTACAAGGACATGACCGACTGGGGCCGGAAGATGTTTGTCACTCCCGGTGTGGTTGTCGACGGAAAGTTGGTCACCACGGATCTGGTGGACATCAACCTCGGTATCCGAATCATGCTGGGGTCCTCGTATTACGAGGACTGGAGTGATCAGGAGATGTTCGTCAAAACCGATCCGCTGGGTAACCCGGTCGATCGCCGGCACCCGTGGAATCAACACACCAACCCACATCCGCAGAAGCGTAATCTCGAGGACAAGTACAGCTGGGTCATGTCACCGCGATGGTTCGACGGAAAAGACAACCTCGCTCTGGATACCGGCGGGGGAGCATTGGCTCGTCTGTGGAGCACCGCTCTTGCCGGCCTGGTCGACATCGGATACCTCGAGTCGACCGGACACAGTGTGAAGATCAATCTTCCGAAAACAGCACTGAAAGGTCCCGTCTCGCTCGAGTGGAAGATTCCAGAACATGGCAGCAATACTCTCGAAAGAAACCGTGCGCGAACGTATTTCCAGGCATACGCAGCAGCGGCTGCCCTTCACTTCGCAGAGAAGGCGCTTGTCGAGATCCGGGCAGGCCGCACCAAGACGTGGGAGTCGTTCGAGGTTCCGGACGAGGGAATCGGTTGCGGATTCACCGAAGCCGTCCGCGGAGTTCTCTCACATCACATGGTGATTCGTGACGGCAAGATCGCGAACTATCACCCGTACCCACCGACCCCGTGGAATGCGAGCCCGCGCGACAGCTACGGAACCCCCGGTCCGTACGAGGATGCCGTGCAGGGTCAGCCGATCTTCGAGGAGAACGATCGAGACCACTTCAAGGGCATCGACATCATGCGGACCGTGCGTAGTTTCGATCCCTGTCTGCCGTGTGGTGTTCACATGTATCTCGGCGGCGGTAAGACCCTGGAGAAGTTGCACTCTCCGACGCAGTCCGTGACCGGGGAGTGATCGATGGAGCAATCGGCCGACTACTGGCGCGGAGCAGGTGAACGCATCGAGACGTTGTTGCAGGCCAATGCCGGTGCAGGCCCGGTGGCCAGGAATCGCGCCGAGCAACTGGTGCGCGAGGTCGTGCAGTTGTACGGCGCCGCACTCGAACGCACCGTCGCGCTGGCGGATCCGGCCATGATGGATGCGATGGTTCGCGACGATCTGGTGTCGAGCCTCCTACTGGTGCACGGACTTCACCCGCACGACGTCGAGACCCGCGTACGCACTGCGCTCGACAGCGTGCGTCCGTACCTCGGCTCGCACGGCGGGGACGTCGAACTGATCGAGGTGGCGGACGGCGTGGTGCGGCTACGGCTTCTCGGAAGCTGTAACAGTTGCCCTTCGTCGTCGGTGACCCTCGAAACCGCGGTCCAGGACGCGGTGCGGGCGGCGGCACCCGAGACCACCGGAATCGACGTCGAGACACCGGATTCGCACGAGCTGAAGTCGGGTGTGATCTCGGTCGAGTCCCTGTTCTCGCACGTACACGCCGACGGGGGAGGCGCGCACTGGGTGGAGGTCCCCGAATTTGCCGAAGTCGACGCGGGTGAGGTCGCGGGCTTCCGGGTATCGGATACCGATCTGTTGGTCTGCCGCTCCGGTGACGATCTGTACGCGTATCGCGACCATTGCCCCGTATGTGACCATTCGATGGCGGGGGCTGTGCTCGAACGCATGATGGGCCTTCCTGTCCGAGACGCCGCTGTCCTTACCTGTCCGACTTGCTCTGCCCACTTCAGCGTGTACGGAGCGGGTGCGCGGGTCGGCACCGGCTCCGAGCACCTGGCGCCTCTGCCGGTGCTTATTCGCGACGGTGTGCTCTCGGTCGCGCTTGCCGACGATTCCGTGTTGCCGGTGACCTAGCCGTGGACGAAGCCTGGTCATGAAAACCACTGTGGGAGAGGTGCTCACGCGAATCGCCTCGACGCGCGCCGTTCCGACCGGGCCGCTGTGTGAGATGTGCGCGGCGGGCATAGGTGACGAACACCAACACGTCGTGGACGTACAGGTCCGGAGCCTGATGTGCGTGTGCCGTCCCTGCTATCTGCTCTTTGCGCCGGTCGACGCGGATCTTCGATACAAGGCGGTTCCCGATCGGTATCTCGAATTTCCGGACTTCGACCTCGGCCCTGGCCGGTGGGAGTCCCTGGAAATCCCCGTCGGACTGGCATTCTTCTTTCGGAACTCACTCCTCGACAAGTACATAGTCTTCTATCCGGGACCTGCCGGAGCTACCGAATCCGAGCTGCCCATCGACTCGTTCGAGACTGTGCTCGCGGAGAATCCGGGGCTCTCGCAGATGCGGGCCGACGTCGAGGCGTTGATTGTCTCGGTGCCCACGTCAGGACAATCGCCGAGATGCTTCGTTGTTCCCATCGACGCCTGCTACGAGCTGGTGGGCAGGCTGCGCACCGTGTGGCGCGGATTCGACGGTGGCCAGGATGCAGCGCGCGCGGTGGACGAGTTCTTCGGGCGCGTCGAGGCGCGAAGCAGGTCGGCATGACCGTCCTCGACTTCTCGGTCGACAACGTGGAGGTGGAACCGTATGCGGTTACACCAAATCTGACGGTGAGATTGAGGATGTCGGAGACTACCGGCGCGACCGTCCGAGCAGTCGCTCTACGCGCACAGGTTCGAATCGAACCGCACCGCCGGCCGTACTCCGACGAGGAAGGCGACGCCCTGCGCGATTTGTTCGGTCCGCGGGAGCGTTGGTCGAGTACGCTGCGAACCTTCTTGTGGATGGAGTGTTCCGCGGTCGTTCAGGGATTCACGGAAACAACGGTCGCGGCCTTACCCATGGCGTGTACGTACGACTTCTCGGTGACGGCGTCGAAGTACATGCACGCACTCCGTGACGGAACGATTCCGATCGTGGTTCTACTGAGCGGAACCGTATTCACCGACGGGCAGCGCGGTTTCTCGGTACAGCAGATCCCGTGGGACAGATCTGCTGCCTACGAATTGCCGGTCGACGTGTGGAAACAGCTGATGGCCACGCATTATCCGGCCTCTGGTTGGGTACGCCTCGACCATGAGACGATTGCCGATCTCGTGCGATTCAAGGCAGCGCACGGCTTCACGGACCTCGATTCAGCCGTGCGGCAGTTGCTCACGGCGAGCGAGGTGCCCCGATGACCCGAACTGAGATGGATCACGACGTTCGGGCCGTGGCCGACGCTGTCCTGTACGAGGGATATCTTCTCTATCCTTACCGGGCCGGTTCGGCGAAGAATCAATCCCGTTGGCAGTTCGGGGTTCTCGGACCGCCCGGCGCCGCCGGTGACGGAGTCGGCGAGGAACCGTCGATGTCCGCCCAATGTCTGCTCGGCGAACTCGAGCGGAACGGCGCCGAAGTAACGGCGACGGTGAGATTTCTGCACCACCAGTCGCGGACGGTTGAACGACTCGGCGCCGGCGGCGCGTGGATTCCGGTGGATCGGTTGGTCGTCGACGGGCACGAGGCGATCTCGTGGGACGAAGCCACCGAATCCGAGATCGTCTTGGGTCCGTGGGGTCTGGACGAACTCGAGGCCGGCGTCGAAGAATCCTTCTGTGCGGCGGGAGTTGTCGACGGAGAGACTCTGGCGGATTCTCGGGGCCGGGTAGTCGGACGGGTCGTTCGGACACGGCTTCCGGTGACTGGCCGCTTGGAATTGAACGCCTCCGCAGGGGACAGACGCAGGGTGATCTCCGTGAGCATCATGAACGACACGAGCGTCGACATGAGGGACAAGGGCACGGCCACGGCGCAGTCGATGCTCGGCACTCACGTCATTTTGACCTGCGCAGGCTCGAAGTTCGTGTCGTTGTTCGACGAACCAGATCACTCGGAGCCGCTGCGCCAAAATCGCTGTTATCCAGTGCTTGCGGGGACCGAGGATCCGACTCACCCCGGTACATCGCCCACCGTTCTGGTGTCACCGATCATCTTGTACGACTTTCCCGAGATTGCGCCGCAGAGCGAAGGATCCCTGTTCGACTCGACGGAGATCGACGAAATTCTCACCCTGAGAATTCTCGCCATGACCGAAGAGGAAAAGGCGCGGGCGCGGGCTACCGACTCGAAAGCTGCCGACATCATCGATCGATGTGAGAGCTTGACGGCCGACGATCTAGCCGGCCTGCACGGCGTGCTGCGAGATTCGATTGCCGGTTCTGATCTGATACCCGAGGTGCCTGACGGCGTGGACTGGTGGACGCCGGAAGCCGACACCAGTGTTCAACCACGCACCGACGCAGTATTGATCAACGGCGTCCGCGTCTGTGGTGGAAGTACGGTTCGGCTTCACCCCTCACGTCGCGCTGATGCTCAGGACCTGTTCTTCGACGGCCGGATCGCCCACGTCGCCACCATTCATGAAGACGTGGACGGCGACATTCATGTTGGGGTGACGCTCTTGGACGACCCGGCCGCCGATCTGCACAACTGGTACGGCCGCTACCTGTACTTCGCGCCGGACGAGATAGAGCCGGTGCCGCGAGACGGCGCGAGTTGACGTACTTCACGCTGTCGGACTTCACAGCTATCGGACTTCACAGCTTTCGGACTTCACTGCTATCGAGAGGAGAACCCGCCATGAGGAGCATGGGATTGCTGTCGACGGCACTTCTCGGCGCCACCGCGATCGCAGCCGCGATCGTTCTGGTGGTGTCGATGCCGGACATCCAGCGCTATCTGCGAATGCGAAAGATGTAAAGCACTGTGCGCGTGCTGATTGCAGGCGTCGGAAACATATTTCTCGAAGACGACGGATTCGGCCCCGAAGTTGTTCGAGCGTTGCAGCATGAGAATCTCCCGACGGGGGTTCGCCTGGTCGACTACGGGATTCGTGGTGTGCATCTCGCATACGACTTGTTGGAGTCGTGGGACGCGCTGGTGCTGATCGACGCATTACCGGTGACCGGAGTTCCGGGGAAGCTTGCGATCATCGAAGTGGATCCCGAAAGTGAAGGCTCGCAAGGAGGTTTCGACGCACACTCGATGCATCCGAGTTCGGTGTTTGCCAGCCTGCAGGCCCTCGGCGGAGCACTCCCGCGGACGTTCGTGGTGGGGGCACACGCTAAATCGGTCGGCGACGGAATCGGATTGAGTGCAGAGATGCGTGATTCGGTAGGGCAAGCCGCCTCTGCGGTGATGGCACTCGTCCGGTCGATCGACGTGGATTGTGATGCCACCACTTTGGGGCCGGAGGTGTGAGTCATGTGTCTGGGGATTCCGGGACGGGTACGCGAACTACTGGACGGATACGGCGGTCAACTCGCCCTCGTCGACGTGGAAGGTGCACCGCGCAAGGTCAACATCGGGATGCTCGACGAAGGCACCGTCACGGCAGGTGACTGGGTGGTGATCCACATGGGCTTTGCAGTCGAGAAGGTCGACGAACAGGGAGCACAGCGCGCCCGGGCCGGCCTCGAACTGATGGGCCGTGGTCAAGACGGTGAGATCGACGAGTCCGATACTCGTACCGGCGAGGTCGGGACATGATGATCGCCAGCCGTGTCATCGTTCGTGGCGTAGTCCAGGGGGTGGGATTCCGGCCGTTCGTTCACGCGACTGCGACCGAACTGGGACTGTCGGGTTCGGTGGGAAATTCTGCTCTCGGGGTCGTGATCGACATCGAAGGCGACGGAGAGTCAATCGATGCGTTTGTCGCTCGGGTGCGAAACCGCCCCCCACCGCTGGCACGAGTGGATTCGATAGAGCGCGAGGACTCGCCGCCGCTAGGTCGTCAGGGGTTTTGCATCATCGAGACGGATGCGGGGGCGGTCGGGCGAACCTCGGCGCCGGCCGATGTCGGGATCTGCGACGACTGCCTGCGGGAGCTGACTGATCCGAGCGATCGGCGATATCGTCATCCCTTCATCACCTGCACCAATTGTGGTCCACGATTCACGATCATCGAGTCGATGCCCTACGACCGGGCCGCTACGACGATGAAGCGGTTCCCGTTGTGCGCGAACTGTGCGGCGGAGTACGTGGATCCCTCCGACCGCCGGTTTCACGCGCAACCGATTGCCTGCCCGGAGTGCGGTCCAACGCTTTCGTTCGTGGAAGGCGACGCGCCCGCGGTGACCGGCGAGGGTGCACTGCTACGAGCCCGATCGCTGCTACGAGGCGGGAAGATTCTTGCTGTCAAGGGAATTGGAGGATTCAACTTGGCCTGCGATGCGCGTGATGATCGCGTGGTTCACGATTTGCGTGAACGCAAGCATCGACCGAGCAAGCCGTTGGCGGTGATGGTGCGCGATGTGAGAGAAGCCAGAGCGCTGGGTGTGGTCGGGGATGCCGAGGCCGATGCCATGTCCTCGCGCGAGCGTCCCATAGTGCTGGTTGCCAAAGCGTCTGGATACACGCTGTCTCCTTCGATTGCCCCAGGCATTCCGGACATCGGAATCATGCTGGCCTACAACCCGATTCAGCATCTTCTTCTCGGGTTGGCGGGAGACGCTGCGGGCCCCGCGGCGTTGGTGATGACGTCGGCGAACATCGGTGGCGAGCCAATTCTGTACTCCGACGACGATCTCGAACGGGTGGGTGACCTGGCCGACGGGGTGTTGACCCACAACCGTCCGATCTTGATGCCGTGTGACGACTCGGTGATGCGAATAGTCGGCAGCGGACGACAGTTGCTTCGTCGCTCGCGCGGATATGCACCGCTGCCCGTTGCGGCGCCGTTCGATCTACCGCCCACCTTGGCGGTCGGGGCCGATCTGAAGAACACCTTCTGTCTTGCCGAGGGTGCGTATGTCTGGCCGAGTCAGCACATCGGAGACATGGGCGGCCTCGCTGTCATCGACAGTTTTGCTGCCTCGGAGAGTCACTTCGAGTCGATCACCGGAGTAGCGCCGCACCAGATTGCCTGTGACGAGCATCCTCGGTATCGCTCGTCCTCGTGGGCTCGCAGTCGTAGTGGCGACCGACCGGTGCGCGTCGTCGGGCATCACCACGCACATGTGGCTTCCGTGATGGGGGAGAACGGCCGGGACGGGAGCGAACCGGTTCTCGGAATAGCGTTCGACGGCACCGGCTACGGGGCGGACGGCGCAGTGTGGGGAGGGGAATTGCTGCTGGCGACGTACAAGGGTTATCGCCGTCTCGCGCATCTGGGATACGTACCGCTGCCCGGGGGCGATGCCGGAGTGGAACGACCGTACCGAATGGCGCTCGCCCACCTCTGGCATGCCGGGTTGGACTGGGAAACCGACCTCGCGCCGGTGGCAGCCTGTCCGCCACGAGAGCAGTCGGTCCTACTTCACCAGTTGGAAACCGGTTTCGGGTGTGTGGACACCTCCAGCATGGGGCGGTTGTTCGACGCAGTCTCCTCGCTGACCGGGGTTCGTCAGAGCGTCGACTACGAAGCGCAGGCCGCCATCGAACTGGAGGGCATTTCGAGGGGAGTCGACTGCGCCCCGTCGCGGTACACCTTCGACTGGGTGCAGTCGGACGACGATTCCTGGACAGCTGATCCGCGGTCGGTCATTCGGGCCGTTGTCCGTGATCTCCGAGCGAAGGTGCCCGCCGACGTGATCGGCGCGCGCTTCCACGAATCCGTCGCGCACCTCGTACTCGAGTGGGCAATCCGTGGCCGGGAACTGGCGGGAGTGGACGAGGTAGTTCTCACCGGAGGTGTGTTTCAGAACCCTCTCCTGCTCGTCCGGGCGTGTGCCCTGCTCGGAGAAGCCGGATTCACGCCGTTGACAGGACTGCAGTTACCACCGAACGACGGTGGTCTCGCCTACGGCCAAGTGCTGGTCGGGAGTTCGTCATGAGGTCAGGAGTTGTGCCATGTGCCTAGCCGTACCAGGACGTATCGAGTCCTTGGAGGAACGCGACGGAACGACGATGTCGGTGGTGAACTTCGGAGGCGTCCGAAAAGAAGTGTGCCTCGAATACATTCCAGGCGCCCGAGTCGGCGAGTACGTCGTGGTGCACGTCGGATTCGCGATCCAACGACTCGACGAGGAATCCGCACGCAGCACGCTGGCGGAATTCGAACACCTCGGCGTACTCGAAGAGGAATTCGGTGACGGGTTCGCCAGGGCTGCCCGGGCCGCCGGGATCGAACCGAAGGAGACGGAATCATGAAGTATCTGGACGAGTTCTCCGATCCGGAACTGGCCGGCAAACTGCTGGATCAGATCCGCGCGCTGGCCACGCGCCGATGGGCGATCATGGAAGTGTGTGGTGGTCAGACACATTCGATCATCAGGCACGGCATCGATCAACTACTCCCAGAGCAGATCGAGATGATTCACGGACCTGGTTGCCCGGTCTGCGTCACGCCGCTCGAGATCATCGACAAAGCTCTCGAAATCGCGGCAAAGCCCGATGTCATTTTCTGTTCATTCGGGGACATGTTGCGAGTTCCGGGGAGTTCGTCGGATCTGTTCCGGATCAAGAGCGCCGGCGGCGACGTTCGCGTGGTGTACTCACCGTTGGATGCACTGACTATTGCCAAGGAGAATCCGGACCGGCAAGTGGTGTTCTTCGGGATCGGATTCGAGACCACAGCGCCAGCCAACGCCATGACCGTTTACCAGGCCAATCGCCTGGGTATCAAGAACTTCTCGCTGCTCGTCTCGCACGTTCTGGTCCCGCCGGCAATGGCCGCGATAATGGACTCGCCAGAGTGCCGCGTGCAGGCATTTCTGGCGGCCGGGCATGTGTGCAGTGTGATGGGAACGTCGGAGTACCCGGCCCTCGCCGAGAAGTACAGGGTCCCGATCGTCGTCACCGGATTCGAGCCGCTGGATCTCCTGGAGGGCATCAGAAAGACTGTGCTGCAGTTGGAATCGGGTCGACACGAGGTCGAAAATGCCTACGCCCGTGCTGTCACGGCGGAGGGCAACACCGCAGCGAAAGCGATGCTCGAGGATGTGTTCGCGGTGTCGGACCGGACGTGGCGCGGCATCGGATCGATCCCGGACAGTGGGTGGCAGCTGGCGCCGAAGTATGCGTATTTTGATGCGGAAGAACGTTTTTCGGTGACCGATATCCACACCGACGAGTCGAGTGTCTGCCGGTCCGGTGAAGTATTGCAAGGCTTGATCAAGCCACACGAGTGCAGTGCCTTCGGGAAGGAATGTACTCCGCGGAATCCACTCGGTGCCACGATGGTGTCGTCCGAGGGGGCGTGCGCTGCGTACTACCTGTACCGACGCCTGGAACTGCAGGAGGCGGGTCATGCCGGCTGAGGAGACCGCTGTCGTGGACCTGTCGGCATGGGTGTGCCCACTGCCGCTGCGTGATTCGCCGAACATCGTCATGGGACACGGCGGTGGGGGAGCGATGTCCGCCGAGCTCATCGAGCATCTGTTCCTGCCCTCGTTCGGAAGCGCTGCCGATGCCGAGCTCGGCGACTCGGCTGTATTCGACATCGGCGGGGTGCGGCTCGCCTTCTCAACGGACTCGTACGTCGTGAAACCCATGGTGTTTCCCGGTGGAACGATCGGCGATCTTGCGGTCAACGGAACGGTGAACGACCTGGCGATGGCGGGAGCACAACCCTTGGTGATGTCGACGGCATTCATCCTCGAAGAAGGGACCGCGTTGACCGACATCGCGGGGATCGCGAAGGCGCTCGGGCGGGCTGCGCACGTTGCCGGCGTTCGACTGGTGACGGGTGACACCAAAGTTGTCGATGCCGGTCACGGCGACGGAGTCTTCATCAACACCGCGGGAATCGGGATTGTCGCCGACGGGGTGGACATCAACCCCACTCGCGCACAAGTGGGTGACGTCGTGATCGTCAGCGGCGACATCGGTGTTCACGGGGTGGCCGTGATGAGTTGTCGCGAAGGTCTCGAATTCGGGACCGAGGTGCGCAGTGATTGCGCGTCGCTCAACGGCGTGGTCGCCGACATGATTGCCACCGGCGTCGACATCCATGTCTTGCGCGACCCTACCCGGGGCGGAGTTGCCGCCACCCTCAACGAGATCGCTCAAGCGTCGAACATCGGTGTTGCGCTGGTGGAACGAGATCTGCCGATTCCCGCTGACGTGCGCGACGCCTGTGGGCTACTCGGTTTGGATCCTTTGTACGTCGCCAACGAGGGTAAACTGATCGCCTTCGTTCCGCGAGAAGACTCCGACCGAATTCTGGAAGCGATGCGCGGTAATCCGCTGAGTGCGGGAGCTGCCGTGATCGGGGAGTGCGTGGCCGAACATCGCGGAATGGTGGTGGCGCGTACAGCATTGGGAGGCAATCGGGTAGTGGATTTGCCGGCAGGTGAACAACTTCCGCGGATCTGCTGATGACTGCCGTCGGTATGAACGGGCCGGCATTGTTTGCCCGCTACGCGTATCCGCCGAACGAGTTGGGTTACTGCGGACCCGACGATCCTTCAGTGCTGCTTCGTCTGGCCAGCGGCAACTCGGGCAGCGGCGACCGTGATCGCGCTCGTCAATTCGACGGTGCGTGGCCGTACCTCGAGGCATTGGCCGCAAGTGCGGGCATCGACGATCCTCTCGATCCACGAGTGATCGAAGCCTATTGGGTAGGAGGTGATCTCCTCGACTCGCTTGATTCGGGGGCGTTGTTGCAGCACTTGAGGGCAGCATTCGGTGAACGCGAGAACACCGGGTTTCTCCCTGCCCTCGGGGATCGGGACCGCGCGCTCGCGCACCACAGTTTTCACGTATTTCTGGTGTATCCGTGGGTCAAGCTTCTTCGGAAGCGCGGTGCGGTCCCACTGTCCGTCCTCCAGAACTGCCGGATCAGATGGGGAGTGGTCGAGGACGTGAGTGAGGAGCACGCGTTGGTGGTTTCGTCCCCGCTCGAGTTCGACGGTGAGCAACTCGTACGCGGCACGCCGGTGACGCAGCGAGTGCGATGGAGCGTTGACGGCCGCTCACTCGCACCGACGCCCGTCCAGGGCGCCTTGGTGACGATGCACTGGGATTGGCTGTGTGACAACATCACGTCAGAGCAATCACGGGCATTGGATGCCGCGGAAGACTCGGCATTGCGGATCGCGACCCGGATGCTGTCGACGTGACAGGCCCTGTCAGAGCAGGGACCACTGTCTGGAGGATACGCAGGTGTCAGGGCACGAAGAAGGTTCCGAGGCCCGGTGTTCCGATCGCCTGGGGATCGACGTATGCGACGACCTGACCCGAGCCCGGACGAATGGTGACGGGTTGTGCATCCAGTGTCGGAAATGATGCGGATCCGTACGCTCCGGTGCCGAGACTGAGCCAGTGGACGACCGCGGAGTGGGGGTTTCCGTCTCCGGGTGCGCGTTGCACGTGCAGCACGGCGACGCCCGGTTCTTCGCCGACGATCGCTGCAAGGTGGGGAGTGGGCAAGTCGACGAGCGGGACGTAAGGGTCGACCTGGAACGGAACCGTGCTCGGCGCCGCTGCCGCGGTACCCGGCATCATCACGCCGGAGATCGCAAGGGCCGCAAAGACCGCGGCACCGGTACGTGCAAAAGCGTTGAGTGCAGTCATACGATTCGACGCTAGTCGCTTGACCGGCGATTCGGTGCCGTTTCGCGTTTCAATCGGTGGCGGGGTGACGTCGACGCCACCGCCCAGTGGTACGCGAAGGTACTCGGAATGACGATCGAGATATTCGGCCCCACGGCACCCACTGCACTGAAGTTCGGAGATCAGAAGATCAATCCGAGGCCTCTCGGATCGGCGGAGCAAGACCCGGCCTGGACCACCGGCGTCGTCGAGACGGCAGGTTCCGAGGATTTGTGCTTCATCACTCTTGCGTCACCCGGAACTGTCCGTGAGCACCTGGAGAACTGTGGGGTCGAGGTGCTCGACGGGCCCGTGACCAAACTGGGTGCCCTCGGCGAGATGGTCTCGCACTATTGTCGCGAACCCGACGGAAGCCTCATCGAGATCGCCGTCTACCCGTGAACCAACCACTCCGAGGAGAAATTACTCCAGATTCAATGTCGTTCAGTGCTGCCTCCGCCGGCTGTCGACATCTTTCCCGGCCGTGCACTTGGAATCCTCGTTCGTCACCGGACTTTGCGGGTCCCGCTTCTCTGATCGTTCGTCCGCGGTCCGCGTCCGTCGGACTGTTCTCTTCCAGATCGCTGATCGAACTGGTTTCGAGAAGGTGTCGGACCGGCGTCCGATGGCTTTCGAGGGGAATCTAGCTACTTCCATCGTCTATCGAGTGAGCGAGGGTGGAGACGGTGCGCTTTCGGTGGGTTGTTGCCGGTTGCACTGTGTCGGGCCAGTCAGCAGTTTCTTCCAGCGCCCAGTCGGCCCATTCTGCGATGTGGTTGAAGTGGCCGATCATGAACCGGTTGGCCAGTGCCATCAGATGATTCTGCTGGGGGAGTGTGCCGGCTTCGGGGGCCGAAATCCGTTGTGCGTGTGAGACGAACAGACTTCGAGACCGAGTTGCCTGTTCGCGCATGGTGGTCAGGTTGGTCCGCAGGTCGGCGATCGTGCCTTGGTTGGCGAAGATCACGCGGATCATGCCTTCGAACTGCAAGGCGGGGGGTGTGGCCTGGGTGGCGAGCCAGTCACTCAGCGCTGTGCGACCTTCGTCGGTGATGGAGTAGACCGTGCGCGAGCGCTGAGTGCCTTTCGTTACCGTGCTCGCCGTGACCAGACCGCGTTCAAGCAGAATTTTGGGGGCGTTGTATCGCTGTCGGTCTGCGCTGGGCCACAACTCGGCGACCCCGCGTCCGACCTGTTCGGCGATCTCGTATGCCGACCAGTCCTTGACCG